>NZ_JBHWJI010000001.1:0-111764 GCF_042731515.1 Streptomyces sp. NPDC059850
CGCCGCCGCCACGCTGCGCGAGGCCACCCGGGACGACGAAGCCCTCGCCCTGCAGATCCCCAGCGACGGCAGCCAGCGCGAACTGCGCTCCCTCCTCGACTGGCTGGACTCCGCCGGAATCGAGGCCGACGAACTGACCGTGCACACCCCCGACCTCGACGACGTCTTCTTCGCCCTCACCGGCGACAACACCGTCCCCAACCAGCCCAACCAGCCCAACCAGCCCAAGGAGACCGTCCGATGAGCACTCTCCCCCTCGCCGTCCGCGACTCCGCCACCATGCTGCGCCGCAACCTCCTCCACGCCCGGCGCTACCCCTCCCTCACGCTGAACATCCTCCTGACGCCGATCGTCCTGCTGCTCCTCTTCGTCTACGTCTTCGGCGACGTGATGAGCGCGGGCATCGGGGGCGGCGGTGCCGACCGCTCCCAGTACATCGCCTATCTCGTCCCGGGCATCCTGGTGATGACCATCGGCGCCACCCCGGCAGGGACCGCGGTATCCGTCTCCATGGATATGACGGAGGGCATCATCGCCCGCTTCCGCACGATGGCGATCCACCGAGGCTCCGTGCTCATCGGGCACGTCGTCGGCAGCGTGCTGCAGGCGGTCATCAGCGTGGTGCTCGTCGGCGCCGTCGCCGTGGCCATCGGCTTCCGGTCCACGGACGCCACGCTCCTGGAGTGGCTGGCGGCGTTCGGGCTGCTCGTGCTCTTCGCCACGGCGCTCACCTGGATGGCCGTCGGGATGGGCATGGCCAGCCCGAACGCCGAGGCGGCCAGCAACAACGCGATGCCGCTGATCATGCTCCCGTTCATCTCCAGCGCCTTCGTGCCGGTCGACGCGATGCCGGGCTGGTTCCAGCCGATCGCCGAGTACCAGCCGTTCACCCCCGCCATCGAGACCCTGCGCGGGCTGCTGCTCGGCAGCGAGATCGGCAACAACGGGTGGATCACGATCGGCTGGTCCCTGGGTCTGACCGTGCTCGGCTACTTCTGGTCGAAGTCGCTGTTCAGGCGCGACCCGAAATGAGCGCGCGGGCGGCCTCCCGCAACGCGTCCCGCCCGAGGGCGGCGTACTCCGACACCGCGTCGGCGTACGCCGCCCCGGCAGCGTTCCCGTCGGCCTCCTCGGCCGCCCGCCGGGCGCGGGCCGCCGACATCGTCGGCTGGAACTCGCGCAGCACCCGCAGCCGTTCGGCCAGCGCGATCATCCGTACGGCGGCCACGTCCCCCGACGCGATCCCCGCCATCCCGAGCGCGTGCAGCACCGTCCCGAGAACAGGCAGCTCCATGGGTGGGCAGGACGGGCCGGACAGCAGCGTCCGCAGCCGTTCGGTCTGCTCCGCGACCAGCTCCGGGCGACCGGCGTGGGCGTGCGCCGTCACCGCAGCCGAGTGGATCTGCAGCGCCCACTGGTCGACCCAGGGGTCGCCGCCGTACGGCGAACCGGCCTCGAACATCCGCTCCACGGCGCCCCGCCACAGGCCGAGCCCGGCCTCCGTCTGCCCACGCGTGAGCGCGATCTCGGCGCGCACGCCGAGGTCGGGGCTGTAGAAGGCGTCCTGCTGCCGCGCGCTGTCCCCCTCCGCCTGCCGCAGCCAGTACTCGGCCTCGTCGGGATCGCCGCGCTGCAGACAGGCGAGGGCCAGGCCCCAGCGGATGCCGATGTAGTCGTGCTCGCCGCCGAGCCGCCGCAGCGTCTCCAGCGCGGTCCTGAGGTACCCGTACGCGGCCTCGCCCTCCCCCACCTTCAAGCACAGCTCGCTCAGCCGGGAGTGGGCCATGACCCCCAGGGACGGGTTGTCGCTCGCCGCCAGCGCGGCGATCATCCGCCGCGCCGAGGCCAGCGCGCCGTCGATGTCGTGCTCGTACTCCCAGACGTACGTGGCGACGCACTCGGCGATGCCGACGACCAGCGGCCGCTCGCTGTCGCAGAGCTTCCGCAGCACGTCGTAGCGGGGAGGCAGCATCTCGGGGACCGCGCTCAGCACCACCGAGGTGGCGCGCAGCAGCGTGTCCGGCGGGGCCGGGGGCAGCCGCCGGAGGGTGACGAGGTGGCGTACGACGTGCGGGCCGAAGTTCATGAACAGGCCCGCCGTGCACAACACCGCCGCGGTGCGGGCGACTTCGACGTACCCGGGCTCGGGGTGGTAGTGCGACAGCGGCGGGCCGGTGTCCGCGGCGAGGGTGGCGAGGCGGGGGTAGTCGGAGTCGGTGGACCACAGGGCGGCGAGGACGGCGGTGAGGGCGGCGGTGGTGGGGCCGTCCGTACGGGCCAGGGCGTACCGCAGGGCCAGTACGAGGTTGTCCTGCTCGGGTCTGATCCACTCCCCGGCCGCCAGGGGTTCCGGGCCGAAGAGCCAGTCGTGGTGCGCGACCCCGAAGTCCCGCGCCCAGGCGACGAACCGGCCGATGGCCGCCTCTTCCTCGCCCGCCTCCGCGCGCCGGGCCGCGCTGAACTCCCGTACGGTCTCCAGCATCCGGAACCGAACCCCCACCGGGGTATCGACGACGGTCAGCAGCGACTGACCGGCCAACTGCTCCAGCAGGGACAGCGCGTCCTCCCCCAGCACCTTCTCGCCCGCCTCGCCGGAGAAGCCGCCAGGAAAGACGGACAGCGTGCGCAGCGCCGCCCTGCCGTCCTCCGCGAGCAGGTTCCAGCTCCACTCCACGACCGCGTGCAGGGTGCGGTGGCGCTCCGGGGTGTCGCGCGCGCCGCCGCGCAGCAGCGCGAACCGGTCGCCGAGGCGGCGGGCGATCTCCGGCACCGACAGCACCCGCACCCGCGCGGCGGCCAGCTCCACGGCCAGCGGCAGCCCGTCGAGGTGGCGGCACAGCGCGGCCACCGTGTCCGGCGGCAGCGCCACGCCGGGGCGGGCGGCCCGGGCCCGCTGCGTGAACAGCTCGGCCGAGGTGTCGGGGCACAGCTCCGGCAGCGCGTACACCGCCTCCGACGTGAGGCCCAGCGGGGCCCGGCTGGTGGCGAGCACCCGCAGGTCCTTCGAGGCGGAGACGAGGGCCCGTACGAGGTCGGCGGCGCCCCGGATGACCTGCTCGCAGTTGTCCAGCACCAGCAGCGCGGGCCCGGAGCCGAGCACACCGAGGATGCCGGACACCGGGTCGGCCGGATCGGCCGCGGCATGGCCGCCGAGCGCGCCGTGCCGCCGCTCCCCCGCACCGAGCGCGGAGGCCACCTCGGCGGCAACGTCCTCGTCCGCGGTGACACCCGCGAGCGGCACGCAGTACACCACCCGCTGCTCTGCCCCCCGGCTGACGGCGTGCGCCAGCCGGGTCTTGCCGAGGCCGCCGGGCCCCACGACAGTGACGGCACGGGACGCACCCAGCAACCGCTCCACGGCCGCGATGTCCTCGTCCCGTCCCAGCAGCGGGTTCGGCTCGTGCGGCACCCCGTGCCGGACCACCGGCGCCTCGCCGCCGCGCAGCAGCTCCCGCTGTACGTCCCGGAGCCCGGCGCCCGGATCGGTGCCCAGCGTCTCGCGCAGCTCACGGCGGTACGCCTCGTACCGCGTCAGCGCGGCGGACGGGCCCGCCGTCGCCGCCTCACAGCGCAGCAGCTCGGCCAGCACCTCCTCGTCGCGCGGACGCTCCGCGGCGGCCCCGGCCAGCGGCCCGGCCGCCTCCGCGTACCGCCCCAGCCGGGCGAGCGCGAGCGCCCGCGCCCGTACGAGCGCGCCCCGGACGGGCGCGCGCTCGGCGCGCAACGCGGCCACGGGATCCTCCGCCTCCCCGCCCCCGTCAGGGCTCCCCTCCCACAACCCAAGCCCGGCCTCGGCCGCCGCCAGCGCCCCCGCGTGATCCCCGGCCCTGGCCCGCTCCGCGCTCGCGGCGGCGTGCAGCAGCAGAGCGGAGCTGTCGACCCGATCCTCGGCGAGGGCGAGCCGATACCCGGTCGGCGTGCCGACGATGACATCGGCCCCCAGCTGCGCCCGCGCCCTGGACACGAGCACCTGCACCGCCTTCCCCGGCCGCTCCGGCAACTCCCCCGCCCACAACCCCGCCACCAGCCGCTCGACACCACACCCCGCCCGCACATCCCCCGCGAGCAACGCGAGCAACCCCCGAAGCCGAGGCGCGGTGACCTCCCGCCCGCGATAGGCGACACGCGGCAGCAGAACCAGATCGGTGCTCACCCATGCAGACTAGGCGCAACGGCCCCAGCTGTGCGGCCCGGTCAAAGTGAGTACGCTCCGCCGAGGTGGCCCGTGCCTCGCCGCAGCCGCAGGCAGGCCGTGATTCTCGCCGTCCTGTTCCGCTGTCCACGTGGTTGTCAGCGCCGGTCTGTGGCTCGCGGGTGCCCCGTGCCTGCGAAGGTGATCCAGCAAGTCACCCGGACGGAGTCGAGGAGGTACCAGATGCGGCCGCCGCCGGTCACCTCGATCTGCCACTGCTCGCAGATGTGCCCACGGTGGGTTCCATGTGCCAGACCGCCCTTGAGGCGGTGGTGCCGGGATGTCTCGGTGGCCGGTCTGGGGGTGGTGCGCATGGTGATCCAGGCGCGGTAGGTGTTCTCACTGGCCTGCTGGGCGAGGCTCTCCCAGCCTTTGGCCGAGGCGGCGTCAGCGAAGCGGACTTCCCAGTGGCCATCCGGTGCCGGGGGTGCGGCACGGTCGCCGCGGCCTGCGGTCACGCGACGTTCCGCGGGTCCGGTACCGGGCCGTAGTCTTCGCCGTGGTCCCGTGTCAGCGCGGCCAGCAGTTCGGGGTCGGAGTAGACCTCGGCGGTGTGCTCCCAGGCGATGAGCAGTTGGGCGACGGATGCGTTGTTGCCGAGCGAGTCAGCGGCGCGCATGGTGTCGACCAGTTCGACGGCGAAGGCGTGGAGATCGGGCTCCGGCAGGAACCGGACCCAAGGGAAGGCGTCCGGCAGTATGTCGAGCAGTAGTTCCATGCTGCCGGGCTCCCGGCGAGCCATCGCGGTCAGCATCCGGGTGGCGGCTGACACCACAGTCTGGTCCTGCTCGGCCCGGGCCGCGGTGGTGAGGACTAGATCCTCGCCGTCTCTGCGGTGCAGGAGGAGTCTCGGCGATTCCTGGAGCCGGGCAAGCGTCTGCTTGTTCTTGTTCACCAGCTCGGAGAAGTTCACGGCTGCACTCTCGGCGCTCATGACTTTGAAACTACTTCGAAACCCGCCCGAGTGCCATCACCCAAAAGAGGGGCGCAGAGCAATGCACTGGTCACGCCCGCTCGCGAGCGGCCGATCACCGGTTTTACCGGTTCCATTCTCCTCGTTATCAGGTAACGATCTTCGACGCACCTGCACCGCCTTCACCGGCCGCTCCGGCAACTCCCCCGTCCACAGCCCCGCCACCAGCCGCTCGACACCACACCCCGCCCGCACATCCCCCGCGAGCAACGCGAGCAGCGCCCGAAGCCGAGGCGCGGTAACCTCCCGCCCCCGATAGGCGACACGCGGCAGCAGAACCAGATCGACGGTCACCCATGCAGACTAAGGCGCAACGCCCCGGCCACGCGGCCCACAGGTCACAGCCTGATCCCCGCCTTCTTGGCGATCCTGTTGAGCTTCGGGTTGCTGCGCTTGTGCAGGTGAGTGAGAACGCGGCTGAGTTCCTGGCTCGTGGGATGCACCTTGGCCATCTGCGGGACCACTTCCCAAGCTTCGGCCAACGAGTCGAGTGCTCCATCCCGGTCTTTGAGGGCCAGCTTCGCTCTCGATACGTTCATGTGCGTCGGGCCGATTCGGGTCGGCGGCAGCGCAGTGCCCTCCCGGAACAGATCGGCGGCCGTTGCCACCGCCTCGCGGTACTGCTCGGTGTCCGTCTCGGTCGCGATCACGTGGGTGGCCGTGTTGTCAGGGCCAAACAGCATTCCCCGGACGTTCAGGTCTGTTCCGACGAGTTCGGCAGCATGCCAGGCTGCCTCGACGTGACGCTGAGCCGTCGCCACGTCCCCTAGACGCCCGGCGAGCGTCATTCCCCGGAGATGGAGGATTCCCAGGCCGAGATGGCGGTCCCGGCCGGTCAGCGTCGTCTCAGCCATGACCACGGCACGGTCGATGACGGCCAATCCTCCGGCGAAGTCACCGCCATTGAGGAAGGTACCGGCCTCATCGCGTGCGGCGATCGCCAGGGAGAGGGCATCGGCTCGTTCCGAGGCCTGCTTCTGCCTCGCTACGGCCAATTCGGCCAAGGTCATCCAGCGGTGCCGTGCGGCCAGCCAGTACACCGTGCTGTAGACGTCGGCGACCCTGCCCCAGTCTTGCGGCTGACCGGTCGCATGAGCCGAGTCCTGCGCTCGTGACAGGACGTCGGGGAGCTTGTGTGTCACACGCTTGAGGTCGGCGGCGTCTCGCAGTTGAAGTAGCTCAGCCACCTCATGTTCGAGAGCCACTTGCTCGTCCGGCGGGCCTTGAGGAAGGTCAAATCGTCGAATGGCGGCGCGAAGCGAATTAAGGCTGTCCTCGTCCCCGGCCGGGACGGGAGCGGGTTTGAGGAGTTCGTCCAGCGTGATGCCGAACACGGTGGCGAGTGCGGCCCCCATCACCTGGCTGAGGGCGCGTTCGCCGCGCTCGATCTTGCCGAGCTGCGACTTGGACATGCCAGCTCGCCGTGCCAGATACTCCTGGCCCCAACCTCGGTCCTTGCGAAGGCGCGCGACGTTCGCGCCCGGGCTAACGGTGTCTGTCTCCATGAACTGCGCTCTTCCCGCCGAGAGTGCTTTTGGTCGCCAGTCTCTCAGGGCCGACTACCCGCGCCCCGGCACTTGTGCACTTCTTGTGCACTTTCGACTCAGCGATCCGTTGTTGACTGACTACTGAGAGCGAGGGGGCTCCAGGTGCTCTACCACCTGCCGGGGCCATGGAGACACCGGAGGGGAGCGCCAACGTGTGGAAGAGGATCGCTCGACTGGCGGAACGGCTACTGCGGGCGTTACCGCGCCTGGTTGGCCGACAGCCAGAACGGCACAGCGCTACCTACCTCGCGACTCGTCCCGTATCCATTGCGCCTTCGCCGCCTGTCCTGACCCCGGCCCGTTCGCCGTGTCCGACCTTGCGCGAGGACCCTCCCACCCTTCACCTGCCCCGAGTCCCGGTTGACCAGCGGGCCCCGATCTTCTGGGACACGGACCCGGCACCTCCGTACGTCCCCCGCTTCTTCCATGCACATAGGGGGACGGAGCGGTGAAGGTCGACCACCCCGAGAATGGCGAGCCCTCGATTCGATCCGCACCCTCCTGGCCCGTGTGCAGTTGCGGCCACCCGAAGTGCCCTGACGCCGATCCTGACGGCGGCCCCGAGCACAACCAGGGCGAGGGCGGCGACAGTCCCCTGATGGCTCAGCTTCGGGAGCGCATGCGCGAGGACATCAGGCGGCGGAATCAATTCGGCCCGATGGGGCGAATGTTGTGACAGACGAGACATGTAAGAGCAACGAAAGCCAGTTCGCGGGCACGCCGCATGAGGACTCGCCGAAAGATTGGTGGACAGAGTACGGCGGCACCAAAGACGAATCGGGTGCGGTCTATCTGCCTCGCCCTGAGTACCCGCGCTGTCCTTTCGAGTGTCACATGTGTGAAGGCAGCGAAGGACAGGAAATCGCAAGGCACCAGTTGTTCAGGCGAGTTCGACAGGCCCTGGCGGGACGCAGAGGCCGTCACGCTGGCCAGTGATTAGCTCCGCCTCTGCCGGACGTACTGAATTTGTGGCTCCCCGTCCTATTCAGAATCCCGGCAGGGGTGGGTACCACCAGAAAGGATCTCGCACAGTGCACCCCCTAACCGGTCTGCTCGTGCCTCGAAGCGGCCCCGTTGATCCGGAATCTTGCGAGCTGTGCGCCGAGCTGGTGTCCAGGCTTGAGAAGTCTGCCCGCGAAAGAAGCCTTGAACTTTTTCATACGGTCATCAACGACATGGACATGCATGCGACCTATGGGCACCCCGGAGACTCCCGCTTTGCGGGGCAGGGTGCTTCCAACACAGGGATAGAGGTGCATTCGCAGACAAAGAAAAGACTGACATGTTCCGATCTGAATGACCGCACCCCGGAACGGGTCGAGGGGCACAACGCCCCTTCAAGCCCCCCGTCCGAGCGCATCCCCCGGTGCGCCGGGCGGGACTCCCCCTCCGACCACCAGGGGGAGTAGCAAAGCCCGCTGCTGAAGAACCCACTCACGTTCGCCCAGCAGCGGGGGCACCATCGGTCCCATCCATCACCGAGACCCAAGGAGATACCGTGCAACTCGCATCCCCGATCCCCCTCCAATCGCCTGTACCGGTGGCAGTCAGTCCCAGCGCGATCAGGCCCTACGCGGTCCGTGGCGCGCTGGTACGGCAGCCCCTGCCCGAATCAGCGACCGGGTTGCGCCCCGTCTACAACCCGGAAACCCAGACGTCCGCGTACCCGGACGGAACCCCGCTGACGACCATGGCAACCTCACAGAAAACCAACCAGGACGGCGACATCAAGAACCCGCCTCCCTCGGACGAGGGCGGCGACCCCGGCGTGATCGAGTGACTACTGTCCTGATCGTGGACGGATTGCATGACGCGGCGACTGATTTGGTCGTTGAAGCACTCCGCACCGCACATGTGCCCGTCTTTCGGATGGACACCGCGCAGTTCCCCCGAGAGGTGGAACTGCGCGGCCATCACAACGGGTCCGGGGCATGGTCCGGGACACTCGTAACAGCTCATCGCAGCGTTGAACTGGCAGACGTCAGGGCGGTGTACTGGAACCGGCCGAATCAAGTCACGTTCCCTGACCTGTCAGTGTCAGACGCGCATTGGGCGCGAGGCGCAGCCCGGATCGGGTTTGGCGGCATCCTGACAGGGCTTGCCGCCGGGTGGCCCCGATGGATGAACCACCCAAGCCACGCCGCCGCAGCGGAGTTCAAACCCGAACAGCTCCGTGCGGCCTCGAACGCTGGGTTAGACACTCCACGGACACTGATCACCAACTGTCCGGACGCGGTCACGCAATTCGCAAAGGACACCCAAGGCCCGATCATCACCAAACCCATGGGCATTCCCTACATTGCCCATGAGTCCATCGGCGTGGAAACGATGTACACCCGCGTCGTGGACCTGAGCGACTTGAACGGGATCGAGACGACCGCTCACCTGTTTCAAGAGTGGATCGAGGGCGCCTTTGAGGTCCGTCTCTTCTCGATCGGGGGTACCTGCCACAGTGTCAGGATCGATGCACACAGCGAGGCCGCCAGCCTCGACTGGCGTACCTATTACGACGCCTTGTCGTACTCCGCCGTCGAGACCCCACAGGAGATCAGCCGGGCGGTCGCCACGTACATGGAGGCAATGAGGCTTACCTACGCCGCCTTCGATTTCATCGTCCGCCCCGATGGCAAGTGGACATTCCTGGAAGCCAATCCGTCTGGCCAATGGGCGTGGCTCAACGATCAATGCGCGCTGGCCGATGCCGTCGCGAACACCCTGAAAGGCTGGTGCACTTCTTGAACTGGCGATCACAGGCCCGCGCTTTGGCCGACGCTCTTGAGGCGTCGGAGGATCTTCGCTCCCCGCATTGGCGCGCGGCAATCCAAGACACTCCACGACACGAATTCGTGCCGCACTACTACCAGAACCAAGGCGGAGTCCCGACCGTATGGCGCCGAGTCAACGCCAGCGACGGCCCCGCATGGCAGGACCCGATCTACACGAATGCCACGCTCGTTACGCACCTTGACCCGGCGACGATGCACGCCGTCGAGGGCGGTTGGATCGGAACGCCCAGCTCATCCAGCACCGCACCCAGTCTCATGGTCCGCATGCTCGAAGCCCTGGACATCGCGGACGACCACACAGTGTTGGAACTCGGCACCGGAACGGGCTACAACGCTTCCCTGATCGCTCATCGACTCCGGGACGCGAAACAGCTCACCACTGCGGACATCGATCCGGAACTCACCAGCAGTGCCAGGGACCGCCTCCAGGCATGCGGACACAGCCCAACGGTACTGACCTGCGACGCGAGCGAGCATCAGTGGACACGTACCTACGATCGCGTGGTGGCCACCTGCGGACTGCCCCGAATCAACCAATCGCTGCGCATGGCTGTCACGCCCGGGGGACGGCTGATCGCCAACGTCATGCCCCCGCTCAGTGTCGGGCTCGCCGTCCTCACCGCAGACGGGGAGGGGAACCTTCAGGGCCATTTCCACCCGGACGGCGGCACGTTCATGGCCGCACGACACGACGCCACCACCTACGCCCGCGCGGCCCCCGGCACTCCCGGAGTCCACCAGGAAGGTAAGGCGGACATCCCCCTCGAAGCCTTCGACGACTACCGGTTCAAGTTCCTGCTGGCCGCCCACCTTCCGGGGGTGGAACTGCAATACGGCACAGAGGACGATCGGGTGATGCGGCGCCTGGTCCTGCCGGACGGGTCCTCAGCCGAAGCGCAGTACGAAGGGGGGCGGCCTCTCTCCTACCGTGAAAGTGGGAAACGGGAGGTCTGGGCAGTCGCCGCGCGATGCTGGGACTGGTTCGAACAGAACGACCGTCCGGGGTGGGAACGCTTCGGGCTCACCATCACGCACCAAGATCACCATTTCTGGTTCGAGAGTCCGGACCACATTCTCACCTCGTTCTGACCCTCGCTCGATGGTGCCCCGCCCGTGCGCTGTCCCCCTGACACACGGGCGGGGTCGATCATGCCGCCTCTGGCGACTCGGATCCGGAGGACGCCGCCCGGATGTCCTCAACGATGCCCTGGACCTCGCCGCCCAAGAGGCCACCCGTCTGCTCGGCGACCGCTGGCTGGCACCCGGATCAGGCCTTCGGCAATTGCCACAGGCGCGGGAACGCGAGCATGTCGTCGAAGACGTTGAGCGCCGGGTGCTCCATAGTCACGGTGGCGGCGTCGCCGGTGAAGAGTGCGGAGCATTTGGCGGCCAGTCGCTCCATGGGCGGCGTGTCGGATGGCAGCGGCTTGACCAGGCGGTAGCCGATGGTCGAGTGGAACTGGTAGGTCTCGAAGTCCGACGGCCGGATCTCCAGCAGGGCGCTCAGTTCCCGGCGGGCCGTCCAGAGGGTGTGGAAGGTGGCGTCGTCGGCGGGGGTGAGGTCCATCGTGAAGTTGGCGTCGAAGGGGCGGAAGCCCTTGACCTTCATCCTGATCGGGCTCAGCGGGGTCAGCTTCGATTCCTGGAGGCGCGCGAGGAATCGCTGGGACACCTCGGAGACATCGGTGCAGTCGGCGAGCCAGGCCGGGAGTTGCTTGTCGATGAGGGTGTTCTGCGTCATGGCGTCAAACACCGTCATGTGCATGCTCTGCTGCGGCAGGCAGACGTACTGATCGGCGAGGGAGGACCGCTTCATGATCTCCATCGCCTTGGTCTCGGCGTGGAAGAACGCCGAGTCCTGGGGCACGGGGCAGACGAACGTGTTGCCACGGAAACGCTGCGCGTTGCCGTCGAGGTCCCACTTCTTACCGGGCCCGGCGGCCAGCGGCTCGCGCCGCTCGGGGCCCCGCGAGGGCGAGGCGGCAGACGCCGTGGTCTGGGCGATCACGAGACCGGCAGCGGCGCCGACAGCGCCGGAGAGGACGCCTCGGCGGTTGGGGGTGGACATGGTCGCTCCTGTTGAGTTGGGGGCCCGGACAGGCGAAATGTGCCGGAGCGGCCTGAACGTGGGATGGCCTGAGAGCCACCCCCAAGCGGAGCAACGGTGAGTTTGTCCCTGGTCATAGGCGCCCGGCTCAGGCGCACCACCACAGGAAACGGGTGCAGGTCGGCGACGGGGTGGGGGCCGGGGCCGATGAGGAGGGCGGGGCCGGGTGTGTGGGGTCGGGGGCCGGGTCGTCCCCGGGCGAGGGGGCGCGAGGTGCGTCCGGGGACGGCGGGGCGTTGTCGTCGGACGGGTCCGGGTCGTCGGGGGTGGGCGAGGCCTCGGGCTCGCTGCTGGTCTCCTCGGCGGGGGCAGCCGTACGCGCGGCACGCGACGCGGCAGGCTCCGTACGGTCCGACACCGGTCGCTCCGGGGACTCCGGGGACGGCTTCGGGGCCGGGGTGCGCCAGTAGCCCTCGGTGGCCAGTTCGGCCACGAACACCGCGGCCAGTACGGGGCCCAGTACCGCGGCCATGATCAGTACCCGGCGGCCACGCCCCCGGCGGGCGCGGCGGCCTCGGCGGCGGGGCTTCGGCTTTCGGCGGGAGGTGTGCGCGTCGTTCATTTCGCCCGGCAGGTTATGTGACCTGCGGAGTGCGTGGGGCCTACCCGGTGTGAGGATCTTGTGCGGAGGGCCGGTGGGTCCGCCGGTGGTTCAGCCCGCGAACGACGGCTGCGCCAGGCCCCGGCCCGCGTCCGGGATGACCAGGACCGAACCCGCCAGCGGTGGGGCGGTGAGGCCCAGGCCTACGCGCGCCGAGGACACGTACAGGTCGCTGAGACCGGACCCGCCGAAGGCGCATGCGGTGGGGCGGGGGAAGGGCAGCGGGATCACCCGATCGAGTGTGCCGTCCGGGGTGTAGCGGCGGATCGCGGCGCCGTCCCAGAGGGCGACCCAGACGCAGCCGTCGGCGTCGACGCACAGCCCGTCCGGGAAGCCCGCGCCGTCCTCGATGTGGGCGAGGGGGCGGCGGCCGGTGACGGCCTCGCCCGTGACGTCGAAGACGTCGATGCGGCGGGTCGGGGAGTCGACGTAGTACATGAGGCGGCCGTCCGGGCTCCAGCCGGTGCCGTTGCTGACCGCCACGTCCGGCAGGATCTCCGCCACGGCGCCGTCGGAGCCGATACGGGAGAGGGTGCCGCCGCCCGCCCGCTCGTCGTAGCGCATGGTGCCCGCCCACAGGGAGCCGTCCGGGGCGACGGCCGCGTCGTTGCCCCGGCGGCCGGGGACGGGGTCGCGGACCAGCCAGCGGAAGGCCGACGCGGAGGACGAGGCGGGGGACGACGCGGAGTCGTACAGGCCCACGCCATCGCGCAGATTGACCACCAGCCCGCCGCCCGCCCGCGGCTTCGCCGCGCCGACGTGCTGCTCAGTGGCCAGGGTGGTGTGCCGCCCGGTGGCCGGGTCGTAGGTGTGGACGCGGGCGGAGAGGATGTCCACCCAGATCAGCCGCCCGGCGGCGGCGTCCCAGGTGGGGCCCTCGCCCAGTTCGGCGGTCGCCCGGACCGCCACGTCCCATACCCGCCCGCTCGACCGCCCGCTCATATGCCGCGTCCCCTCCGGTGTCCGAGGCGTACGGACAGCTCGCCCGCGCCCTTGGCCGCCAGTTCCTCCAGCTCCGCCTGGCGCTCCTCGCTCCAGCGGATCGTCGGCACCGAGATGGACAGCGCCGCCACCACCTTGCCCGCCGAATCCCGCACCGGGGCGGCCACGCAGCTCACATCGGGGTTGGACTCCTGCCGCTCGACCGCGACGCCGCGCTCCCGCACGGCGGCCAGGTGGCGGTGCAGCTCGGCCGGGGACGTGATGCTGTTGTCCGTCATGGCGGCCAGCGGCCGGTCCTCGGGGAACCGGGCGGTCAGCTCGTCCTCCGGGAGGGAGGCGAGCAGCATCTTGCCGACCGACGTGCAGTGGGCGGGCAGCTTGCGGCCCGCGGCGGAGACCATGCGCACGGCGTGAGTGGAGTCGACCTTGGCGATGTAGATGACGTCCGTGCCCTCCAGAATGGCCACATGGACGGTCTCGTCGCAGGTCTCGGCGACGCTCTGGGCGACCTGCCTGCCCTCGGCGGCCAGGTCGAGCTGTTCCGCGTACCGGCTGCCGAGCTGGTACGGGCGCACACCGAGCCGGTAGCGGCCGGGCTGCTCGGGCACCTGGACCAGATAGGAGCGGGCGGCCAGAGTGGTCACCAGCTCGTGGACGGTGGTCCGGGGCAGCCCGAGGCGGCGGGTGATCTCGGGGGCGGAGAGTGTGCCGTCGCCGTCGAGGAACAGCTCAAGAATGTCCAGAGCCCGGGTCACCGCGGGCACGAGGCGTCCCATGTGGTTCGCCCACCCCTTCTGGTCCAGATAACAGTGTTCGAGATCCCGGCTATTGACCGGTATCGCGAACATAGGTTACGCATAGGCCACTTCTCACGGCAACGGTTGCGCAAAGACCTTGGCAGTCGCTGACAAGACCGCCGACAGAACCGCTGACAGGACTGGTGAATAAAACGCTACGGCAGCGGCGGCAGCAGGTCGCCGCGGAGCCGCTGCGCCCGCAGCACCAACTCCAGCTCGAAGCGGCGGTCCGGATCCTCCACCTCGTCGCCCCACAGCTCCCTGATCTGGCGGAGCCGATAGCGCACGGTCTGCGGATGCACCCCCAGCCGGTCCGCGATCTCCGGCGCGCCGCCCCGCGTCTCCAGCCACGCCAGCAGCGTCTCGGCGAGGCGGCGCCCCTGGGCGGGGCCGCACCCGGCGAGCGGGGCGAGACGGCGGCGGGCCAGGGCGTCGATCAGCTCCTCCGGGGGCAGCAGCACCAGCGCCTCGGTGTGCTCGGTGCAGTGCAGCAACTCCCCGGCGGGCAGCAGCCCGCGCTCCATCAGCCGGACCGCGGCCGCCGCCCAGCGCAGCGACTTGGCGGCCTCGGCGAGCGGTACGGGCGGGCCGACCGCGCCCGACCACCCAGCGGTGGCGCGGCGCAGCAGCTCGGGGCGGCCCGCCTCCTCGGGGTCGGGGAGGACCATGCGCGGCTGTTCGCACTCCATGTCGAGGAGGACGTCCCGGCCGACGGCGGGGGCCAGCGCCTCGCGCGCGGGGCGCAGCAGTACGGCGACGGCGACCCGCTCGGGCAGCGGCCAGCCGATGCGGGCGGCCCGCTCGGCGAGGACATCGGCGAGGGCGTCGGCGTCGGCGGGGCTCTTGCGGGGGCGTTCGGCGAGGAGGAGGTCGAGCAGCCGCCGCTGGAGCCGCAGCCGCTCCCCCGCCTGGCGCGCGGCGGCCTCGGCGTAGCCGCGCATGGACTCGGCGACCAGCCCGTCCAGGTACTCGAAACCGGACTCGGCGAGTTCGTACATGGCGGGCGCCGGGATCTCGACCTGCTGGCCGATCTCGGCGAGGCGGCGCCAGGCGAGCCGTACGCCCAGCCGGTACATGGCCTGGAGCGAGTCGAGGCTGCGGCCGTGCTGCACCTGGCCACGGCCGAACTCCTGGAACACCTCGGGGTGTTCGCCGGGGCCGCCGGAGCCGTCCGACACGTACTGGACGAAGTGTTCGAGGGCGCGCCGGATGCCCACCAGCGCCACCGGTTCGCCGTTCTCGTCCGGGACGATGACCAGGTTCGGGTATTCGCGGCGGATCTCGCGGAAGATGTCCTCGGCGAGGACCGGCACCTCGTCCAGGGCGAGCCGGGCGAAGTGGCGCACCCGCGAGCGGGGCACCTCGCGCCAGGCGGAACGTAACGGCGACGCCATGACCGGATTACCGGTCGCCCGCCGGAGTCGCGGTCGCGGTGGCACCGGGATCGGACGAGGTCGGGAAGGTGACGAGGGGGACGTTCGGCTGATCGGGCGTGGCGCCCAGCAGGGCGACGATGCCGAGCGCCGCGCCGACCGCGAGGGCGGCGGACAGGACGCAGGTCACAGCGGCGGCGAGCAGTCTGGGCATGGCGCGGTGAGCCCCTTCCGTATGGCGTGCGCACCGGCCCGGCCCGGCAACTCACCAGCATGGGAGGAGGATTGACACTCCGTCAACCCTGCGCTTACGGTCCCGGGCCTAAGACTCGCCGGTAATATCCGGCCGCATCGAGACGGAGTGCCTGCCATGCGCCGCTCGGTATCACCCAGATCATCCGCTTTCTGGCCACTCTCGCTGATCCCGCTCGGGCTCGGCGTCTTCCTCCTCGTCCTCGCACCCCTGCTGGCCTGGTACGTCGAGCCGCGGGCGAAACGCACACCGATCGACACCGACGTGACCACGGTGTTCACCGGCCCGGGCAGCTACTTCGACACCAACGCCGTCAAGGAGCGGCGGGACCAGCGGCTGACCATCACCCGCCGGGTGCTGGGCGACGTCCACGACAGCGACCGCACGGGCCGCGCCGTCTGGGACGTGTCGACGACCGTCGACACCCCGCGCACCCTGCCGCTGAAGGACCCGCGCCGGGCGTTCCAGTGGAAGACCGAACGCTGGGTCACCGACCGCCGCACCAACGAGCCGGTGCACTGCTGCGGCGAGTCGCCGACACCGTTCCAGGGGGACGCGTACCTGAAGTTCCCGTTCGACGTGAAGAAGCAGACGTACCGCTGGTGGGACAGCACGCTGGGCGCCACCGTCCCGCTCCGTTTCGACGGGACCGCGAAGGTCCAGGGGTACGAGGGCTACCGCTTCACCGGCACCGTGAAGCCCACCCGCACCGGCACCCGCCAGGTGCCCGGGCGGCTGGTCGGACGGGGCAAGCAGGGCCAGGTGCAGGCCGAGGAGTGGTACGCGAACACCGGCATCGAGCTGGTGGCCGACCGCCGCACCGGCCGCATCATCTTCGCCGGGATCTCGCCCAAGGTCACCCTGCGCGCGCCCGGTGGCAACCGGGACCGGGTGACGCTGCTGCGTGGCGAGGGGCTGGAGTTCACCCAGGCCACCCAGCGCAGCCAGGTGAAGCTGGCCAGGGCCGACAGCCGCAAGCTGGAGCTGGTCGGCGAGACGGCGCCGCTGGCCGCGGGCATCGCCGGGGCGGTGCTGGCGGGTGCGGGAGCGGTGCTGGTGGTGCGGGGGAGGCGGGCACGCGTGAGTGACACTGCGCGAAGTGATGAAGCGTCAGGTGTCCGGGGACCGTAATTTGTCACGCCGGTGAGTAGCCGGGGCGAACAAGGAAGCGAAAACTAACCACCCCACGAGCATCACCCCATCGCACACTTCGTCGCACACCCCCGGTTCGGCACGTTCGTTCTCTCCGCAGGTTTTCTCTCCGTACGTCTTCCTACGAAGTCTCCGCACCCTGAGGCGAGTTGGAGCACCACGCCATGCCCCAGCACGTACGACCGTCCCCCGCCGCACCCCCCGATGCCACGCCGGAGGCCACCACTCCGCCGGAAAGCATCCCGCACCGGATCGTCTTCCTCGCCCGCCGCGACCTCGGCAATCCGGCGGCCGGTGGCTCCGAGCTGCTGGTGGACCGGATCGCCGAGGGGCTGACCGCCCATGGCCACCAGGTCACCCTGGTGTGCGGCGGGCCCGCCGACGCCCGTGGCTACCAGGTGGTGTCCGCGGGCGGCCACGGGCGCACCCTCGGCGAGCTGGGCCACTTCCTGCGCACCCCGCACACCCTCGCCCACCGGGTCGGCCCCTGCGATCTGCTGGTCGAGGTGTGCAACGGACTGCCCTACCTGGCCCCACTGTGGCACCGGGGACCCACCCTGTGCCTGGTCAACCACGTCCACACCGACCTCTGGAAGCTGCGTTTCCGGGGACCTGCGGCCCGGCTCGGCAGGCGCCTCGAACACTGGGCGCTGGCCGGTACCCACCGTGGCAACCTCATGGTGGCCGTCTCCGACTCCACCGCCGCCGCGCTGCGTTCCCTCGGCGTCGACCGCGAACGGATCCGGGTGGTGCACAACGGCGTCGAGGAGCCGGGGCCACTGCTGCCCGCCTCCCGTGAGCCGGTGTTCCTGGCGATGGGTCGGCTGGTCGAGTACAAGCGCGTCGACCTGCTGCTGCGGTTGTGGGAACGGGTGCGTCCGGTCACCGGCGGGCGGCTCGTCATCGTCGGCGACGGCCCGGAGCGGGCCCGGCTGGAGGCGATGGCCGGTCCCGGGGTCACCTTCACCGGCCATGTCACCGAGGAGGAGAAACACCGGCTGCTGTGCCAGGCGTGGCTGCTGCTGCACCCCTCCCTGATCGAGGGATGGGGCCTGGTGGTGATGGAGGCGGCCACCCGTGGCACCCCCACGCTCGGCTTCGACATCCCCGGGCTGCGCGACTCCGTCGACGACGGGGTGACGGGTGTGCTGGCGCGTGGCGAGAGTTCGTTCGCCGCCGCGTGGTGCGCGCTCGCGCTCGGTACGGAGCGGCGCGAGGCGCTGGGCCGGGCGGCGCGGCTGCGCGCGGAGCGGTTCCGGTGGAGCGCGACCGTACGGGGCTTCCGGGCCGTGGCCGCGGAGGCGTATCTGTCGGCGCCACCACCCCTGCCACCCGTTCCGCCCGTCTCGATGTCGTCGTCCCTCAGACCCTGGCGGTGAGCGGCTTGCGGGACCCGTCGATCCGTCGCTCCGTCGCCCTCTTCCGCGCCTTCATGGCGGAGCAGACCGACCCCGAACACTGCTACCGGCTCCTCGCCCGGGACGCCGCGCAGCAGGTGGCGCGGTACGGCGGGCCGCTGCGCGGGCGGGTGGTGGTCGACGTGGGCGGTGGCAGCGGCCACTTCACCGAGGAGTTCCGCCGCCACGGCGCCCACGCCTATCTCTTCGAACCGGACACCGGCGAGCTGACCTCCCGGGGCCACCCGCCCGCCGGGGCCGTCCTCGCCGACGGGTATCTGCTGCCGCTCGCGGACGGCGTGGCGGACGTCGCGTTCTCCTCCAACGTGCTGGAACACGTGGCCGATCCGTACACCTTCCTCAGCGAGCTGGCGCGGGTCACCCGCCCCGGCGGGCTGATCTACGTCTCGTACACCAACTGGCTCTCCCCCTGGGGCGGCCACGAGTGGGCGCCCTGGCACTATCTGGGCGCCGAGCGGGCCCGCGCCCGCTACCGGCGCCGCACCGGCCGGGCCGCCAAGCACACGCTCGGCGAAAACCTCTTCCCCCTCCACATCGGCCCCGTCCTGCGCCACGTCCGCAGCCGCGCGGACGTGTCCGTGGTCTCGGCACGTTCCCGCTACTGGCCGTTCCTCACCGGGGCGGTCACACGGGTGCCGGGACTGCGGGAGGTCGCGACGTGGAACCTTCTCCTGATCCTTAGGCGGTCGCCATGACCCAGGTCGTCCCGTCCCCGCCCCAGGTGCGCACCCCGCCCGCACCGCCGCCGCCCGCGCCCGGTGAACGGCCGCGCGGGCGGCGCTGGCTGGTCGGGTTCTGGGCCGCCGTCCTAGTCGCGTTCCTCGCGCCCTCGCCCGGCAAGATGTCCTTCGACACCAAACTGCCGGTCGTCCTCGACCCGTTCGGGTTCCTCGCCGACCTCGGCTCGCTGTGGCACGACCGGGCGGGCTTCGGCGGGATCGCGGACCAGTACGTCGGCTACGCGTTCCCGATGCTGCCGTACTACGCGCTCACCCACCTCCTCCACATCCCGGTGTGGTTCGCCGAGCGGCTGTGGATGTCCCTCATCGTGGCGGTGGCGTTCTGGGGCGCGCTGCGGCTGGCGGAGCGGCTGCGCGTCGGGAGCCCGGCGACCCGGCTGCTGGGCGCGGCCGGGTACGCGCTGTGGCCGGTGTTCACCATCGTCGTCGGCTCCACCTCGGCGGCCGCGCTCCCCGGGGCGCTGCTGCCGTGGGTCGTGCTGCCGCTCACCAACCCGGCCAGCCTCCCCCGTATCGCCGCCGCCCGCTCCGCCCTGCTCGTGCCCTGCATGGGCGGTGTCAACGCCGCCTCCACGCTCGCCTCGCTGCTGCCGGTGGCGCTGTATCTGCTCAGCCGCCCCGCCGGGCGGCGGCAGCGGGCGCTGCTGGGGTGGTGGATTCCGGGGGTGCTGCTGGCCACGGCGTGGTGGGTCGTACCGCTGCTGCTGCTCGGGGTGTACGGCGAGAACTTCCTGCCGTACATCGAGCAGGCCGACACCACCACCGCCACCATGGCCGCCACCGAGACGCTGCGCGGCGCGGGCAACTGGGTGGCGTATCTGCACTTCGGCGAGGCGTGGCTGCCCGGCGGCTGGACCGTGGCCGCCTCCGTCGTGGCCGTCCTCGGCTCGGGGCTCGCCGCCGCGCTGGGGCTCGCGGGGCTCGCGCGGCGCGATCTGCCCGAGCGGCGGTGGCTGCTGCTGATCGTGCTCTCCGTCGCGCTGATCACCCTCGCCGGATACGGGGGGACGCTCGGCGGACCGTTCCACGAGACGGTGCAGGGGTGGCTGGACGGGTGGCTGCGGCCGTTCCGCAACATCTACAAGTTCCAGACCGGGCTCGCGCTGGCGCTCGCGCTGGGGCTGATGCATGTGCTCACGGTCGGACGGCGGATCCCCGGCCGCCGTTTCCTCCCCGGTGTGCTGGCGCTGCTGCTCCTCCCGGCGCTCGCGTGGCCGTATCTCAACGGGACGGTGCTCCAGCCGGGCCGCTTCAGCGCGCTGCCCGCCTACTGGGAGAAGACCGCCGACTGGCTCGACGACCACGCCGCGCGGAGCCGCGCCCTCGTCGTCCCCGCCACCGCGCACGGCCTCTACACCTGGGGCAGCCCCATCGACCAGCCGCTCGACGTCCTCGCCCAATCCCGTTGGGCGCAACGGGACTTCGTGCCCTTCGGCACCGCCGGATCACGGCGCGCGATGGACGCGGTCGAGCAGGCGCTGCTGAGTGGCGGCGAGGTGCCGGGGCTACGGGACTTCCTCGCCCGCGCCGGACTGCACGAGGTGGTCGTACGCAACGACCTCGACCCGGACCAGATCGGCTACGTACCGCCGCAGACCGTCGCCCGCACCCTGGAGGCCTCCGGCTACCGCAAGGTCACCGGGTTCGGGCCGCTGATGACCGGTGGCCGGATCGCGGCGAACACCCCGGTGCAGGTGCAGGGGCTGTTCCCGCGCCGCCAGGCCGTCGAGATCTACCGGCCGGAGGGCGTGGCGCGGCCGGGGGCGGTGGGCGCCAAGCCGGTGTCCGCCACGGCCGCCGTCAGCGGTGGTCCCGAGTCGCTGCTGCAACTCTCCGCCGACCCCTCGATGGCCGACCGCCCCACCGTCCTCACCGGCGACCGCCACCCCGGGACCGGCACCCCCGCGCTGCAGGCGGTCGGCGACGGTTTGCGGCGCGCCGACACCCGCTTCGGGCTCGTCAACTCCAACACCTCGTACACGTACACCGCCGACGAACGGAACCCGTCCGGCAGCCTGACGGATCCGGGCGACCCACCGCGCCAGATCCTGCCCACGACGGGCACCCGCCACCAGACGACCGCCACGCTGCGCGGCGCGCTCTCGGTGTCCGCCTCCAGCAGCGGCAACTGGCTGTTCCACCTGCCGCAGTACGACCCCGTCGGCGCCTTCGACGGCAACCCGGAGACGGCGTGGGCCGAGGGCAGCGCGGGCAAGCCGGTGGGGCAGTGGCTGCGGATCGAGTTCGCGCAGACGCTGCGGCTGCCGGACTCCCTCCAGCTGACCCCGCTGCCCGGCGACGGCATGCGCGCCGCGCCCACCTCCGTACGGGTCCAGACCGACACCGGCTCTGCGGACAGCCCGCTCCAGCCGAACGGCACCGCGCAGTCCGTCAAGGTGCCGTCCGGTCCGGCGAAGTGGCTGAAGATCACGATCACTGGCTCGCAGGCGCCCAAGCCGGGGCTGTCGGGGGCCGGTTTCTCCGAGGTGTCCGTGCCCGGCGTACAGGTCACCCGGCTGCTGTCGCTTCCGAACGACGCCGGGCGGAGTGATGCCCCTTCGTCGGCCGAGGTCGTCTCGCTGCACCGGTCCGCCGACCCGGGCGGCCTCTCCCCCGCGTCGGCGGAGGTCGGGCTGCACCGCCAGTTCCGTAGTGGCGGCGGCGGTACGTACTCCATCGCGGGCCAGGCCGTCGCCGTACCCGGTGGCGCGCTCGACGCCCTGCTGGCCCAGGTGGCGCCCGGACAGCGCCCCCGGGTCACCATCACCGCCGACTCCACCAGCCGCACCGGCACCGCGCTCGGCGCGCGCAACCTCATCGACGGCGACATCACGACGGCGTGGATCGCGGGCGACTCGCCCGTGCTGCATCTGCGCTGGCCGGAGAAGAAACGCGTCAGTGAGATCGTCCTCGCGGCGGCGGGCGGGCTCTCCACCCGCCCCGAGGAAATACTCATCAACTCCCCCGACGGCGCCGCCACCGCCGGAGTCGACGCCAACGGCTGGGCCCGCTTCCCCGCCATCACCACCGACCGGCTCGACATCACCATCAGCAAGACCGCGCCGCTGACCCTGCACAACCCGGTCGCCGGGCAGGAGTTGCAGCTCCCGGTCGGGCTGAGCGAGGTCTTCATCCCCGAACTGGGCAGCATGCTGCGCACCACCCCGCCCTCGGCGAAGGCCCGCTTCTCCCTGCCCTGCGGCCAGGGCCCGGCGCTGGCCGTGGACGGCACCCTGCACGCCACGTCCGCCTCCGGCCTGGTCAAGGACCTGGTCGAACGCCGCCCGGTAACGGTCGAGTTGTGCGGCAACGAGGCCAAGGGCAGCAAGCTGCGGCTCGACCCGGGCCGCCACACGGTGGAGGCGGGCGACGCCGGTCCGCTGGCGCTGACCGACGTCACCCTGACCCGCGGCAAGCCCGCCACCGCTGCGTCGGATGTTCGTACCGTCCAGGCGAAGGACTGGTCGGGCGACCGCAGAACGGTCAAGGTCGCCCCCGGCCAGGCCGTCTACCTGCAGACGTACGAGAACCACAACGACGGTTGGAAGGCCACCCTGAACGGCCGCTCGCTGACGTCGTTGCGGGTCGACGGCTGGCAGCAGGCCTTCCTCGTCCCGGCGGGCGAGGGCGGCACGGTCACGCTCACGTACGAACCGTCGACGACGTACTACGCGGGCCTCATCGGCGGCGGGGCGGCGGTCCTGATCCTGGCCGGTCTGGCGTTCGCCCGCCGCCGCGAGGCCTCGGCTCCGGAAACCGATGCGCCTCCGTCACCGGGCTGGATCCTCGGCACGGTGGCCGTCACGGCGGTCATGGTCGCCGTAGCGGGCTGGCTGGCCCTGGCCGTCCCCGCCCTGGCCCTCCTCGCCTGGTACCGCCCCGCCTGGCTGGCCCCCACGGCCCTCGCGGCGATGGCGGCCGCGGCGGTGGTGGCGGCCACGGGCGCGGGCGAACCGGCGGCGGCGAGCGAGGGCGCGTTCAGCGGGGCCGCTCAGGCGCTGGCGATCGTGGCCCTGACGGCGGCGCTGGTGACCGTACCGCCCCGCAGTGGCGCCCCGGCCGGTGCTACCCCGAGCCCCGGCGGGCCACCCCGCCACCTGGCCGATGACGACGCCCCGACCCTGGTCACCCCACCCCTCGGCCACACACCGCCCGCGAGCGGCGATGGCGGGGTGGCGAAGCCACTGCACGACACACCCCCGCACAGCGGCACGACGGCGCCCCCGGGCCCAAGCACGTTCCGGGCCGACGCGGCGGCGGGCGATCCGGCACCGCCCACGTCCGGTGCCCCCGAAGCCACGCCCGCAGGCGGCAGCGAGGCCGAGCGGACGCACGGCCGCGCGACGAAGAGCGCCGGTCAGACCGCACACGCGGACGACAGCGCCCGCGCGCCACGTACGCCCGCACGGGCCACGCCACCGGGCCCCGACCCGACAGCGAGCGGCAGCGACGCAGCGGCGCGGACGCCGCACGACGCGGCAACGGGCAGCGGCACGGCGGCGGCGCACCACACCGGGCAGACTGCACACCCGGACGACGCCACCCACGCGCCACGCACCCCTGGCCGGGCCACGCCACCGGGCTCCGGCACGCCCCGGGCCGACGCGGGGGCGGGCACACCGACACCACCCGCGGCCGATCCGGCACCGCCCACGGCCGGTGCCACCAAAGCCACGCCCACGAGCGGCAGCGAGGCCGTGCTGACGCACCACGACACCGCACCGGGCGACCGCGCCCGCGCGCCACGTACACCCGGCGAGCGGGGCACCCGGCAGGCCGGGGAAGGCGGGGGCCGGTGACTGCGCTTGAGCAAGGGGCCGGTGGCGTAGCCCTGCCCGGGCAGGGCGAGCCGCACCGCGCGCGGCGGATCCCGTTCCCCACCGTCGACGAGATCTCCCGGCACTGTCTGCAGGACGACGAGCCCGAGACCGTGCACATCGAGGTGCATCTCCCGGGGCGGCCCGACCCCGGGCGGTTGCGGGACGCCTTCCGCCAGGCACTGCGGACGCATCCGCGGATTCTGGTGCGGGAGGCGCCCGGGCCGTGGTGGCGGCGGCGGTACGAGTGGGAGGTCACCGACGGGCCGGACGTCGAGCCGGTGAGCTTCTCCCCGTGCGCCACCGACGCCCTCGCCCGGGCCCGGGAACGGGCGCTCGCGGTGTGCCCGCCGCTCACCGCGTCGCCTCCGGTGCGGCTGGAGGTGGTGACCGAGCCGGACCGTACCGGCTGTGTGCTGGTCCTCACCGTCAACCACACCGCGCTCGACGGGCCGTCCTGTCTGCGGGTGCTCGCCACCGCCGCCACCCTGTACGGCGGCGGTGGCGACACCGAGGCCACCCCGGCCCCCGTGGCCGCGCCCGCGCCCGAGCGAGGTGGTGGCGCGCGGGGGCTCGCCCGGCCCGTACGGATCGCCAAGGACACCCACGCGCCCCGCACCGGCAACGCCATGCTGCTCTCCGAGCTGCCCGTACCGCCCCGCACACCCGGCGGCCCCACCGTCAACGACCAACTCCTCGTCGCCACCTGCCTGATGGCGGCCCGCTGGAACGAGCTGCACGGCCGCCCGCCCGCCCCCGTACGGATCACCATGCCCGTGGACGACCGGCCGCGCGGCGCGTCCGAGATGGCCATCGGCAACGGCACCCGGCTCGTGGAGGTCGGCTTCGGAGCCGAGGAGCGGGCGGACGTACGGCTCCTCACCCAGGAAACGCCCGATCCAGCGGCGGTGGCGCGGCTACTGCACCGCACAGCCGCGCGCACCCGGGCGCTGAAGGCCGCGCCGGGGGCGCAGCTGGGGGTGGCGGGGACGCTGCTCACGTTGCCCGCCGTACCGGTCGCCCTGCGGGCGGCGGTGACGCGCACGTTACGGCAGGCGGCCGGGCCGTGGACCTCGACCACGCTGCTGAGCAACATCGGCCGGATTCCGTACGCGCTCGACTTCGGCGAGGCGGGCCGGGCCACCGCCGTGTGGTTCTCGGCCCCGGCCCGGATGCCCCGCGGGCTGACGGTGACGACGGCCTCGACCGGCGGGCGGCTGCATGTGACGCTGCGCTGGTCGCGGGCGTTGCTGGACGACGCGGCGGGGGCGGGGCTCGCGGGCCTCTTCCAGCGCGCGCTGGCCGCCACCGCCCACGCGCACACGAGGGGTACGGCATGAGCCCGGCGCTCCGGGACTTCTACGAGAACCCCGCCGTCCCCGTCGCGTCCGGCCCGGACCGCAGCCGCCGCCAGGCGCGCATGCTCGCCCACGCGCTCGCCACCGAGGGGAACACGGGCGCCGCCACCATCCTCGACATCGGCTGTGGCGACGGCACGGCGGCCGCCACCGCCCTCCCCCTCCTGCGCGGCCACCACCTCATCGGCGTCGACTGGTCGCAGGACGCGCTGCGCCGCGCCGCACTCCGCCTGCCCGCCGTCGTACGGGGCGAACTCACCGACGGTGGAATGCCGTTCGCCGATGGGAGCGCCGACGCGTGCGTGTTCAGCGAGGTGGTCGAGCATCTGGTCGACCCGGACGCGGCGCTGGACGAAATACACCGCGTCCTGCGCCCCGGTGGCCATCTGCTGCTCTCCACCCCCAACCTGGCGGCCTGGTACAACCGTGGGCTGCTGCTGGCCGGGGTGCAGCCGGTGTTCTCCGAGGTCAGCCTGCGTGGCATCCACGGCCGCCCGGGCCGTGAGGTCGTCGGCCACTTGCGGCTGTACACGGCGCGGGCGCTGCGCGGCTTCCTCACCGCGTCCGGTTTCGAGGTGGTACGGCTCGCGGGGGCGCCGTACCACGATGTGCCACGCGTGTTGCGGCCACTGGACCGCGCCGCGTGCCGGGTGCCGTCGCTGGCCTCGATCCTGCTGGTGCACGCGCGGCGGCGGGAGGGCGCGGGCGCATGGGCTGGGGCGTAGGCGTGGTGGCGGCGCTGCTCGCGAACGTCGCGTACAGCACCGGTTTCGTCCTGGAGAAACGCGCCCTGTCCGCGCTGCCGCCCCTGAGCACCACCCGCCCCGCCCGGCTGTTGCGGCTGCTGCTGGGGAGCCCGCTGTGGCTGGCCGGTTCGGCGGCGCTCGCGGCGGGGTTCGCGGCCCAGCTGGTGGTGTACCGGACGTTGCCGATCGCGGCCGCGCAGGGCCTGTTCGTGTCCGGCCTGGTACTGCTCCTGCTGCTCTCCTCCCGGGTGCTCGGCGAGCGGACCAGTGGCCGCGAACGGGCCGGGATCGGGCTGATCCTGTGCGCCCTGGTGATGGTGGTGGCATCGCTACGGGGCGATGGCGACATCGGCCACACCGCCGCCACCGGCACGCTGCTCGCCATCTGCGTCCCGACGCTGGTGGCGGGCGTGCTGCTGTACGGCGCGACGGAGCGTCGCGCCCGCCGCCCGGACGCGTCGGTCACGGGCGTGGAGTACGGGGTGGCGGTCGGACTGCTGTACGGAGTCAGCTCGCTCGCCATCAAGGGCGTGTCCGGGCTGCTGACGACGGACGGTGGCCTCGGCTCCCTGGCGCTCACGCTGCTGCGCGGCCCGTACCCGTATCTGCTGCTGTTCACCGGCGCGGCGGGCCTGGTGCTGTCGCAGACCGCGCTGCAGCGCTGCCGCGCGTCGCTCATCGTGCCGGTGTGCACGACGGTGACCTGCGTGTTCACGGTGGTGTGCGGGACGGTGGCGTTCGGCGAGCCACTGCCGCACGAGCCGTGGCGGCTCGCGCTGCGGCTCGGCGGGACGGCGCTGGCGGTGTGCGTGCTGCTGACGCTCCCCCGCCGCGACGCCGCCCACCCCGATCCGGTACGCGAAGGAAGTGACCGATGACCCCCGACGACCCGATCCTGAAGATCCTGGCCTGCCCCCTCGACAAGGGCCCACTGACCCTGCTGCTGCCCGAGGACGTCCTGTACAACCCCCGGCTGCGCCGCCGCTACCCGATCCTGGACGGCGTCCCGCAGCTGCTCCCGTCGTCAGGGGAGCGGGTCCCGGACGAGGAACACGAACGGCTGGCGAAACGGCTCACTCCCTGACGCTGCTCGTACGCCACGATGTCCGTATGGACACCACGCCCGACGCCTTCCCCACCCCCTTCCCCTTCGTCCTCGTCCTGCTGCGCCGCATGGCCGACTACCAGCCGGGCATGGTCGAGGAGGCGCTGCGCGAACTGGGCCACGAGCGTGCCGTGATGCGCGAGGCCAACCGCCGCTGGCAGGCGATGCAGCGCTCGCCACGGCGGCGCTCCGCCGTCGCCCGCTACCGCTCGGTGCTGGGCCCGCCCGAGACCACCGCGCGGCGCCGGATCGGCGATCTGACGTGCGACGCGCTGAGCTGGCCGGTGCCGCTCTGGCCCGACCTGCGGTTCGAGGTGCTGACGGCGCCGGGCGGGGCGGTGTGGAACGAGTGGCTCGTACGCGCCCCCGGCGCACCCGCGCCCACCCTGCGCACGGCCGCCGACCTCGCCCCCTGGTCCTGCACGGTGGACGACGTGGCGCGCGCGTTCCCGCCCGCGCGCCCGATGGAGGGCTCGGCGCCGACCCGCTCAAGGCTGGCCTTCGACGCCCCTTCCGAAACAGGTGAACTCCGCTACCACGTAGCGGAGTTCACCTGGGGACTGCTGCAGCGGGTGGAGGACGTCAGGCCAGCTTCGCCGTCAGCGTGATGTCCGTACCGGCGAGTGCCTGGCTCACCGGGCAGTTCTTCTTCGCGTCCTCGGCGGCCGCCGTGAACCCGGCCTCGTCAAGACCCTCGACCGTGCCCTCCACGGTGAGGTGGATACCGGTGATGCCGGTACCCGGCTGGAAGGTGACCTCGGCCTGGGTGGTGAGCCGGGTGGGCGGGTTACCGGCCTGGGTCAGGCCGTGCGACAGCGCCATGGAGAAGCAGCTGGAGTGGGCGGCGGCGATCAGCTCCTCGGGGCTGGTCTTGCCGTTCGCCTGCTCGGCCCGCGACGGCCAGGAAACGGGCTGCTCGCCGATCCCGGACGAGTCGAAGGTGACCGTCCCCTGGCCCTCGGCCAGATTGCCCTGCCAGACGGTGTGCGCGGTACGCGTCGTAGCCATGCTCGCTGTTCCCTGCTTCCTGTTCGGTGACGTATACGCCGTCCCGTACGCGGGTGGCGTAGGGGGAATACGGAACTTACCAATCATCTTGTGTGAAAGCCCCAACCCTCAGCCCGGGGATGGAAGGCATCTCAGGGCTGATGTGACCTATGTTCGACGGTGAACATTCCAGGCCGGTACTTGGTCACAAAAACCAAGTGAACGCGCATCGCCGGAACCACATGCCTACCACGGCGACATTCGCCCTCTCGGCCCATGAGACCCACGTACGATCACGTTTGTGCAGCTCCGCTACAACTACCGGGTCTATCCGGACGCCCCGCAGCGTCGTGCGCTGGCGCGTGCCTTCGGATGCGCGCGTGTGGTGTGGAACGATTGCCTGCGCGACCGGGAGGAAGCACAAGCGGCCGGGCGGCCGTATGTGACGTCGGCCGAACTGTCCCGGCGCCGTATCACCCAGGCCAAACGCACCGCCGAGCGCGCCTGGCTGGCCGAGGCACCGGCGATCGCACTCCAGCAGTCTCTGCGCGACCTGGACACCGCCTACAAGAACTTCTTCGACTTCCTCAAGGGCACGCGCAAAGGCCGCAAGGTCGGACCGCCTCGCTATAAGTCGAAGAAGGACACCCGGCAGTCCATCCGCCTGACCGCCAGCGCCTTCTCCCTCCGCGGCAACGGCACGGTGTACGTGGCCAAGGTCGGCGACATCAAGGTGAAGTGGTCCCGGCCGCTGCCGAGCCCGCCCACTTCCCTGACTGTCACCAAAGACTCCGCCGGCCGGTACTTCATGAGCTTCGTGGTGGACACCGAACCGCATGTCCTTCCCGTGCTCGATGCCGAAGTGGGCATCGATCTGGGACTGTCCACCTTCGCTGTGCTGTCCGACGGCACCCGCATCCGCTCCCCGAAGTTCCTGCGCCGCGCGGAGAAGAAACTCAAACGGTTACAGAAAGACCTCAGCCGGAAGGCCAAGGGATCGAAGAACCGGGACAAGGCCCGTGCCCGGGTCGCGCGGCAGCACGCCCGGGTGGCCGACCGGCGCAGGGACTGGCACCACAAAGCCTCCACACAGATCATCCGCGACAACCAAGCGGTGTATGTGGAAGACCTCGCGGTCTCCGGCCTCGCGCGGACCCGGCTGGCCAAGTCCGTCCACGACGCCGGATGGTCGGCGTTCGTGAACATGCTGGAGTACAAGGCAGTCAAGCACGGCAGGTACTTCGGCAAGATCGGACGCTTCGAGCCAACCTCGCAGAAGTGCTCCGTGTGTGGCGTCAAGGACGGCCCCAAACCCCTCCACATCCGCCAATGGACATGCGCCGGATGCGGGACCGTCCACGACCGCGACGACAACGCCTCCCAGAACACCTTGGCCGCCGGACGGGCGGACAGGCTAAACGCCTTGCAGAGCGCAGGTAAGACCAGGACGAAAGTCCCGGCACAGCGCGTTGAAGCAGGAAGCCACCCAGGCGGTCACCCGACCGCGGCAGGAACCCTCGGACTTTAGGCCGAGGAGCACGTCAAGTTCCACGCCAGCAGAGCCGGACGCCCGTGCTCGGTTCCCAGTCGACTGACGGTCGCGGTCTCCAGCCGGAACAGCGCCCCGGCGGCGGGCGGCAGCCCCAGCCGACGGGCGGTGAGCACCCGCAGCACATGCCCGTGCGCCACGAGTACGACATCCTCACCGTCCTCGTCGCGCAACTCGGGCTCGATCCTGGCCAGCACCCGGTCGACCCGCGCCCCGATCTGCTCCGGCGTCTCCCCCGGATGGGCGACATCACCGGGCGCCACCCCATCCGTCCACAGCTCCCACCCGGGCCGCGTCTCATGGATCTCGGCGGTGGTCACGCCCTCATACCCGCCGTAGTCCCATTCCCGCAGCTCAGCCTCGGTGTGCACCTCGGTGAGCCCGGCAAGGCGCGCGGTCTGGGCAGCCCGCCCCAACGGGCTGACCAACGCCAACCCGACCTTCCGCCCCGCCAGCAGCGGCCGCAGCGCCCGGGCCTGCTCCTCACCGCGCGCCGTCAGCGGCAGGTCGGTCCAGCTGGTGTGCTTCCCGGTACGGCTCCACTCGGTCTCGCCGTGCCGGATCAGCACCAGCTCAGCCATCGGCCGCAGGCGTGGCGACGGAGGCCCGTACGGCGTCCATGTCGAGATCCCGCGCCTGCCCGATGACCTCCTCCAACCCCTGCTCGGGCAACGCGCCGGGCTGCGCGAAGACGGCGATGTTGTCGCGCACGATCATCAGCGTGGGGATCGACTGAATGTCGAACGCCGCCGCCAGCTCGGGCTGCGCCTCGGTGTCGACCTTCGCGAAGATCAGATCCGAGTGCCGCTCCGCGGCCTTCTCGTACACCGGCGCGAACATCCGGCAGGGGCCGCACCAGGAGGCCCAGAAGTCGATCAGGACGAAATCGGCGCCCGAGACGATCTCGTCGAAGTTGTCCTTGGTGAGTTCCACAGTGCTCGTGCCCATGCGACCGTAACCCACCCGCCCGCCCTGATATTCCTGCCCCCACCCTCCCGCAGGTCAGCGGCGCCCCCGGGCCTTCGTCGCAGCGGTCTTCGTCGCGCTCAGCCTGCGAGGAGCTTCAGCATCCGCCCGGTGTCGGAAAGATCTTCAACCACTTCGGCAGCCCCAGCGGCCCGCAGCTCCTCCGCGCTGGTACGCCCGGTGGCGACACCGACCACGCGGACGCCCGCACCCAGCCCGCCCCGCACATCGGACGGCGTGTCCCCGACCAACACGGCGAACTCCGCACCTACCCGGGCGCGCCCGAGGGCGGTATGCACCAGCTCCGGGCGCCCCTCCGCGTCCTCGCCGAAGGCGCCGATGGTGAGGTCGACGTACGGATCGAGGCCGAATGCCGCCAGCTTGACCTGAGCTGCGGCGCGGATGTTGCCCGTCACCGCCGTTTGCACCATGCCGTCGCGCGCTGCCAGGGCAGACAGCAACGACGGCGCCCCGGGGAGAGCGCGCCCCCGCTCACGCAGCTCGGCCGCGCGCCGTATGTGGGCGGCTCCGAGCGCCCGGGCGAAGCGCTCGAACAGCTCCCGACTGCCCTCCAGCCCGTGCAACGCCAGCGTCTCCCGGAGGATCACCGGCTCGGTCGACCCGTCGACCCTCGCCTGCTGCCGCATGGGCTGGCCGGTGACCTCCTCGAATGCCTCGGCCCAGACTTCCCGGCCGACGCCGCGGGTATCCACGAGCGTGTGGTCGATGTCCCACAGCACGAGCAGCGACACTGTCCCGCCTTCCGATCGCCGGGTACCGACCCCCGGATACCACCGAGCCCCGCCATCGTGCGAGCCCTGACGGGCTACGGGCCCGCATCGCGGCACCGCACACGCGTACCCCGCGTCTGGCCTCCGGGCCGAGCGAGGGGCGTCCGTCGTGTCAAGGAAGCGCGACGGCCCCCACCGAGATGGGGGCCGTTTAGCCGTACCTGCGGAGCCGACCGCGGGTAGCGTTCTGATGTCAACGCAGAACGGAGTTCAGCATGCCACAGAGCATCGAAGAGCACACCGGTAAGCGAATCGCGCGGGCGCGCAAAACCCGGCACCTGAACCAGCGCGAGCTGGCCGACAAGAGCCACGTCTCGTACAGCACCCTGACCAAAGTCGAGCAGGGTGCCATGCCCGCCAGCCCGTCCGTCATCGGCGCCCTGGCCCGCGCCCTGTCCGTCCCTGTCTCCGAACTCACAGGTCAGCCCTATCTGGACGAGCTGCGCCACGACCAGCTCGACGGCCTGATCCAGCCCATCCGCGAGGCACTGGACGTGTACGACCTCGGCCCCGATCCCGAAGTCGCCCCGCGCGGGCTGGCCGAGCTGCACGCCGACGCCGAGCGCCTGTGCACGCTGGTGCGCGCCACGGACCTGAAGACCGCCGCGGCCGAGCTGCCGACGCTCATTCACGAGGCGACCGCCACGGCGTACGAAGCGGGCAGCGACCAGGCGTGGAAGATCCTGGCCAGCACGTACCGCACGGCGTACGACGTCACGACGAAACTCGGCTACGCGGACTTGTGCACGGTCGCTCTGGACCGGCTGGAGTGGGCGGCTCAGCGCGGCTCCGACGCGGTACTCAGCGGGATGCGCCAGTACATGCGCGCCCTGGTCTACCTGCGGGCCGCCCAGTACGGGACCGGGCAGCGACTGATCCGTTTGGGGATGTCGGCCATGGAGCAGGCCGAGGCCAGCCGGGAACGGGACGTCGTAACTGGCCAGCTCCACCTGGGCGCCGCCGTCCTGTCCGCCCGCAGCAAAGACGGGGATGCCGCCGACAACCACCTGGCCGAGGCCGAGCGCATCGCGAAGCGCACGGGCGAGGCGATCGAAACGCATTGGCTCGCCTTCGGCCCGGCCAACGTGGGCGTCCACAAGGTCAGCACGCTCGCCGAGCGGGACTTGTACCCCGAAGCGGTGGCGGCCTCGAAGGACCTGACGCTGCCGGAGGACTGGCCACCGTCGCGGCTGGCTCATCACCACGCCGAGGTCGCTCGGGCGCAGCTGTGGATGGGCCGCACGAAGGACAGCTTCGGCAGCCTGCAGAAGGCGCGGAAGGTGGCGCCGCAGCAGACGCGGTACCACCCGATGGTGCGGGAGACGTACGCCGGGCTGGCTCATGTACGCAGGAACATGCCGGAGACGTTCACCGGATTCGGAACCTGGCTGGGCGTGTAACGCCCCGTCAATCTCTGGCCGGGGCTATCAATCAGCTCTGATAGTTCCGGCCCTTTCGCGTCGGCACGATGTAACGGTCAGCACACCGTCCGTACACGGAGCCGAACCATGACGACCCGAGCCCGAGCCGACCAATGGGCACCGCCAGCAGGCACCGAAGTTGAGATGATCAAAGTCGGGCCGCACTGGGACATCGTCCGAGCCCCCGCAGACTTAGGGGAACGCGTCCTCGAACAGCTCGGCGACACCTCCGGCGCCGTCATCGCGGACTACGGCCTCATGTACTGGTTCATCCCCTCGGGCCACGCCCAACACTGGGAGCGCCTCCACAGCGGCATCCACGCCCTCGGCGCACATGGCGCCGAGGTCACCTACGTCGGCGTGCCGCCCGCGACCTGGACGCAAGGCCCGCGCCTGCACTGGCGGACCCCGGCGAGCGACGGCCAGTACCTGACCGACCCGCACCGGCTGCGCCTGGCCCTGGCCCGAGCACTCGCCGAGCCCGCCGAGGAGGCGACGGGCCGGTGATGCCCCAGATCTGCGCCCGCTGCCAGAAGACCACCAGGCAGCCGGTCGTCGTCGCGATCGGTCACGGCGGGAGCAGTGGCGGCGGCACGGTCTACGCCTGCCCCGACTGCGCGCCCACGTTCCCGAAGCAGCGCGACCCGTTCGACTGCAGCAGCCGTCTCCTCGACCGCAACGAGCCCGTCAGACGGCAGAAATGACGGCACCCGAGCAGCCGCCCTCACCCACCTGCGGCGCCGAGCCCACCGCTCCGGAGCCCGAGTCGACGGCCTGGAGCCAGTTCCTCGACCACGCCATGGACTGCACCGGCTGCCGGAACGGCCACCGGTGCGCCACCGGGAATGAGCTGCACGACGCGGTGCGGGCGGCCTCGCCCTTGCGGCCCGATAAACCGGGCGGGCCGGTCCTCGCTTAGTTGAGCGCGGCCCGCAGCACCGCCGTGACGTCCATCGCCGGATCGGAGGCCCGGAGGATGCTCATCGCCTGGTCGATCACTCCGCCGCAGGCGTCCGGCGGTGCTACGGCCAGCGCATCCCGCACCCACACCACCACCTCGTCCGGGTCGACCGGCGGAGGCACCTCCCAGGGCAGCGGCCGCTGCTCAGTGGCGTACGCGGCAGCGGGAAGCCCAACCCGCTCGGGATGCACGCACACCGGCACACCAGCCGACGTGAAGCGGTTGCCCGTCTCGGGGTCGAAGGCAGAGTCGCGGGACGGCCGCTCGTGAACGTCGAATCCACCACCGGGGAGCCGCAGACTCGGGCAGATCCCGCACACGGGCCGCTCCCCATCGTTGGAGAAGGGGCTCGCCTCACAGTCCTGTGGCATCTGCGGCCTCCGCCCTTCGCAGCGCAGCCGACTGACGCTCCGAAGCCTAGCGATCCCTGGAGTCACGGGCCGGGTTCAGCGGGCTGATGTAGCCGTGCGAGGTGCCCGAGCACATCGCCGCAGGCGTCCACATGCTGACCTACGCCTTCGGGCTCCAATACGTCGCACTGGACTTCCTCGTTAACCCACAAGGGGACTGGCACTTGGTCGACGTCAACCCCAACGGCCAGTGGGGGTTCGTCCCGGACCTGCGCACGCCCATCACCCGAGCACTCGCTGACCTACGGGAAAGGCCCACCCCATGACCATCACCGACGCACCGTCCGCCGCTGACGAGCTGCGCCGCCACATGGCCGACCACCTGGTGAGCACCGGCTGCATCCGGTCCAAGCCGTGGCGCGCCGCCTTCCTCAGCGTCCCCCGCCACGAGTTCGTCCCCCACTTCACCGTCCGGTCGCAAGGCGTCCTCCACGAGTACAGCCAGGGCGACCCCGCGTGGCTGACCGCGGCGTACCAGGACATCTCCCTCCTGACACAGTTCGACCAGGACGGCACCGCGACCAGCTCCTCCACACAGCCGTCCCTCATGGCGCGGATGCTCGAAGCCCTCGACGTGCGCGACGGGGACACCGTGCTGGAGGTGGGCGCGGGCACCGGCTACAACGCGGCGCTCCTCTCCCACCGCCTCGGGGCCGACCACGTCGTGACGATCGATGTCGACCCCAAGCTGGTGGCCACCGCCAGGGACCGCCTGCGGCAGGCCGGGTACGAGCCCACGCTCGTCGCCGGGGACGGGATGGCCGGTCACCCCGAGCGCGCTCCGTACGATCGGCTGCTGGCGACGTGCGGAGTGCCCAGGATCCCGGCACCCTGGCTGGAGCAACTCCGCCCCGGCGGCATGATCGTGGCCAACGTCGGCTGCGGCATCGCGTGCCTCACGCTCGCCGCCGACCACTCCGCCGACGGCCGTTTCCTCCCCGGCCTGGCGACCTTCATGGCCGCCCGGCCCACCCCTGATGCCATGGGCACCACCGCACAGCGGCTCGTGAAGCCACTGCTGGCCTGGACAGGCCAGACCCGGGAGATCACCATCCCCGCGAGTCTGGACGCAACGGGACCGCAATTCCTCGCCTCGCTGCTGCATCCTCAGGTCGACGACTTCGTCCTGACGAACGACGGCCAGCAGATGCGTTGCCTCTTCGAACCGAGGACCTCCTCATGGGCACGCATCACCATGACCGGGGCCCGCACCGCTCGGCTCGACCACGGCGGCCCCCGAGATCTGTGGACCGAGCGGGAGCCGCTGCTGACCCATTGGCAGGAAACCGGGCGACCGGGCCACGAACGCTACGGCCTCACTGTGGCCCCAGACGGGGCACACACACTGCGGCTGGACGGGCCGAAGAACACGCGCTGGCAACTACCGGACTGAGCAGCCCGGCCCGGCAGAGGCTCTGGGCCCGTCCGCACGTCGCTTCCGCGGCGCCCGGACGGGCTCCCATACCGGTCGCGCCGCTGGCCTACACCAACGCCAGCCGCTCGCGATGGCACCGGTGAAGTGGTTCGGGGTAGTGGGCGACGGTCCGGCCATGCACCATCTCGCCATAGCCAGAGAATAGTCGGACATTGGGTCATCAATTGACCGAAACGGCTACATTGGATATCGCGCGAGAGCTTCACGGAATCGTCAAGCTCAAGATCCGCTCAATCGGGTTCCCGATAAGGAAGTCGGCTAGTACATTCGTAATTGGCCAACACGGGGCGACTTCTGACCAAAGCCGCTCTGGGGGAAAGCTGAAACGGGAGGATTTATGAAGAGCGCTCTCTCCGGTGCAATGTCGGCCGTCATGCTGGGAGGCATAGTTCTCGGCAGCGGCACTGGTGTGGCATACGCCGAGTCGAAGCCGCGGCCCGCAGCGGCACAGTCCACCATGGTGAGCCCCATCGAAGAAGCTCGTTCGATGTGCATCATGTCTGATAGCAAGGACGACTGTGCATACTTGATGCACAACACCAAGATGGAGAAGCTCGTTAAGAACTGCCTGATCAAGGGGGCAATCGTCGGGGCAGGGGCGCTGGTCGTCGGCCGCTACGTCAGCAAGGACGTGGCCAAGGACGTCGCGGCCAAGACTGTTGTCGGCGGCGCCACCGGCTGCCTCTCTTCGCTCGGCTGAGGGGAAGGAACTCTGATGGCCAAGATTGTATTTACTCTCCTCTGGGCCGGGGTGCTCATTGCGGCAAGCAGGGCGCTCGATGATGTTGCCTGGGCTCAGTATCTGGCAATATTCGCCCTCGGGGGATTGTACGCGTTCGCCATCAACAAGGTGCCGGACATGCGCAGCAAGAACACCCGCGAAGGTTCAGGCCGGTAGCTCTCTTGGCGTCACGCATCAGTATTTCAGCCTCCTGAGGGCTGGCTGCCCCTTCCTGGCGCGGCGAGTCATCGGCGTGCTGAAGGCTAGGCAGGCTATGTCGGCGGAGCCCATCGGGCGCCGTCGGCATAGTCATTGCCGGTTCCGGTTCCGCCGCCCGGCCGCTCAGCGCCCGTGGCGCTGATCACCCGCCGCAGTGCCGCTCTGACCGCCAGCGGCGCCCAGGGTTCAGAGCACGAGGCCTCCGCGCCATCGTCCAGCAGGCCGCCCACGGCGTCCGTATCAGTCCGGCCCGGCAGAAGCTTTGGACCCGTCCGTGCCTCGCTTCCGTGGCGCACGGACGGGCTCATACCGGTCGCGCGGCTGACCCACACCGACGCCAGCCGCTGAGTGCTCATGCCCGGAACCACCCCCGCGTGCGCGGGGACCACCCGTCTCGGGGCACCTCCCAGCCCAGAGGGTCGGGACCAACCCCGCGTGCGCGGGGACCACGGCACCGTGACCCAGTACGGCGGTGTCCCGCCAGGACCAACCCCGCGTGCGCGGGGACCACAGGAGCTGGCCTGGGGCCTTATGTAACCGAGTGCTCGGCTTCAATCACTTTCACACCATCCGGCAAACCCGCCCTTCCTCACGAAAAGGGCAAAACAACTGAACCCTATGCCCAGGTTCGTCATGCGTCCGTAACCCCGCCCCTCACTCCAATTTTCCTGCCCCACCCTTCCGCAGGTCAGCGGCGCCCGCAGGGCTTCGTCGTGCTCAGCCTGCGAAGAGCGCGCACCCACCTGGGCGCGCCCGAGAGCGGTACGCACCAGTTCCGGGCGCCGGGTACCGGCCCCCGGATACCACCGAGCCCGCCATCGTGCGGGCGCTGACGGGCTACGGGCCTGCCTCGTAGCACCGAGCACGCGTATCCCTCGTCTGGCCTCCGGGCCGGGCGAGAGGGCGTTTCGTCGTGTCAAGGAAGCGCGACGGCCCCCACCGGAATGGGGGCCGATCGACCGCACCCGCCAGGCAGCCGGGGGTACCGTTCTGAGTGTCTAGGTCAGAACGGAGTTCAGCATGCCACCGAGCATTGAGGAGCACACCGGCGCGCGGATCGCGGACTACCGGAAACTGCGTCAGCTCACCCAGACTGCCCTCGCGCAACGTTCGTTCCTCTCCCGAGGCACCATCGCCAAGGTTGAGCGGGGCCTGGCTCCAGCTACGCCGTCCGTCGTAGCCGCCGTTGCGCGCGTCCTCCAGGTCGACGTCGCTGTGCTCAACGGCCAGCCGTACATGTCCGAGTTGCAGCAGGATCATCTCGACCGCCTGATCTCCCCGCTGTCCGAGGCTCTCGACATGTACGACCTTGGGCCGGACCCCCACATCACCCCCAGGCCCATCGGCCAAGTGGAGAGCGACGTACGTGCGTTGTGTGATGGGGCCTCCGCCACGGAGTACAAGGACATCGGCCAGAAGTTACCCGGGCTGCTCGGCGAACTCACCACGACGGTCAGCCTCCTATCGCCGGGCGAGGACTACCGGCGCGCGGCCTCGTCGTTGAGCTGGTGCTACTGGGTCGCCTATGAGTTCGCCTACCGGGTCGGCTACCACGACCTGGCATCCATCGCTTTGGAGCGCATGGGCTGGATGGCGGAGCAGGCACAGGACCCGCTGCTGCTCGCCATCCGGCTGAACAAGCGGTCGAGCATGCTGCTCCGCCGAGGGAACAACCAGATGTCGCTACAGGTCATCACGCGCGGCCACCGGCTCATCGACCAGGTCGAGCGGCCCAAGTCTGTGGAGGCCCTGGCGGTGGCCGGGAGCCTGCATCTCGCGTCAGCCATCGCGGCTGCTCAGGCGCGCGACGCTGACTCCGTCGCCGGATTCATGGGACTCGCCCGTGAAACGGCCAAGAAGATCGGCCGGGACGTCCCGGACGTCTACTGGTCGTCGTTTGGTCTGACCAACGTGCAGCACTTCGATGTCGCGACGAACGTGGAGCTGGGCGAGCTGGGCGAGGCGGTGAAGCTGTCCAAGAAGTTGCACTTCCCGGACACGCATCCGCGGATGCGTGTCGGTCGGTACTACATCGAGATGGCCCGTGCCTACGCGCAGATGGGGAAAACGGAGCCCGCCGAGCGCTTCTTGCTCCGGGCGCGTAAGGCCGCTCCGCAGCAGGCCCGGTATCACCCGCTGATGCGGGAGACCATCGGCGTCCTGGTGCGCCGTCAGCGGCGGGCGCCTGAGTCCCTGTCCTCGTTGGCCGCGTGGGTCGGCATGTAGCAGCCGCGAGGGGCGCCATTGTTCCGTATCCGGGAACACTGACGGCCTCGAAGTTCGGCACGCTGTGACGGTCAGCACACCGTCCGTACACGGAGCCGAACCATGACGACCCGAGCCCGAGCCGACCAATGGGCACCGCCAGCAGGCACCGAAGTTGAGATGATCAAAGTCGGGCCGCACTGGGACATCGTCCGAGCCCCCGCGGACTTAGGGGAACGCGCCCTCGAACTGCTCGGCGACACCTCCGGCGCCGTCATCGCGGACTACGGCCTCATGTACTGGTTCATCCCCTCGGGCCACGCCCAACACTGGGAGCGTCTCCACCACGGCATCCACGCCCTCGGCGCACATGGCGCCGAGGTCACCTACGTCGGCGTACCGCCCGCTACCTGGACGCAAGGCCCGCGCCTGCACTGGCGGACCCCGGCGAGCGACGGCCGGTACCTGACCGATCCGCACCGGCTGCGCCTGGCCCTGGCCCGAGCACTCGCCGAGCCCGCCGAGGAGGCGACGGCCCGGTGATGCCCCAGATCTGCGCCCGCTGCCAGAAGACCACCAGGCAGCCGGTCGTTGTCGCGATCGGTTACGGCGGGAGCGGTGGCGGCGGCACGGTCTACGCCTGCCCCGGCTGCGCGCCCACGTTCCCGAAGCAGCGCGACCCGTTCGACTGCAGCCGCCGTCTCCTCGACCGCAACGAGCCCGTCAGGCGGCAGAAATGACGGCGCCCAAGCAGCCGCCCGCGCCCGTCTGCGGCGCCGAGCCCACCGCTCCGGAGCCCGAGTCGACGGCCTGGAGCCAGTTCCTCGACCACGCCATGGACTGCGCCGACTGCCGGGACGGCCACCGGTGCACCGCCGGGAATGACCTGCACGACGCGGTGCGGGCGGCCTCGCCCCTGCGGCCCGATAAACCGGGCGGGCCGGTCCTCGCTTAGTTGAGCGCGGCCCGCAGCACCGCCGTGACGTCCATCGCCGGATCGGAGGCCCGGAGGATGCTCATCGCCTGGTCGATCACTCCGCCGCAGGCGTCCGGCGGTGCTGCGGTCAGCGCATCCCGCACCCACACCACCACCTCGTCCGGGTCGACCGGCGGGGGCACCTCCCAGGGCAGCGGCCGCTGCTCAGTGGCGTACGCGGCAGCGGGAAGCCCAACCCGCTCGGGATGCACGCACACCGGCACACCAGCCTACGTGAAGCGGTTGCCCGTCTCGGGGTCGAAGGCAGAGTCGCGGGACGGCCGCTCGTGGACGTCGAATCCACCACCGGGGAGGAGGGACCAGCCCCGCGTGCGCGGGGACCACGGCTGCAACGGGGCCGCACTCGCCCCATTGCAGGGACCAACCCCGCGTGCGCGGGGACCACGGCGTCAGACCTTCTTGCCGGTGCCCATGGCGGGGACCAACCCCGCGTGTGCGGGGACCACCGCGTCCAGGTACAGCATCTGGCCGGTGGCGCGGGACCAACCCCGCGTGTGCGGGGACCACAAACACGGCTTGGGCGCCCCGGCCGCCACTGCGGGACCAACCCCGGGTGCGCGGGGACCACGGGCGTCCGCGTACTGGGCTTCGCTGCGGAACTGGACCAACCCCGCGTGCGCGGGGACCACTGCCCGTAGTGGCCGCCCCTGGTCAGCCACGTGGGACCAACCCCGCGTGCGCGGGGACCACCCACCGACACGATCGCGGCCCTGGCCCTGGTTGGGACCAACCCCGCGTGCGCGGGGACCACACCGACCCCGGGGCGCTGCCCGGGAACGACTGGGGACCAACCCCGCGTGCGCGGGGACCACGCTAGGACCACCCCCCATCCCTGGTCCCCGACGGGACCAACCCCGCGTGCGCGGGGACCACGCGAGCTGATCGGTCTCGACGGCCCGGGCGAGGGGACCAACCCCGCGTGTGCGGGGACCACTGTCCCTTCCCCGTGCCCTGTGTCTTGGTGAGGGGACCAACCCCGCGTGTGCGGGGACCACACGATCCTCTGTTCGTGAACGAGTTTCGTTATGGGACCAACCCCGCGTGTGCGGGGACCACATCTTGCCGACCGCCCGTGCCGGTGACAGGTTGGGACCAACCCCGCGTGTGCGGGGACCACAGGAGCTGACCTGGGGCTTTATGTAGCCGAGTGCTCGGTTTCCATCACTTTCACACAATCCGACAAAGCCACCATTCCTAGCCAAAAGGGCAAAATACCCGAACTCCGTGCACAGGTTCGCCGTGGGGACGTGACCTCGTTCCGATTATCCCGGATGCGGCCTCGGTGGCGTGGCGCTTCACCCTCGGCGGCTCGTCGGTCGGTCCGAGCTTGGGCGGGACAGGTGCGGTGGGTGTGCATCGCATCCGGGACAGGGGCGCAGCCGCCCCGGGCGCGAAATCGGTTGTACCAGGGTCCCGCAACGCTCCAAACGCCCCGGGAGGACCCGCCGCCACAGCCACCGACCGCCCAGCCCCGCCCCTCCTCGCACGCGAACGCGAAACCCTCCGCGGCTTTCTCGACTTCCACCGCGCCACCCTCGCCATGAAATGCGACGGCCTCTCCGATGAGGAGCTACGGCAGCAGTCGATGCCACCCTCGACACTCTCGCTGCTCGGCCTCGTCCGCCACATGGCCGAAGTAGAACGCACCTGGTTCCGCATCGTCGCGAACCGCGAAAACATCCCCCTCGTCTGGTCCGACCAGCGCGATTACCAGGTGGCGCACGACGCGACGACGTCCGCCAGAACCGAGGCGTTCGACGCCTGGCAGCGCGAGGTGGCGCACGTACGCAGCGAGCGCTGGGGCAAGGACCTGTCGCTGCGGCTCGTCATGACCCACGCACTCCTGGAGTACGCCCGCCACAACGGCCACGCCGACTTCCTGCGCGAGGGAGTCGACGGCACGGTGGGTGCCTAGCCTGTGAGATAGCCCCACCACCGTTCCGGCGCCCCGCCCCCTGGGTTAACGTAACCGCGATCGGAAACAGAGCACGGGGGTCCACAGTGGAGCTGGTGGAGCATATAGCGGCAGTACGGGCCGGATCGGGCGATCCGGCCGCGATGGTGGGCGAGTTCCGCCGCACCGCCGTACTGGTACCGCTGGTCGACGACGACTTCATGACGGCGACATACGGCGGAATCGACTGGATCTACGCCTTTACGGACGAATTCGCCCTGGCCCGCTTCGCCGAGGCCCGCGGCGCGGCCCGCCAGGAGTGGGAGTTCGCGACCGTACTGGGCGCCCGGCTGCTGGATGTGCTGGTCCCCGCGATGGACGGCCCGGCGGGGGTCGCGCTGGACGTGGCGGACGAGGACGGCTCGATGATGTTCCCGCCCGTACAGGGGATCGTCCCGGACGAGGTCGCGGTAGACCTCCCCGAGGCCGGGACCGAAAACGAAACCGCGGCCCACCGATGAGCGGCGGCGCCGACTTCAAAGTCACCCAAGAGTCCGTCGCCCTCATCACCAAGGGCCTCCGCGGCGCCATCGGCGAGCTGAAGGACGTGGGCAGCTCCACCGGCGCCCTCCAGGGCAGCGGCTTCACCGACATGACGCTGTCGAAGATGGAGGCCGGTGGCGGCGGCCTGGCCGACGCCTTCGAGGGGTTCTGCGACCGCTGGGAGTGGGGCGTCCGCGGGCTGATCCAGGACGCCAACGAGATCGCCAACCGGCTGGGCATCTCGGCGGGCGCCTCCTGGGAGGAGGACCAGTACTGGGGCGGCACGTTCAAGGTGGCCGTCAACGCCCTCTCCCCCACCGGCAATCCGCACGCCACCGAGGACGAGATCGCCAAGCAGAGCTGGGGCGACGTCCTGCGGCCCGACGCGCCCGATTACAGCGCCGAGTCCTGGGACAAGGCGGGCACCGAGATGGGCCAGACCTGGAAGGACACCGGCCGCAGCCTGATGACCGAGGGGGCGGGCGGCTTCCAGACCGGAATGGCGAACGACATCGCCGGGGTCGACGACCAGCAGTTCGCCCAGTCCCTGGACGACACCTTCGGCCCCTCCCCCGAGGAACGCGCACAAGCTCAAGCACAACAGCAGCAGCCGACCGGAGGCGAGCACTGATGGGCCTCGGCGACTTCATACCCGACCCGGTCGAGAACTTCGTCGAGGACCGCGTCGAGGACGTCGGCGACGGCATCGAGAGCGCGGGCAGCTGGACCGCCGACCGGCTGGACGACGCGGGCTGGGAGGGCGGCGCGGACTGGGTTCGCGATAAGAGCGCCTCCGCCGCCAACGCGCTCGGCGCCGACGTCGACGAGTGGCAGCTCGACCAGACCGACGACCCCAAGAAGCTGGTCCACGGCAGCCCCAGCAAGCTGCGTTCCACGGCCGAGCACCTGGCCGACTTCGCGAAGTCGTTCAACAACGTCGGCCGTGGCCTCAAGGGCGTCGACCCCGACCAGCTCATGAAGGGCGTGTTCGCCAACGCCTTCTACAGCAGGGTCTCGGTCGAGCCGAAGAAGTGGTACAAGGCCGCCGACGCCTGCGAGAAGGCGGGCGGCGCGCTGAGCCACTTCGCCGGGACGGTCGAGTGGGCGCAACAGCAGGCGCAGCTGGCCATCGACAAGTACAAGGCGGCGAAGAAGGCGTCCGACGACGCCCGCTCCGCGCACAACGGCAAGGTGGACGCGTACAACACGGCCGCCACGAAGTACAACCTCCTGCCCGCCGAGGACCGCGATCCGAGCACGCTGCCGGACAAGCCCGGCACGTTCCACGACCCGGGCGCCGAGGGCATCAAGGCGGCGGAGGACATCCTCAAAGAGGCCCGGCGGCAGCGCAACGAGGCGCACGACGCGGCCAAGAAGGCGGTGGAGACGGCCCGGGACGAGGCGCCCGCGAAGCCGTCGTACAGCGAGCAGGTGTCGGACGGCGTCGAGGGGCTGAAGCTGGACGCCTCGCACCTCGCGGGCGGTGTCATCAAGGGCACGGCGGGCGTCGTGAACTTCGCCCGCCAGGTGAACGCGCTCGACCCGTACAACCTCACCCACCCCGCCGAGTACGTCACCAACCTGAACAACACCGCCGCCGGTCTGGTCCAGATGGCCAACAACCCGGGCGGCGCGCTGAAGGGGATGTACGACTCCTTCACCAAGGACCCGGCGGAGGGCATCGGACGGCTCCTCCCCGAGCTGATCGGCACCAAGGGGCTCGGCGCGGCCAAGGGCGCCGCGACCGCCGCCAAGACCGTCACCACCGCGAACAAGGTGGAGTCCGGGCTCGCGCACCTCGCCAAGGACGGCCACTCGCCGCACTCCATCCCGAACGGCACCAAGACCCCAGGACCCACCGACCCGGTGGACCTGGCCACCGGCCGCATGTATCTGCCGCAGACGGATGTGTCGCTGCCGGGTCTGCTGCCGCTGAACTTCACCCGGCAGGGGACGTCCGGCTACCGCGCGGGCCGCTGGTTCGGCCCGACGTGGGCGTGCACCGCCGATCAGCGGCTGGAGATCGGCGCCAGGGGCGTCGTCTTCGTCCAGCAGGACGGGATGCTGCTGGACTATCCGCATCCCGCGCCCGGCGTCCCGACGCTGCCGAAGGCGGGCCCGCGCTGGCCGCTGGAGCGCAACGCCGAGGGCGACTTCACCATCACCGACCCGGACACCGGCCACGTCCGGTACTTCACCGGCCCGGCGGACGGCGGCGACGGCGACGCGCCGATCGCGGAGATCGGCGACCGCAACGGCCACCGGCTGACGTTCGAGTACGGCGCGGACGGCGCCCCGTCCGCCATCGTCCACGACGGCGGCTACCACCTGAAGCTGACCACCCGGGACGGCCGGATCACCGCCCTCCACCTGGCGGGCGCCGCCGCCCCAGACGGCTCGGACGCCCCAGACGGCTCGGACGGCTCGGACGGCTCGGACGGCTCGGACCTGGAGCTGGTGCGGTACGGCTACACGGACGGCGATCTCACCGAGGTCGTCAAATCCTCCGGCCGCCCGATGCGGTTCGACTACGACGACGAGCGCCGGATCATCGCGTGGACGGACACCAACGGCCACGCCTACGACTACGTCTACGACAACCGCGACCGGGTGATCGCCGAGGGCGGCACCGAGGGCCACCTCGCGGCCCGCCTCCACTACGGCGCCCCCGACCCGCACACCGGCCACCGGGTCACCACGGTCACCTCCGCCGAGGGGAACACCAGCCGCTACGTGGTGAACGAGCGGTCCCAGATCGTGGCCGTGACGGATGGCTCGGGGAATACGGTCCGCACCGAGCAGGATCGTTTCGGCAAGGTGCTGTCCCGTACCGACCCGCTCGGCCGGACCGTCCGGTTCGCCTACGACGACCAGGGCCGTTGCACCCGGGTCACCGACGCCGCCGGGTTCGTGTCGACCTCGACGTACAACGACCTCGGCCTCCCGCTGGAGATCGCCGAGGCGGACGGCGCGATCTGGCGCCACGCGTACGACGAACGCGGCAACCCCACCGCCCTCACCGACCCCACCGGGCACACCACCCACCACACCTACGACGAACGCGGCCATCTCTCCGCGATCACCAACGCGCTCGGCGCCACCACCCGGGTGCGCTGCGACGCGGCCGGGCTGCCGGTCGAGATCACCGATCCGCTGGGCGCCGTCACCACGTACCACCGGGACGCCTTCGGGCGGCCCACCACCCTGGTCGACCCGCTCGGCGCGACCACCCGCCTGGAGTGGACGACCGAGGGCAAGCTCGCCCGGCACACCGCCCCGGACGGCGCCGAACAGCGCTGGACCTACGACGGCGAGGGCAACTGCACGGCCCATGTGGACGCGAACGGCGGCGTGACCTCCTTCGAGTACGGTCACTTCGACCAGCTGGCCGCCCAGACCGGCCCGGACGGCGCCCGCTACACGTTCACCCACGACAAGGAACTGCGCCTCACCCAGGTCACCAACCCGCAGGGTCTCACCTGGAGTTACACCTACGACCCGGCGGGCCGCCCGCTCACCGAGTCGGACTTCGACGGCCGGGTCCTCACGTACGCGTACGACGCCTCCGGCAAGCTGGCCTCCCGTACCAACCCGCTCGGCGAGACGGTCTCCTTCGAACGCGACGCCACCGGCCGGATCGTCCGCAAGGACGCCGCAGGCCAGATCACCACGTACTCCTACGACCCGGTCGGACGGCTGGCCACGGCCTTCGGCCCGGACGGCGAGGCCGTGTTCCGGCGGGACAGGGCGGGCCGCCTCACCTCCGAGCTGGTCGGCGGCCGCACCCTCACCCACACGTACGACGCGCTCGGGCGGCGCACCGGGCGGACCACCCCCTCCGGCGCCACGTCCACGTTCCGTTACGACGCGGCGGGCCACCGCACCGAGCTGACCACCTGCGGCCACACCCTGGCCTTCGACCGCGACGCCCTCGGCCGGGAGACCGGCCGCCGCGTCGGGGTCGGCGTCGGCGATGGCGATGGCGTCGGCAATGGCAATGGCAATGGCCTCACCATCGCCCAGGTCTGGGACCCGGCGGGCCGACTGGCCGAGCAGACCGTCACCGGCCCCGCCGCCCGGCCCCTCCAGCACCGCGCCTACACCTACCGCGCCGATGGCCACCTGGTCGGCCTCGACGACCGGCTCGGCGGCTCCCGCCACTTCGACGTGGACGCCGCCGGGCGCGTCACCGCCGTCCACGCCAAGAACTGGACCGAGACCTACGCGTACGACGAGGCGGGCAACCAAACCCACGCCTCCTGGCCCGACCAGCTCCCCGGCGCCGACGCGACGGGCCCGCGCGAATACCGGGGCACCCGGATCGCCCGCGCGGGCCGGGTCCGCTACGAGCACGACGCGGCGGGCCGCGTCACCCTCCGCCAGAAGAACCGGCTGTCCAAGAAGCCCGCCACCTGGCGCTACACCTGGAACGCCGAGGACCGGCTGACCTCCGTCACCACCCCCGACGGCACCGTCTGGCGCTACCTCTACGACCCCCTCGGCCGCCGCCTCGCCAAGCTGCGCCTCGGCGACGACGGCGCCTCCGCGGTGGACGATGTGTCCACCGTGGACGGCAAGTCCGCCGTGGACGGCGTGTCCGCCGTGGACGACGTGTCCGCCGTGGAGCGGGTGGACTTCACCTGGGACGGCGACACCCTCGTGGAGCAGACCGCCACCGCCCCCGGGCTGCCCGACCCGGTCACGCTCACCTGGGACCACGAGGGCCTGCGCCCGGTGGCACAGACCGAGCGCATCACCGACGCCACCAGCCAGGCCGAGATCGACCGGCGCTTCTTCGGCATCGTCACCGACCTGGTGGGCACCCCCAGCGAACTCGTCGACGAATCCGGCGAGATCGCCTGGCGCACCCGCGCCACCCTCTGGGGCACCACCACCTGGTCCCGGAACAGCACCGCGTACACCCCGCTGCGCTTCCCCGGCCAGTACTACGACCCCGAGACCGGCCTCCACTACAACCACCACCGGTACTACGACCCGGAGACGGCCCGCTACGCCACCCCGGACCCGCTGGGCCTGGAGGCCGCCCCCAACCCCGCCGCGTACGTCACCAACCCGCACGCGGCGGTCGACCCGCTGGGCCTGAACCCCAAGTTCCCCCACGAACAGTCCCCACAGGGCAGCTTCGGCCCCAGCCCCGGGCCGTTCGGCCGCCCCGACAGCGAGGTGGTGCTCAGCGGCCACGGCGGCATCTCCGCCAAGGACGGCGTGCTGACCACCGTGCCCGAGGGAACCCATGTCGCCCTCTACAGCAGGCACGGCGAAACCATCTCGGACGCCCTGGGCAATAAGATCGAGACCGGAAATCCCACCCCGGTACGGGTCTACGGGCCCGGCGAACACCTACCGGATTACACCCTTTTCCCGCCCAAGGGCCTGAATATCGAGGGCGCCCCCGTCACCGTGGACAAAGCGACACCCCTTTCCCATCTGCTCCAACCCAACATGGGCCGCGTACACTGGGCCGCTTGCCGATCCCTGATGGATTGAGCCTCCGCACGGATTGAGAGAGGAATTGCCGTGACACGCTACGAGGACGGCTCCCCGTACGCATACAGCCCCGGGACCGTCCCGTACGGGGTCGAGGCGGTCAACGTCGGCTGGCTGGAGAAGGATTCCGAATTCCCGCGCGGCGAGGCACCGGCGGAATTCGTCCAGTCGCTGGCACTGCTGTGCCGGGACGATTCCCGTAACGCCATGCGCGGCCTGTTCCCCTGCCAGCTTCCGCACCAGCAGGATCCCGGATATCCGGTGAGCATCGTGGTCGGCACCCAGGAAGTCGTCCTCGGCAATGCCGAGGTGCGGGTCGTGGACGGGGACGGCCGCTGGCTGATCGCCCCCAACCTCATCCACCACTACGTCACCGCGCACTCCTATCTGCCCCCGGCGGAGTTCGTGGAAGCGGTGACGTCCGGTCGGAGCGCCCCTCGGGGATAGGGGTTCTTGCCACGGAGTCGGCGGCGAGACTCCCGAGCATCGACAGCGCGTGTTCGGAGGGACTGCCCGGGGCGGCCTGGTAGACGACCAGCTGCTGCCCCGGGGCGCCGTTCACCGTCAGCGACTCGTAGTCCAGCGTCAGCTCGCCGACCACGGGGTGCCGGAAACGCTTGGTCGCGTGCGCCTTCCGACGGATGTCGTGGCGGGCCCACAACCGCCGGAACTCCTCGCTGCGCAACGACAGTTCGCCGACCGCCTCGACCAGCTGGGGGTCGTCGTAGTCGGTCCCGACGGCCGCCCGCAACCCGGCCACCGTGCTGACGGCCACCCGCTCCCACTCCGGGTAGAACTCCCTCGCGTCCGGATCGAGGAACACCAGCCGCAGCAGATCCCCGCTGTAGGTGTGCCCCTCGAACAGGGCCCGGCCCAGGGCGTTGTGCGCGAGTACGGTCAGACAGCGCCCCAGCACCACGGCCGGGGTCCCGTGCCAGCCCTCCATCATCCGCGCCAGCACCGGGCTGACCCGCTCCCCGCGCGTGGCTTTCCGGCGCCGCGCGGGTACGGGGCGCGCCAGCTCATGCAGATGCGCCACCGCGTCCTCCTCCAGCCCCAGCACCCGGGCCAGCGCGTCGACCACCTGCGCCGACGGATGCCGCTCCCGGCCCTGCTCCAGCCGTACGTAGTAGTCGGTGCTCACCCCGGCGAGCATCGCCACCTCTTCCCGCCGCAACCCGGCCACCCGGCGCCGCACACCGGGCGGCAGACCGACGTCCTCGGGCCGCAGCAGCGCGCGGCGGGCCCGCAGGAACTGCCCGAGCAGATTCTCGCTGTCCATGCCTTCGACGCTACGCCGCCGGGGACACCGAAAGGTGGCCGCGATACTCCTACGATGCCGCCACCCAGACGGATCACAACCTGGAGCCACCCCGCGCCCACCAGCAACCTGACCCCATGACCACTCACCACCACACCCCCCTGTCCAACCGAACCGCGGTGATCACGGGCGCCACCAGCGGAATCGGCGCCGCCACCGCCCGCCGTCTGGTGGCCGACGGAGCACAGGTCGCCATCCTGGGCCGCCGCGAGGACCGCCTCAAGTCCCTGGCCGACGAGCTGCGCGGCGACGCCCCCGGCACGATCCTCCCCCTGGCCGTGGACCTGACCGTCCCCGAGGCCCTGGCCACCGCCGCCGACACCATCCACGCCGCCCTCGGCCGCGTCGACCTCGTCGTGGCCAACGCGGGCGTGATGCTCGGCGCCCCCTTCGAGACGGCAGCCATCGAGGAATGGGACCGCATGCTCGACACCAACCTCCGCGCCCTCCTCCACACCGCCCGCACCTTCACCGACGACCTCATAGCCACCGCCGCCGAGGGCCACCCCGCGGACCTGGTCCACGTGGGCTCCGTAGCCGGACACCTCCTCTATCCCAACTGGTCCGTCTACTCCGCCACCAAGGCCGCCGTGGCCCACCTGACCCGCAACCTGCGCGCGGAACTCGGCCCGCGCGATGTGCGCGTGAAGAACGTAGAGCCAGGCGTAACCCTCACCGAACTGGGCGAGGACATGCGCGATCCGCAGATGCAAGCAACTCTGGCTGGCATGCGCACCACCCTCCACCCCCTAACCCCCGAGGACATAGCGGAAGCGATCGCCTTCGGCGTGGCAGCCCCACCCCATGTGAACATCGCGGACCTGGTGGTAGTCCCAACCCAACAGGGCTGACCGAGGGACCGCCGTCCCGCCACCGGGAATACCCTTCCCAGGTGAGCGACCTCTTCGAACTCCAGCTGTCCCTGGACCTCCCCGGCTCCCTGCCCGCCTCCGACCTCGCCCTGATCCGCCGACACCTGGGCGAGGCCGGAGACCAGGCCCTGGAGACGTCCGACCCCCTGCCCGACCCCCTGGAGGAGTACCCCCTCCTCTCCTCCAGGGGCCCGGCCCACCGCATCGGCGGAGCCCTGGTCGGCGAACTGCTCCCCGGCCCGCGCGGCTGGGCGCTGACCGTACGCCAGGAGGTGCACCCGGACGAGTTCGACGCCCTGCGCACCCTCCTCACCTGGCTGGCCATCAGGACGACGACCATCGGCACCATCGGCCACATCCGCTTCCTGGAATCCGAAGTCCCCGACGCCCTGATCGCCACCCCGGAAGGCATCCACCGCCTCCCCCTACGCCCCGACTCCCCCACCCAGCACCTGCTCCCGAACGACGAGGAGTAGGCCCGAGCGCGAGCAGCAGGAAGACGTACGATCGCTCCCCGGCACCACCCCCACCCCACCGGAAGTGACCCGCATGCCCAGCCGCCACCCCGCGACCACAACCCTCTGGCGCCCCACCGGCCCCAAGGAGCTGGACCTGGTCCGCGAACTGAACTGGCGCGCCTGGCCACCCCGCCTCCCCGAGCAGCCGATCTTCTACCCGGTGCTCAACGAGGACTACGCGATCAAGATCGCGAGGGACTGGAACGTCAAGCACGACGGAGCGGGCTACGTCACCCGCTTGGAGGTCGAATCCGACTTCCTGACCCGCTACCCCGTCCAACAGGCGGGCGGGCAGACCATCCTCGAACTCTGGGTCCCAGCCGAAGACCTGGACGACTTCAACGCCCACATAGTCGGCGAGATCCAAGTAGTCCAAGAGTTCCACTAACCGCCCCCGCGCCCAGCTCACCCCCTCCACCCCAACCACCACCAGCCCCCTCTCCACAAACACATCGGCCGAGACGATCCGGGATACTCAGAACGAGCCCGAGCCCTACACCGAGCAGGGGCGCTGAATTGACCAACATGCGAGAAAGGTGCACTTTGCCGGACTCAGCAGAAGTAAGTAAAACCAAGTCACCGCCCACATAAAGCCCCAGCTCACCTCCTGTGGTCCCCGCACACGCGGGGTTGGTCCCCGGCATCCGTGGAAGTGCGAGCCAGTCCTGCCGTGGTCCCCGCACACGCGGGGTTGGTCCCTGTCATGCGGAAGACGTCGACCGGCTGGTGCTGTGGTCCCCGCACACGCGGGGTTGGTCCCGCCGGGCACCGAGCCAGTCCGCGTACCCCTGCGTGGTCCCCGCACACGCGGGGTTGGTCCCCCCACCTCGGGGCCTGGGCCGGCCTCTGACGGGTGGTCCCCGCACACGCGGGGTTGGTCCCGGGCTGTCAGAGCAGTCCCGTTGACCATGCAGGTGGTCCCCGCACACGCGGGGTTGGTCCCGAGGGGAAGACCGAGAAATGACAACACCTACCGTGGTCCCCGCACACGCGGGGTTGGTCCCGGCATCATGTACTTGATGTACATGAGCGCTATGTGGTCCCCGCACACGCGGGGTTGGTCCCCTGTACCGGAGCGCGGCCGACGTCCTCAAGACGTGGTCCCCGCACACGCCGGGTTGACCCCTGCGGAACCGCCACAGACGTACGAGCGCGCCATCACGACCGCTCCCAGCCCACACGCGCCTGTTGCGGTGCCCGACCAAGAGGCGGGCACCGCAACTTCCTTCCGTCGTAGCTCAGTTCTGCAGCACCGGCGATCCGGTCACAGCGAGGCGCGTGGCGCTGCGATAGGTGGAGATACCCACGGCCAGCAGCCAGTAGCTGAAGATCGCCCCCATCAGGGCAGTGGTGCCCCAGCCGTTCGCCGCGTAGAAGTTCGCGGGGGTGTTGCCGAAGAACAGAGACGGCACGAACGCCAAGTTGACCCCCGCCAGGACGTACGCCGACCGCCCGGCCCACCGCGAGAGCAGGTTCGTGCGGGAGATGGCGTAACCCACCGAGGCCAGGAAGAACGCCAGCATGAGACGGGAGATCGACCCGTAGAGGATGTACGTGCCGCTGACGTCGATAGTCGGATCGATCCGGTGGTCGGTGGCGATGACCGCACCGGCTTCCAGCCCGCTGGAGACCAGGGTGACCGTCGCGTAGACCATTCCCGTGGCGAAGGCCATCGAGCCCACCCACTCATACCCGGGGCTCACCCGCTTCACCAGTTCCCGGAAGGCCGTCACGAACACGATCAGGAACGCGAGCGCGACAATCCCGATCAGCAGCCTGGTCAGGACGTTCCAGTCCGGCGGCGGACCCGAGTAGATGAAGTACAGGGGCACTTCGACAATGATGGCGGCCGCAGCGGAGATGCCCGCGATGCCAGTCAGGCGTCTGGCAAAGGTCTCGTTCATGAGTGCCCCCGGTTGTCTTCCTCGTCGGCTCGACTGCCGACGAGATGAATCCTGCCGATCGTGGCGCCTGTCGTCAGTAGGTCTGGACACCGGATGCGGGGTGGCCCTACCGACACCCTCTCCTCGGCGGGAACGTAAACGGGCACCTCTCGACTCCCTGACAGTGCAACCGCTGGAACAGCGCGCCATAACCCAGCTCCAACGACGGGCTAACCCAAGCAGACTCCTCGACCCAAACCCGCCCGAACTTCGGCGAGCCCGAGGATTTCATCATCCCCGAACCCCGGCCTCGGCTACGGCGTTCAGCTGGCTGACCTCTCACCCGCCGATGCACCTCCAGCGCCGCAGCTCGAACCGACGGACGCCCCATTGAGACGGAAGAGCAAAACCGACGCGACCGCTTCCCTGATAATCAGAACGAGATCGTGGCACCAAGATCGCCGGGGTAGCGGTGAGCAGTTCGCCCTTTTGGAGAGGAAAGACCGCTTTGACGGTTTCTAGAGAAGTGATTGAAATCAAGCACTCGGCGGGATAGAGCCCCAGGTCAGCTCCTGTGGTCCCCGCGCACGCGGGGTTGTTCCCTCACCATCTGCTCGCCACCGAGGACCCCCGGCGTGGTCCCCGCGCACGCGGGGTTGTTCCCAGGCTGAGCGTGGCGCCGATGGTGCGGGCCCGGTGGTCCCCGCGCACGCGGGGTTGTTCCCGGCTCGTGCATGTGCTTCTTGATCGTGCGCCAGTGGTCCCCGCGCACGCGGGGTTGTTCCCAACATCCCCTTCGACCGGATCAAGGCCTACTGGTGGTCCCCGCGCACGCGGGGTTGTTCCCGATGAGCATGGCGCCGCCGAGGATGAACGGCCGTGGTCCCCGCGCACGCGGGGATGGGCGGGACGGCGGGGACGGAGCCGATGGGGCGGACGGCCGGACCTGCCCGAGCGGGACTCGTTGCAGCCGCCTGCTGCTGATTGCGCTGATGTGTCGGCGTGATGGCGCGCAGCAGCCTCAGCCAGAGCCGCCCTCGGGGCCGGGGAGGCCTGCTATACGGACGCCGTACCGGCGGCGTCTCTGACCCTCTGGGCGTGAAGATTTCGCGGCCTTCGCTGGCGTCTTGCCCCTCGCCCGGCCCTGCAGACCGGGCGAGGGGCACGACGTCACGCCCCATACAGCACGAAGGCCCCTGACGGGCGCTCCGGGGCCGATCGCTGCAACCCCGGCAGCGCCAGGAGTACCGTCTGAGTGTCGAGTTCAGAACGGAGTTCAGAATGCCCGACGACACTCACCTTGGCGCCCAGCTCCGCAAGATCCGCAAGCGCCGCGGCCTGAACCAGCGAGAGCTGGCTGCCGCCTCCGGCGTATCGCTCTCCCTCATCCGCAAGCTGGAGCAGGGCGAAATCACCGACACCCGCATGGAGACGGCACACGATCTTGCCGTCGCGCTGCGCATCCCCACGAGCGCTCTCCTGGACCGCGACGACGAAGAGACCGACGGCGAGGCCGCGGAGGAGTGGCGCCCCCTGCGGGCCGCAGTCCAGGTCGCGGCCAGCCGTACGGGCGAGGCCCCCACGGTGGAGGGCGTCCGCGAGCTGCTGCCCGCCGTACGGAAGGCGTATTTCGCCAACCACCTCACCGAGTTGACCGGCCTGCTCGCGCCGCTGCTGCGGGATGCTGACGCACTCGGCGACTCCGCCGACGCCCGGGACGTACGGTCCCACCTGCTACAGATCGCGGGCAGCGTGCTCACCCAAGCACGCCAGTACAGCGCGGCGGAGACCGCTCTCCGCCGCGCACTGGACGACGCACCGGACCGGCTCCGCGCCGCCGGAATCATCGCCACATGGAGCTGGCTCCTCGTCCGACAGGGGAAGCTCGCCGCGTCCCGAGAGCTGGCCACCAAGTGGGCGGACGACGTCGAGCCCAGGGTGAGCCGGGCGACGCCGGAGGAACTGGCGGCGTGGGGTTGGCTACTGATGCAGGCGTCGGCCGCGAACCTCCGCGATAACAGGAGGGGCGAGGCGGACGACACGATGCGCCTGGCGCAGTCGGTCTCCGTGCTGCTGGGGCGTGAGCTACCCCGCGGCACCGAGCGCCTGACGACCTGGGGCCCGACGACCGTGCGGTACAAGGCATGCGAGCGGCACATCGTGCTGGACGAGCCGGACAAGGTGCTGCGCGCGGTGAAGCCGACACGGCTCGGCCGTGCCGCGCCGCCTCAGATGCCCAGCGGTCTGTCGGTGAGTACGGAGTACCACCGGCATCGCCTGGACGTGGCCAAAGCGCACACCATGATGCGGCAGTACGGCGAGGCGGTTGGTGTGCTGACCGACGTACACACCAATGCGCCTGAGTGGCTGGCCAATCAGCGCTATGCGCGGGACATCCTCGGTGATGTGGTCGAGCGGCGGCGGACGCTGACGCCGGAGATGCGGATGCTGGCGGACGCGGTCGGTCTGCCCCTGTGAGGTAACCCCTGTTGGCACTTCCGCCGCATCGCCGACGGAAGTGCCATTGAGCAGTGACCCACACCACACTTAGCGTCACGACACGGATACCCACCGGCACGAGGAGCCGCGTCGTGATCGCTGAGCCTGAACCAGCCCTGCCTTGGACCCCACCAGCGGGCGATATCGAGATGGTCGAAGTCGGCCCGCACTGGGACGCCGTACGCGCCCCCGTGGCCATCGGCGAACGAGCGCTCGAATTACTCGGCAAGAGGTCCGGCGCCGTCATCGCCGACTACGGCCTCATGTACTGGTTCATCCCCTCGGGCCACGCCCAACACTGGGAGCGTCTCCACCACGGCATCCACGCCCTCGGCGCACACGGCGCCGAGGTCACCTACGTCGGCGTGCCGCCCGCGACCTGGACGCAAGGCCCGCGCCTGCACTGGCGGACCCCGGCGAGCGACGACCGGTACCTGACCGACCCGCACCGGCTGCGCCTGGCCCTGGCCCGAGCACTCGCCGAGCCCGCCGAGGAGGCGACGGGCCGGTGATGCCCCAGATCTGCGCCCGCTGCCAGAAGACCACCAGGCAGCCGGTCGTCGTCGCGATCGGTCACGGCGGGAGCAGTGGCGGCGGCACGGTCTACGCCTGCCCCGACTGCGCGCCCACGTTCCCGAAGCAGCGCGACCCGTTCGACTGCAGCAGCCGTCTCCTCGACCGCAACGAGCCCGTCAGGCGCCAGAAATGACGGCACCCGAGCAGCCGCCCTCACCCACCTGCGGCGCCGAGCCCACCGCTCCGGAGCCCGAGTCGACGGCCTGGAGCCAGTTCCTCGACCACGCCATGGACTGCACCGGCTGCCGGGACGGCGAACGGTGCGCCACCGGGAACCAGTTGCACGGCGCGGTCCGGGACGCCGCGGCCCCATAGACCGGGCGGGCTGCTGCCGATCCGGTTCCCCCGTACCGGGCACGTTGGCAGCGGTCCGCCCTCTCCGCCCCCTGCGGCCGGATGTTCGGCGGTCGGCCACAGGGCGACGGGGCTCCGGCCTCCGGCCAGGCATCCGAGCCGGGGCCCCGTCGAAAACAAGCCCCCGCCCCGATCGCGCGCTTGGACGGCCAGCGACCGGGACGGAGACCGTGCACCACCCCATCGAGAGAGGAAGGCACATGCGAGACGTTACTGCGTTACTCGACCCGCCACAGCGGGCCGAGGCCATCAGGACCGTGCTGCGCAACAACCCCGGCATGGACGAGGATACGGCGGGCCGGATCGTCGACGAGGCGGTGAAGTTCGTGGCGGCCGCAGCTGGCGCTTCGAGCCCGCTCACCCCGTCCCGGGTCGTGGACGAGGGCTGGCATGCTCTGATCCTGCACACCCGCACGTACCGCCAACTGTGCGAGCGAGTCGGCACGTTCGTCCACCACGTGCCGCAGGCGCCGGACCCGGAGCGGCTTAACCCCGAAGCGCTGACGCGGACCCAGCAGCGCATCGTGCAGGCCGGTTTCCCCGTGGACGATGCCCTGTGGCTGGCGCCGACTGACACCTCCATCCCGGTCGCGGCCAGCTGCCAGCACGGCCCCGGCGGCCCCGAGGGCAGCTGCACCGGCGACCCGGACGGCGACGGCCCGAGCGGCCCGAACTGACGAAGCGCTGAACTACCGGGCGTCGCGCCCGTACCATCGTCACAGGAGGTGGCCAGCATGGAGCAGTGGGTGAACCCCGAGAGGGCCGCTCTCGTGGAACTCGTAGATCAGCTCCGGGCGCCTGCCCCGCAACCGGATGAGGCCTGCGGCTGCAAGAAGCGACGCGGCGGCTTGCCCGCGACCGTCTTCGTGGAGCCGGACGGCAAGGTGCTCACCGTGGGGTGCAACCGGTGCGGCGGTACGGGCATCGCCCCTTAGCCCAAAGGTCCGAAGAGCGCCCCCGTCCGCGCGTCGCCCCGTGGCGCACAGACGGGCTTAACGCCGCCCTCAGCAGTCCCCGCGCATGCGGGGTTGGTCCCGTTGTAGTACTCGTAGCCGACACCGTCGGCGTGTGGTCCCCGCACACGCGGGGCTGGCCCCATCGACCACATGGTGCCGTTGGCGGAGGCGTGGTAGTCCCCGCGCATGCGGGGGAGGGCCCGTCCCTGACCACGGCGAGAGCTCTGCACGAGGACATCTCCCAGGTTGAAGACTCCGAAGCATCAACCCGCTCGGCCGCCAGCCGAGGGCAAGCGCATGAGGCCGGTGCTTGGGCTGTACACAAGGCGCCCCCTGGGGCCACGGATACAGCGGCCGTTCGGGGCCAAGACGAGGGTCGCACGATAGTGCACCGCAGAGTGGGGAAGCGGCTGCCAGGTGGCTGGCGGCGGCAGCGGGTCGTCGCCATGGAACCACGAGTGCGGGACGGCGAGGGTATTACTCAGCAGGGCCCGCTGCTGAGCACGGTGGGCGACCCGGCTCTCCTCGGCCTCCTGGGCTCGATGATCGCGCAGATCAGCCGGGACGTCTCCTACGGCGTCGTACGTCAGCTCGCCGCCATCTTGCTGGTAGAGCACGATGACGTCGGTGGTCGGCTCGCCCAGCCGGGACAGAGCAGCCAGCCCACGGGCGCCTGATCCTCGTGCATCGGCTCCGGCTTCACCGTCGCCATTTGCCTCACCGGATACGAGGCTCGTGACCTCGATTGGGGTTCCGTCGCTGTAGGGAAGGAAGGTGCGCGAGTGGGCATTGCTGTCCTGGTCGGCAAGTTCCGTCTGCCAGTCGGCCCAGGTGCGGGTGAGCAGAGTTCCAAGTAGGCCGGAAGCGTTGACGGTCGGCGGAGCGTAGGCGGAATCGATCAGCTTCTTGGTGTCCGATGGGGTGGAGATTCTGATCCTTCCGTCCGCAGCAACTCGCTCGCGGAGGGTCCGCCAGGTGGCGGCGAGCGTGTACGGGGCGTAGACATAGCCGTCCGAATTTCCTGGCTCCTCGAACCGCGAGCCCGGGGGTTCAACCAGGGGGAGGCCGTCAGCTCCACGGTTCCACAGCACTGTCACGCGGGCTTCCTGGAATCCGGCCGGGCGGCCGGCATCGTTCACCGCGTGACGGTGGAGGCGGCCACGTCGCTGGAGAAGCAGGTCGATGGGGGCGAGGTCGGTGTAGAGACGGTCCGCGTCGATGTCGAGGGATTGCTCGATGATCTGGGTGCCGATGACGATCAAGCGCTCGGGGCGTAGCGGGTTGCGGATTTGGCGATCGTCGCCGTGGAGGCCGAGCAGGGTCGTGATGCGTTCTTCGACGGGGAGGCGGTCCCGGGGCAGCAACTGGCCGTGGGCGAGGAGGATCTCGCTGCTATCCCAGCCGTACACCGTTGCCTGTTTCAGTAGGGCCGTGTACAGGTCTCTCGCCGAGGAGACGCGGTTCCGGACGACAGTCATGATTCCCCCGGCGGCCGCCTCGACGAGGAGGCTTCTGGCGAGTTCGTCGGGCCCGGGGTCTGGCAGGAGGTCGACCGTGGTGTCCGTCGGGGCAGGCTGCTCGATGGGCGCCGTGGGGCGCACGCTGCCGTGCTGGTCCACGACGGTGATGGGGCCAGCGTCGCCGTGTTCGTCCGGCGTGGTCCGGTGCCCGGCGCACCACGCGGTGATCAACGCCTGCCGGGCCTCAAGAGGCAGGGTGGCGGACAGCACGACGACCGAGGCGCCTGCATCGGCGAGCCATGAGACGGTGGCGCTGAGCAGGCATCGTTGGAAGAGCTCGTAGGCGTGCGCCTCATCGATGATCACGGTCTTGTTGGCCAGCCCGAACAGGCGGAGGAACCAGTGGCGTGAGGGCTGGGAGGCGAGGGTGATCTGATCGACCGTGCCGATGCCGAACGGGGAGACGAGACCGCGGCAGCGCAGCAGATACCAGGGGTCGAGGACGGTGTGCTTCGCCTGCACGAGGTCCCCATACTCCAACGTCGGGTCGCTGATGGAGTCCAGACTGCTGAGGCTGTCCACGTCCCCCTGCACCCCGCGGGCACCATCGATGAGCTGGTGGACGAGCGGGGTGGCGCCTGCGGTGTGGTGCACCACTGCGAGGTTGGCCGTCGTGGAGCTGCCCAGGGATGTGCCGAGGAAGGAACGGATCTCCTGGGCCGTCTGGTCGGTGGCCGCCCGGGTGGGCATGGCCATATAGAGCCCATGGTGTCCGCAGGAGCGGGCCAGGTGCTGGGCGCAGGACAGGGCGAGGCGCGTCTTGCCAGAGCCTGTGTCGGTCTCGATCAGTACGAGGGCGGGGCCGTCGGTCGGCAGGGCGGCTATCGCGGCGGCTTGGAACGGGAGCGGGGTGGGGGTGTCCGTGAACATCGACGACCAGGTCGTGGGTTCAGGACGCCACGCCTCCAGACGGAGGTCGGTGACAGCTTGGGCCGCCTGAGCCTTGGAGTCGTCCCACCACTCCTCGACGGGCTGCTCAAGGCGACGGTAGGTGAAGCGGCTTACGTCGGAGGCAACCCAGTCGGCGAGGACCACCAGTCCCGCGAAAAGCGGGAGGGCACTCGGACGCTCCGGCCGGACGACGCGGGGTAGCCGGGTGAGGTCGAGGTCCAGCATGCGTGCGAGGCCGTCGAGGATGGCACGGTGGACCGGCTCCCACACTCTGGGCCGGGCAGCCTTGAGCGCGTTCCCGATCACGTCGGCGTTCGGGATGTGCCCGTGGTGACCGCCCAGGAGGGTCGCCACAGTGTGGAGCCCTTCGCGACGTGGTCCATTCCCGAGGCATCCGTAACAGGTACAGCCAAGCAGTCGCGGAAGGCATGCGGCGGTCATGTGCTCATGGCGAGCGAAAGGTTCGGCGTCCAGTCGGGCAGCCAGTGGCAGTTGGGCAGCACGGGCCGCACTTTCCCACCGAACCCCGGCTCGCCTCAGTGCTTCGGCGTCCTTGGCGTAGCGGGCATGCTTCCCGAACTGGCGCAAGAAGCAGTTCGACGCCTTGCCGAGATCGTGGAGCGCGGCGAAGAACATCACCACGCGGCGCGCGAGAGCGACGTCGCCATCGCCGAATGCCTCCGTGAGTCGACCCCGTACGGAAGCCGATAGGTAGCGGTCCCATAACTCCCCGGCGCAGGCGGCGGTGTCCAGCAGATGGGCGAACAACGGGTTCCAGGGCTCTTCGCCCCTAGCGCGGCTGGTCCCTTCACGGTCGGTCTTGCCCCAGGGCAGCAGCCACCGACATACACCAGATGCCGGTTTTTGGTGATCAATCACATCAAAGCCTTCTTGTGTAGTAGCGTCACATCCCCGCCCCGGCCGTCTCGGAGGGATCAAGTGCTGCCTCATGCCAGCCCGTTATGACCCGCGCAGCGAAGCCTGCCTCACGGCACTGACAACCGCCGCCAGACCGCAGGTCGCCAAGATCAGCCTGGTCCAGGCTCTGGAGGGCGCTGACACGTTCACCGCCATCGCGGGCGCCACTCCGGGCGAGGCTGTGGCGGTGATCGAGTACCTACTGGCACTGCTCTATGCCTCCGACCACATACCCCGCACGGATTCCGAGTGGCGTGAGTGGGTCCTGCGGCGGGAGTCGCTGGCGCCCGCCGCCGCGTGGCTTCGGAACGACGCCGCCGAGCGCTGGAACCTCTTCGATCCAGTGCACCCACTGGGGCAGAACATCGCCCTCGCCCCTTTCATGGCCGAGCACGGCGTCGGCCCGGCGCAGATCGTGATCGAGCAGACAGGCGACTACAACCAGTTCTTCGACCACCGGCATCTGCATCATGCACGTCCCGTCCCCGCGGACATCGCCTTCCGCGCATTGCTCACCCAGATGGCGTACGGGCTCGCAGGCAACGCCAAGGTCAAAAAGAACTGGCTGGGGCACTTACTGTTCCCTCAGCCAGTGGCGAGGCTCGGCGGACGGGTTCGCGTCCTGGCACTCGGCCAGACCCTCGGCGAGACGCTCCGACTCAACCTCGCGCCGGGCACCAGGCGGCCCAATGATGGACTCAACTACTCGTGGACCGGCGGCCGTTCCCGTCGCAGCTTCCAAGGCCGGAAGGTCACACGCCTCCCCGACGGACCTGCGGACGCCCATTCGTACCTGTGCCGATCCATCCTTCTACGGCCGACTCGGCTGAGCGACGGCAGTCTCGGCGTCGATCGCGTGCTGATGGGCAGTGGCGAAGTGCTGCCGGATCTGCCTGGGGAGTTCTGTCAGGACGCCGTCATGGTCAAGCGCGGCTCCAAGGGCAAGGACGCCTGGGTGCAGCTCAGGCCCAGCCCGGATCGGGCCATGTGGCGTGAAGCCCATGCGCTATACGCAACCGTGGCGGAACGGACCAAGGACAAAGACCTGTACAACCGGCTCGCCCTGCTCCCCGGAACACGCGTGCAGTTGTGGGCCGTCGGTCTCATCACGCGCAAGTCCACTCCGGTCGCATGGGTGGCGGATGAATTCCCGTACGTACCGGGTCAGGAGATGGAGTTCCGGGAGGCATCGGAGGGTGCGTCGGCCATCTGCGAATACGTTGCCCGGGCCTTGTGGAAGGCCGCCGACACCGCACGCGGCATCGTCTATCCGAATCCCAACCCTTCCGACGTCAAACGGCAGACCGAGCGATTCAATGGCGCGGCCGATATGTGGGCGAGGGCGGGTGACCACTTCCATGTGCTGCTCGACGCCGTTGCCGAGGGACTTGAGCCCGTCGAAGCCCTGGTTGGCTTCGCGGCCGAGATCGCGGCTCTCGCCCGCACGGCGCTGGACAACCGTCTCGATTCACTCCCCGCCCACGGATCCGGATTGCAGGCCCGCCTCCAGGCTCAGGCCCGCTTGCGGGGATCGCTGACTGCAAGCAAGGCACCCCATTCCCTCCAGGAGGCCGCGCATGTCCCACGGTGACGAAGGGCTTGATGAATACCCTGCCGAACACGCTCAGATCATCGCCGGGGCGCCGCCGGCCGATGAGCGGCCTCCGTCCGAGAGGCTCAACGCATGGTTGCGTGGACTCGTCCACAGCCACGAATACGGAACGCTGGCCGACCTGCGTCGTCTGACCGTCCCGCGGCGACGCTCCCGTCGATCGGCGCCGAACCAAGCACAGCTGTTGGCCGCCAACTTCGCTCCTCACGAGCACCAGCGGGCAATCTATGAGGGCGTGGCATTTCTCTTCGCGCGCTATCACGCTGGAGCCACGCGTCCCCGTGCAGCCTACGGAGACATGGGCGACGCCCTGCGTAAAGTCGGCAGCATTGCGGGGCGCGGCCCCAAGGATCCCGGCGCCCGGCGATTGCTCGATCGGCTGACGGCCACACGCGAGATTCCATGGCGGCATCTTCAGCACGCGGTGGAGCGCATACGTGCCGGAGACACCACCCCACCGTCCTGGGTACAGCTCGCCGACGACCTCTCCGACTGGAAATCCCGCCATCGCGATGTGCCCGAAACATGGGCCCGCTCCTTCTACACCCCGACGTTCACCAAGAAGAACGGAAAGCTCGTATGACCGCCGCCCAGAAAGCTCCCGTCGGCCATCAGTTCCTCTCCCTGCACGTGATCGAAACGCTGATCGCAGTGCTTCCGGTACGTGATGAGAACGGTCAGCCCAAGAGCATTCCCTTCGGCGGCGAGGAACGCCACATGGTCACGTCTCAGTCCCGACGCCGTGCCGAACGAACGTACAGCCGAGACCGGGCCAATGCCGGCGAGGGCCCGCTGACCCCGTACACCATGGGCATCCGCACTCGCGAGTGGGCGCTACTCACCGCGGACGCCCTGGTGCAGCGCGGGTGGGAGCACCGGGAGGAGGCGGTTACCGCCGCCAAGACGGTCTTGGAGGGCGTCGGGCTCAAGTTCGGCGACAAAGAGCGGACGCGAGACCTGACCAAGGTGCTGCTCTTCGCGCCCGAAGACGCCGGAGAGAAGATCGCAAAGGTCCTCGATGAGAACAGAGAGGCTGCCTCCGCCTGGGTAGCGGAGTTCGGGAAGGCAAAAGCGGCGGCGGAGGCGGGCAAGGCCAAGAAGCGCGGCAGAGGGAGGAAGGCCAGCGGCGACGAAGCATCCAGCGAGGTGGCCGACACCGACGCGGATGAGCCTGGCGAGGGTCGGGAAGCCAAGGACAAGCTGCCGCCTCTGCCCAAAGACCTCAGGGCGGGGGTGCTGGCTGCCCTCGCCCCGGCCGATGCCATCGACATCGCCCTGTACGGCCGGTTCCTCGCAGAGATCGCAGACTCCCCGAACGTTGACGGCGCGGTACAGACCGGCGCGGCCTTCACCGTGCACGCCGCCGAGCAGGTGGACGACTTCTACAGCGCAGCGGACGACGCCAAACTGCGCCGTAAGACGAGTGCTCTGGACTACCTCGACGCCGCCGATGACGGTGGAGCCGGGATGACCGGCTACCAGTCGTTGATCTCTGGAACCTTCTACCGTCACGCCGCCCTCGACCGGAATCGACTCCGCGTCAACCTCCAGCTCGGCGGCATGTCTCCGGAGCGAGTGGAAGAGGCCGCCCAAGCGGCCGAGCAGGAGTTCATCCAGGCATTCGTGAACGCCGTCCCCGCAGCAAAGAAGAACACCACCGCCTCTACCGGCACGCTGCCCAAGTTCATCCTGGCCTTCGACGGCAAGCGCCCCTTCAACTACAGTGCGGTCTTCGAGCGCCCTGTCGACGAGCAGTCCGAGGGCCCGGCCAGCCTCGTCGCAGTCCGCCGTCTACTGGCCCAACACCGCCTGGTGACCCGCAAGCGCGCCGACATCGCTTCCGGTTGCGCCCTCACATACGACGTAGACGTGGAAAAACTCTTCGGCGAACTCCGCAGCGCGGGGGACTTGGTCCCCGAGCCGGTCGACACCGTCGAGGAACTGACCTGAGCATGAGCGCATTCACTCTGCTCGCACGCCTGGCCGGGCCCCTTCAGTCCTGGGGCGTCGCGTCACGGTTCGACCGCCGGGACACCCTCGTCCATCCCACCAAGTCCGGCTTCGTCGGCCTCCTCGCCGCCGCCCTCGGTCACGACCGCGCCTACGACCTCGACCCCCGCCTGCTCGAGCTGCGCTTCGCGGTCCGCGCAGACCGTCCGGGTAAGTCCATACGGGACTTCCACCTCGTCGGCGGAGGCCGCTACCCCGTACGTCCTCGAGATCTGATCACGGACCACCGCCGCTCCAGCCGGGCCGCCCGGGGGCTTGAAGCGGGTGCGGGGGTCTTCTTCGGCAGCACCACCGAGCATTACCTATCGGGCTGGTACGGAGCGCCCAAGAACATCGCCCCCGACGCCGACAGCGGGGTTCTGTTGGCCAAGAATCTCGGCCGCGATCCCATGATCACCAATCGGAGCTACCTCGCGGACGCGGCATTCGTCGCTGCTGTCGAGCACCCCGATCGTGACTACCTGGAGAATCTGTCCGCGGCGTTGGAGCAGCCCCGAAGCCTTCTCTGGCTCGGACGTAAATCGTGCCCGCCCGCCGGCGAGATCTCCGGCGGTGTCCACCCCGGGACCGTTGAAGAGGTACTGGCCGCCACGGCACTCCTGCCCAACAAAGCCAGCGACTGTCCCTGGTGCTGGCTGGAAGTCCCTCCGGGCACGCCCGGAGCCGTGCGAGTCAACGACCAGCCCGTCTCCTTCGACTTCGCTCACACCACCTACGCCCCGCGCTGGGAGCAGCGCACCCGTATAGCCCCCGGGCAGTCCATCGGATGGGACCAGCTTCTGTGACCACGACCTCGTCCCGGCCGGTCCGGTCGGCCCAGTTCATCGCCTGCCACAGCATCCTCCAACTCGACGCCCGGCACCCGCTGGCACAACGCTCCGTTCTCGACCCGCACATCATGCACCGCACGGTCATGTCCGGCTTCTACGGATGGGTGGAACCGGACGGCCCCGAACCCCGGGCTCAAATGGGCATTCTCAATCTGTGGAGTCTCGACCTGCGCAGCAACAAGCTGCTCATCGTCGTCCAGTCCCGGGTCCAGCCCGACTGGTCGTCCATCCCGTCCAAGGCTCTTCTCGAAGACATCGCAGTCCTGCCCATCGACATGCGCATCCAGCAGGGCGAGACCCTCACCTTCCGCACTGTGGTCAACCCAGCCCGCGAACGCCAGGTCTGGACGGAGACCCCGCAGGGCCGCCAGCTCACCCGCCACAGACTCGCCGACACCACCCCCAAGCATGCACGCGAATGGTTCGCCGACCGCCTCCAACCTGAGGGCGCAGAACCCGTCGGCCGCGCCGGCATTCGCCGGATCGGCGCCACTGGCGACACCTCCACCATGATTGTCCGCATCCTCCCCAAGCTCACCTTCGGCGAGCGCCATCGAGGCCAGAAACTCGGCCGCGCCGAAATCCGCGGCGCCCTCACCGTCACCGACCCCGACGCCTTCACTCATGCTCTGGCGAACGGCATCGGCCGTGCTCGTGCGTACAGTTCAGGCCTGATTCTGGTACGGCGGCGGGGCGACGAGGGAGGCTGAGCGTGACGTGTACGAGTTGGCCCCAGCAGCGGTCGATGTGCTCCCCGCTTGAGTTGGGGATGATCCCGTCATACGAATGACCAGGGCGGCGCCGGCTACCTGATCCCCGCGACTGCGGGGTGGGGTCCTCTCTGCAATGGCCGGTCGTACGGATGACGTCCGCGACCAGGACGCGGGGACGAGAAGTTGGGGGCAGCTTGGTTACTCAGAGTCACAGGTCCACGACGAGGCGGGGGGACTGGGCTCGGGATACGCAGGGGTATATGCGGTTCCCGGGGGCGCCTATGTCGTCGCGGTGGTCGGGGGCGCCGTCGACGACGGTGAGTTCGCAGCTTCCGCAGACGCCCTCGCGGCAGCCGGACGGCACCGGGTATCCGGCGTGGGTCAGGGCGTCCAGCAGGGTTTCGTCGGGGGGTACTTGGACCGTGCGTCCGGACCGGGCGCATACGGCCTCGAACGGGGTGTTGGGGGCGAACGTCCTGGTCAGCGGGTGGAATCGCTCCATGTGGAGCCGTTCGGCGGGGAACGTGGCCTCCGCCTCGGCGAGCAGCGGGGCGGGGCCGCAGCAGTAGACCAGGGTGTCGGGGGCCAGCGCGGCGCGCAGGGCGGTGAGGTCCGGTCTGCCGTGGTCGCGTGTGGCGACGATCCGTACGCGGTCGCCGTGGATGGTGCGCAGTTCGTCGGCGAAGGGCATGGTGGCGGGCGACTGGCCTACGTACACGAGGGACGCCGGGACGCCTGCCCCAGTCGCCGCGCGCAGCATCGGCAGGATGGGGGTGATGCCGATGCCGCCCGCGAGGAAGAGGTATTCCGGGGCGGGTACGAGCGGGAAGTGGTTGCGTGGCAGCGACACCTGGAGGGTGCGGCCCGGGCGCAGGAAGCGGTGGATGTACTCGGAGCCGCCCCGGCTGAGGGGGTCGTACCGTACGGCGACCCGGTAGGTGGCACGGTCCGCCGGGTCCCCGCACAGCGAGTACTGCCGGGTCAGCCAGTTCGGGAGGGCCAGGTCGATGTGGGCTCCCGGTTCCCAGGGCGCGAGCGGGCCGGTGGCGCCACGCAGGACGAGGGTGACGACGCCCTCGGCGGCGTGCTCGATGTGGGCGAGGGTGGTGTGTTGGGTCTGCTGGGTCTGGTGCGTCTGTTGCATCGGTATTCACCTTGTGGCGTGGTCAGTAGAGCTTCCGGTAGCCGTCCTGGAGCATGCCGTCGAGGACTTCCGGGTCGATGGCGAGTCCGAACTGCGCGGCGGCGATCTCGCCCAGCGACGGCATCTCGTCGGCGAGGGTCTGGCTCGCCGGGTCCCACAGGCGGGAGCGGATGAGCGCGCGGCCGCAGTGGAAGTAGGCCTCCTCGACCTCGACGACGATCGCCAGGTCCGGTGCCTTGGCCTCGGTCCGCATCCGGGCCAGGACATCGGGCTCGTCGGTGGGATAGCCGCGGCCGTTGACGCGCAGCGTCTCCCGCATTCCGGGGATGAGGAAGAGCAGCCCGACGCCGTCGTTCTCGGCGAGGTTGCGGAACGAGTCGGCGATCTTGTTGCCGGGCCGGTCGGGGAGCGCGAGGGTGTGGTCGTCGAGGACCTTCACGAACCCCGGGTAGTCGCCGCGGGGTGAGCAGTCGGCGCGCCCGGCCGCGTTCGCGGTGGCGAGGGTCAGGAAGGGCGAATGGGCGATGAAGCGGCGGAAGTGGTCGTCGATACGGTCGAGGATCTTGGCCTCGGTCATGGCTTCGGGTTCCCCGAGCCGGGCGCGGACCTCGGCGGGTGACACCCGCCGGGGGCGGGCAGGGGCATGCGTCATGGCGGCTCCTTCCGGAGTGGGTGGGCAGGGCACAGCGGGTGCGTTTCCGGTGGCGTCGTCCGGTGGCGTTCTCCGGTGACGTCCTCGGGTGGCGTCGTCCGGCTACGGACCCGGCGCGCGTCCGCAGGGCCGCCGTTGGCGGTCGTCACCGCTCAGCCGCAGCTCATGGCATCATTGTGAGTAATCATTCAGGTTCTGCGCCACTCGCTTTCGCGGGGTCGTCCAGGAGGTGTCATGACGTCAGGCCGCCGTGGACTACAGCCACGTAAACAGCCACGCCAGGCCCGAGCGGAACTCACCCGGCAGCGCATCCTCGCCGCCGCTGCTCACGTTTTCGCCGAGTACGGCTACGCCGCCGGGACCACCAACCGCATCGCCGAGCAGGCCCGGATCTCGATCGGCTCGCTGTATCAGTACTACCCGAACAAGGACGCGATCCTGGTCGAGCTGGCGGCCCGTCACCTCGACGCCGGGGAGGCCGCCACCCGGCACCGTCTGGACGAAGAGGAGCCCGAATCCCTTGAGGAGATCATCCGGGGAATCGTGCGCACCGTGATCGAGAACCACGTCGACGACCCGCAGCTGCTCCGCGTCATGTTCGAACAGGCGCCACGCTCACCCGAGTTGCTGGAGAGAGTCGCTCAGCACGAGCGGGAACGCATCGACTACACCCGGGAGTTGCTGGAGCGCCACCCCGAGTCCCGGGTCGAGGACACCGACGTCGCCGCCCGGCTCATCGTGGCCTCGGTCGAGCTGCTCATCCACCAGCTCATCGCGTCGCCCCACTCCGTCGATCCCACCCGGCTGGAGAACGAACTCGTCGCGATGATCACCCGCTACCTCACCCTCGGGTAGGCGGCGGGCGCAGTCCGCGCAGCAGCACGGTGAGTCCACCGATGAACTCCCGCTCGGCGCTGACGCTCCGCGCGTGCCGCGCGGTTTCGCTCATGTACGGGAACTCGTCCGGCGGCAGGGCGGCGACGGCGACCGTGCCCTCGCCGGACAGCGGCCCGAGGTGTTCCAGCTGGATCGCCCCGATGACGTAACCGAGCAGGCTCCGCAGCGCGATGACCCGCCGTTCGCCCGTGAAGCCCGCCTCGGTGAGGATGGCGAGCACGGTCTCCGCGTGGCGCAGCACGCTGGGAGAACGGTGCCGGTGGGCGAGCGTCAGCGGGACGACCTCCGGATGGGCGCCCACGGCGTCGCGCAGGCGCCGCATCATGACCTCGACGCGCTCGCGCCATGGCTCGTCCGGTGGCGGCGGCTCGGTGTCGACGGCGCCGAGCACCAGCTCGACGACCAGCCGCTCCAGCTCGCCGCGGTCCTGAACGTACCGGTAGAGGGCCATCGTGCTCAGGCCGAGTTCCTTGGCGACCGTACGCATCGACAGCCCGGCGAGCCCGTCGCGGTCGATGACGGTCAGCGCGGCGGCGGAGATCTGCCCGGGGGTGAGGGAGCGGGGTCGTGGCATGAGGGTTGACAGCGTACGGCATACGCCTACGCTCGTAGGTGTACGGCATACGCCTACGGAGGGGGAACCCACATGTCCCAGTCCCGCACGCCCCGGCAACGCACACCCCGACACCGCACACCCCGGCAACGCACGGTCCTGCGCCCCGGCGACCAGGTCACCGCCCGCGAGCTGTGCTCCGTCACCGGAGCCGCGCTCGCCTTCCCCGCGCTCGACGGACGCCTCATCCATCTGCAGTTCCGCCGCTTCTCGGGCTGCCCCGTCTGCAATCTGCATCTGCGTTCGATGGCCGTCCGGCATGCCGAGATCGAGGCGGCGGGCATTCGCGAGGTCGCCGTCTTCCACTCCCCCGCCGACGAGCTGCGGCCGTACGCGGACACGCTCCCGTTCGCCCTGATCGCCGATCCCGGCAAGCGCCTGTACGCCGAGTTCGGCGTCGAGTCGGCGCCCCGCGCGCTGCTGGATCCCCGGGCGTGGCTCCCCGTACTGCGGGCGCTTCTGCGCAGTACGGCGATGCTGGTGCGCGGGCGCGAAGGCCTGCCGTCCCGGCGTCAGCCGCACGGCCGCCTCGGCCTCCCCGCGGACTTCCTCATCGCCCCCGACGGGACCGTCCTGGCCGCGAAGTACGGCGAGCACGCGTACGACCAGTGGTCGGTGGACGAGCTGCTGTCGCCGCGGATCCTGGGATAGTGAGCCCATGACCGACGCGTACGAGCGGATGATGCGGGCCAACCAGGCGAACTGGGATGCCCGGACCCCCGTCCACCTCGCCAGCCGGTTCTACGGGCTGGACGGGCTGGACGGGCTCGACGGGGCCGACGGGGCCGAAGACGTCGGCGAGGCGCCCGACCCGTCACGCTGGTTCGCCCCCTGGGAGTGGGACGACCTCGGCGAGCTGGCCGGTCGCGACGTACTGCACCTGCAGTGCCACCTCGGCACGGAGACGATCGCCTTCGCCCGGCGCGGAGCCCGGACCGCGGGCCTCGACTTCTCCGCGGCGTCCGTGACGGCGGCGACCGGTATCGCGGCGCGCGCGGGCCTCGACGTGACGTACGTACGGGCCAATGTGTACGACGCCGTGGAAGCCCTCGGCGGACGGCGCTTCGACGTCGTCTACACCGGCAAGGGCGCCCTGTGCTACCTGCCCGACCTGGACCGCTGGGCCGGTGTCATCGCCGAGCTGCTGCGCCCCGGCGGCCGCCTGTACATCGTGGAGTTCCACCCGCTCCTCAACGCCCTGGGCCCGAAGCCCGCCCCCGAAGAGGGCCCCGAACTCCTGCTCCGCCACGACTACTTGGGCGGTTCCGGCCCCGTACACCGCGACGCGACCCACACCTACACCGACGGTCCGGCCGTCGAGGGCGCCACCGACAGCTACGAGTGGATGCACGGCCTGGACGACGTCGTCAACGCCCTGACCGGAGCGGGCCTGAGCATCCGCCGCCTCCGCGAGAGCCCCGAACTCCCCTGGCCCCGCTGGCCCCACATGACCCGCACCCCGTCCGGCTGGTGGCAGCTCCCGGAACCCCGGATCCCCCTGCTGTACGGGCTCCTGGCGTCCCGCTAGAGCGACGGGAGCGACCGCTGCAGAAGCAGCGTGTCGATCCACCGGCCATGCTTGTGACCGACGGCGGTCAGCCGCCCGGCATCGGTGAAGCCGAAACGCCGGTGCAGCGCGGCCGAGACATCGCTCCCGGTGTCGGCGATGACCGCGATCATCCGCTGTTTCCCGGCCCGGGTGGCTTCGGTGATGAGGGACTCCAGCAGGGCGCTGCCCAGCCCCCGGCCGGTGGCGTCGGGGGCCAGGTAGATCGTGTCCTCCACCGTGTACTGGTACGCGGGCTTCGGCCGCCAGGGACTGGCGTACGCGTACCCGGCCACGGCCCCGGACACGTCGGCGACCAGGAAGGGCAGCCCCCGGCCGGTGAAGGCGTCCAGCCGCTCTTCCCAGTCGGCGACGGTGGGAGGAGTGCTGTCGAAGGTGATCACGGTCTGCTGGACGTAGTGGGCGTAGATGTCGGCCACGGACCTCAGGTCGGCGCGGGTCGCCGGACGGATGAGGGTGCTGTGGGCCCGGTCGGGGGCCGGGCCCGCAGACGGGTTCTCAGACATCGCAGACAAGAGGAGAGTCACCTTCGGCTCGGGCGCGGGGTCTCAGGCCGCGGCCGGGATGCGGTGGGGCTGCGGCTCGGCTTCGACCTCTTCACGGATCGTACGGCAGCTGCGCGAGATGAGGCGGGAGACGTGCATCTGGGAGATGCCCAGCTCCTCACCGATGTCGGCCTGGGTCATGTCGCGGAAGAACCGCAGGTAGAGGATGTGCTGTTCCCGCTCCGGGAGCCGGTGCAGACAGGGCTTGACCGCTTCGCGGGCGATGACCGTCTCGTAGCGGGCCTCGGGGCTGCCGAGGGTGTCGGCCAGCGAGTAGCCGTCGTCCGAACCGGCCAGCTCGACGTCCAGGGACAGGGAACGGAAGCTGTCCATGGCCTCCATACCGGCGAGCACGTCCTCCTCGTCCAGACCGGCGGCCTCGGCGATCCGCGCCACCGTCGGGGAACGGTCGGCGCCCGCCGTGGCGGCCAGTTCCTGGAGGGTGGCGCGGACCTTGTTCCGCAGCTCCTGCACCCGCCGGGGGACGTGCACGTCCCAGCTGCAGTCGCGGAAGTACCGCCTCAGCTCCCCCACGATCGTGGGGATCGCATACGGCTCGAACGGGCCGCCGCGCCGCGGGTCGTAGCGGTCTACGGCCTTGACCAGGCCCATCGCCGCGACCTGCTTCAGGTCGTCCAGGTTCTCGCCCCGGTTGCGGTAGCGACCGGCGAGGCGGTGGGCCATCGGCAGCCAGGCCGCGACCAGTTCCTCGGCCAGGAGGTCCCGCTCGGGGCCCTCGGGGGCCGCGGCCAGCCGTTCGAAGTCGGCCGCGGTGTCGGGGGCGTCGTCGTGACGATGACGGGTGCGCGCGGGTGTGGTGCTCGTCGGTGTCATCTCTCCTGCTCCCTGCTCGTCGCTGTTCAGCAGAGCGGGAAGCCAACACGGCACATCTGGGGCCCACTGCGCGTACGCGCGGCTCCCGCCAGGTGTGCCTGCTTTCCGAAGCACCTCGATCACTGACTCTTCTAGCCCGGCGCGCTGACGTCAAACCGTTCCCGCGCGGGAGACCTGGCCGACTTCTCCGGCTACCGGGTCTGATCAGCGGGTTGTGTGGGCACCTCCGTTCACGTTCAGCACCTGGCCCGTGATGTGGCGGGCCGCCGGGGAGGCAAGGAAGGCGACCGCTCCCGCGATGTCCTCGGGCGAGCCCGGGCGGCCCGTGGCGGTGGAGGCGATCAGCCGCTCGCGGGTCTCGTTCGCCAGCTGGTCGCGGAAGAACTCGGTGTCGGCTATGTAGCCGGGGGAAACGACGTTGGCGGTGATGCCGCGCGGGCCGAACCGCGCGGCCAGGTCGAGGTTCCAGGTGGCGAGTCCGGCCTTGGACGCGCCGTAGGCACCGGCTCCCTGGTCGGCGGCGATCGACCCGATGTGCACGACCGCGCCGCCGGAGGCGAGCCGGTCGTCCACACACCGTGTCGTCAGCGCGGCGGTGACGAGGTTGGCGTCGAGGTTGGCGCGGAAGTCGCGGGCGTAGGAGGCGAGGTCCGACTCTCCGTCGGCGTCGAAGTCGGTGTTGCCACCGGCGTTGTTGACGAGCACGTCGAGCCGGTCGGGCAGCTCGGCCAGCAGCTCGGTGAGGGCCGCGGGTTCCGCGTGATCGCAGACCAGGGCGCGGACGCCCGTCTCGTCCGCCAGCTCCTTGAGCGGGCCCGGGCGGCGACCGGTGACGATGACCCGCTCCCCCTGCTCCGCGAAGTGCCGGGCGATCGCGCGGCCGATGCCCGTACCGCCGCCGGTGATCAGAACGTCGCGTGACATAAGCTGGACTCTCCTCGCATGTTCAGACCTAAATTTAGACCTAAAAACGCTAACTCGGGAGAGACGCCATGGCAAACGAACCCAGGGACGAGGGCGACGACGGGCCCGACCTCGCACGGGACATCGCCGAGGCCTGGGAGCGGGAGCGGCCCGGGACCCCGGTCTCCTCGATCCAAATCGTCACGCCGGTCTGGCAGCTGGCCAAGCTCTTCGGCGACGACCGGCGCCGGGTCCTCCATCGGGCCGGGGTGGACGCCGCCACCCTCGACCTGCTCAGCGTCCTGCGCCGCAGCGGACCTCCGTACACGCTCACCACCCGCGAGCTGAGCCGCCGTTCCCTGGTCACGGCAGGCGCCGTCTCGCAACGCACCACCCGTGCCGAACGCGAGGGGCTGGTCACCCGGCGGGCCGTCCCCGGCCGCCTCCGTACGGTCGAGGTCACGCTGACCCAGGCGGGACACGACCTGGTCGAGGCGACCGTCGACCAAGTGCTCGGCCGCGAGGCCGAGTTGATCGACGGCCTGACCCCTGACGAGCAGGCCCACCTCACCTCGCTGCTGCGCCGCCTCCTCCAGGACGTACAGCACCGCCTCGGCGACAGCCGGATCACCCATGTCGGCGAGGAGTGACGCCGAACCGCTACGGCGCCGCCACCGGCTCCTCGGTGTTCTCCGTACGGTCGGCGAGCTTGAGCCAGACCACTCCGGCGATGATGACGCCCAGCCACAGGGCCTTGGCCCCGGTGAGCGTCTCGTCGAAGAAGGCCGGGCCGAGGACCGCCGCGCCGACCGCGCCGATGCCCGCCCAGACGGCGTAGCCGATGCCGACGTCGATGGTGCGCAGCGCCACGCTCAGCGCGTAGAGGGTCAGCAGGAAGAACACGACAGCGACCAGCGACCACGTCAGACGGGTGAAGCCCTCGCTGCCGCCGACGGAGAGCGCGTAGCCGACCTCGAACCCTCCGGCGAGGAGGAGCATGAGCCAGGCCTGAGCCGGGTTGTTGCTGGGGTTGGACATGTCCGTGAGTCCTTTCTCGGGAATTCGCGGGAATTCGCGGGAATTCGCGGGAATTCGCGGGAGTGCGCGGGAGTTCGCGGGGATGAGTCAGGTGGTGGCGGGAGGCTCAGGCGCCACCGCTGAGCTGGAGGCCGACGACCCCGGCGATGACGACGGCGATGCCCAGCGCCTTCCGCCAGTTCAGGCGCTGGCCGAAAAGGCTCGCACCGAGAACGGTGATGCCGATACCGGCAACGGACGTCCAGAGGGCGTAGCCGACGCCGACGTCGAAGGTGAGCAGCGCCTTGCTGAGAAAGTAGGTCGCGATGGCACCGCTGACCAGGGTCGCGATGGTCCACTGGCGGTTGGTGGAGCCCGCGGCCTTACCGGCTGCGATGGCGACGGTGATCTCGAAGATGACGGCGATGGCGAGGTAGAGCCAGTGCACGGGCGGCCGCCTCGTCCGACCAGGCCATGTGGGGCCGGATCCTCACCCTGCACGCACAGGTGGAGCATCAGCTTCGGCCTCGGGCAAAGCTCGGTGACCCGGCTGGTAGGCCGCCTCTTCTCGGCCGGGTTCGCCTTCCGTGACCTGTGCCCCGACGACAAGCGCGGTGTCTACGCGGTCATCACCGACGACGGCAGGCAGCGCTACGCCGACGCGCGCGGCACCTACTCCGAGGTCCTCAGCGCGGCACTGAACACCGCCGGAACCACCCCGGAACTGGCCGGTACCGTACAGGCGCTGCGCAGCGCCCGCTGAGCCGCGCCGCGCGCGCCACCGCGCGGCGGGCCAACTCCGCCGGGCCGGGGCGCAGTCTCCACGGCTTGGAAACGTACACCTCGGCCGCGTGCGCGTCGTCCAGCTTCTGCGCCGTCCGCACGGCGAGCTGCCGCGTGGGACACAGATAGGCGACGCGATGTCCCTCGGCAACGATGCCCTCCGGCCGCGCGGGCCGGAGGGCAGGGAGCAACGACCAGATCTAGAACAGGCGGTTCAGGCGGAGCGACAGATAACAGCCCCCGGCGCGGCCGTCGGTGTCGTCGCTCACCGTCACGGGGTGGCCCTCATAGGCCGTGTCGTAGGTGTCCTTGGGGCGGTAGTTCTTGCACTGTCCCCCCGCGTCGGCGCCGCCGTCGCCGTAGAACTGCACGTCGAGGCCGATGTCCGAGCGACCGGACAGGGCGAAGGTGAGGTTGCACCAGCCCGCACGGCCGTCGGTGTCGACCCGGATGAGGTCGCCGAACGTCTTGAACGGCTTGATCGGGATCGTCTTCGTGCCCCCGTTCTGGCACTGGCTGTCGTCGCTGCCGGGCTCCGCCTCCCAGGTGTAGGTGGCGTTCAGGCCCGCGAGCGAGTTCGACGGATCGTAGATGCCGAAGGCCAGCTGACAGCCGCCCGCGCGATTGTCGGTGTCCAGACGGATGGCAGTGGTCCAGTCGGGCGCGGTGACCCACCGCTCCGGCGGGTTCGCCGGCCCGTCGCACTGGCCGTTCCCGTCGGGGTAGAACCGAACGCCCAGTTCGGGCGCGGCACTGGCCGAGGACGACGCCGCGTTGGCCGACGTGGCCGACGTGGCCGACAGGCCGGTCACCATCAGCAGACCGACCGCCAGCGCGGACGCCATCCGGGCGGGTCTCCTGCCCAGCTTCAGCTTTCTCACGTATGTCTCCCAGGATGTCTTCGCTTGATCAGGAAAGGGTGCAGAACCGTTCCATGAGCGTGAATGGCCATCTCTGAGTGCAATGAAGCGCAGCGCCGACAGCGCGCGACGACGATGACAGAAATTATCCAGGGCACATCAGGACAAGCAGCAGTCCGATATCAGCCAGGCAGAAGGACTCTGCTCGCCGCCCCGGACGGCCTCGCAGGCTGCTGTTGACCAGCCCGCCAGCCGGGCCTACTCATCTATGGTCGGGATCATACGGCCGGAAAGCAGTTCCTGAATCCGGCGGGTGTGGTCCAAGGCGGATTCCTGGCGGCGATGCCTCGCATGGCCGGTCAGTGGCCGTGGCAACGGCGAACCGCACGAACTCCAGGGAGCAGTGCGCACCACGCCCCCAGGGCCCGTGCCGGCGGGGGAACCGTCCGGCGCACTCGCTATAGCGCACGCTAACGCGTGCTTGACGCGTTGTCATTCCCCCTTGCTATCCCCCTATGTGACCCTTGTGATGGCAGCCATATCAATTGCTGGTGTAGGCGCGCTCGGGCCCGTGCTAGAAAGGGCACTTCCCCAGGTCCCGTAACGGGCAAAGTGCGCTTTGAGCAGGCTCCTGTTGTTGAACGGGCCGAATCTCGATTGTGGAAGCGATTCGACAACACGGAGCCGCCCGCGCGACTTCGCAGCGGACCGACCCGATGGAAAGCCGAGGACAGGACACTATGCCCCAGGGACAGACGGCGGAATCCGTACTCACCGCACACCGCGACCGGCTGCGGCCCGTCGACCGGTGGATTCCGGAGGCCGCCCCGCTGCCGGAGCCCGCCGACGGCCAGGAACTGCTGGAGGCCGACGGCGCGTACGGGCTGCTGACCCACACCCAGGTCAAGGTCGACTCGCTGGAGGCGGTGCTCGGCCCGCTGGACCGCTGGGAGCTGGAGCCCCGGGTCTCCGGGCCCGACGAGATGGCCGCCCTGCTGACGCGGTGCAACCAGCACATGAAGGACCACGCGGAGCGCCCCGGCGCGGACTCCATGGCCGCCGTCGAGTGGCCCAGCCGGGACGTCGTCATGACCCGGGTCCTCCGTTCCTTCGGCTTCGTCCCCGAGTTCGTGATGATCGGGCAGCTCAAGGACACCGCGCTGATGCCCGAGCCGGGCAACGTCCGGGTGCGCCGGGCAACCGTCGAGGACACCGAGGAGGTGTGCGAGCTGCAGATGGTGGAGACCCGGTACGACGCCGCCGTCAGCGGCGCCGTCGAGCGCCCCAACACCGAGGCGCTGCTGCGCGCCGAGATCGTCGAGCAGATGGCGGGCCCCGATCCGCTGGTCTGGGTCGCCGAGTACCAGGACAAGATCGTCGGGGTGCACCGGGGCCAGGAGCCCTCCGAACCGCAACAGGCATGGCTCGCGACGAAGATCGCCACCTCGCCGGTCGCCCACCTGGTCGGCACGGCCGTCAAGGAGGAGTACCGCAGCCTGGGCATCGGCACCTCCATGTCCAACCACGCGCACACCGAGATGAACGCCATGGGCATCGGCGCGGCGGTCGGCTACCACGCGATGTTCAACCCGATCTCCATGCCGTTCTGGCACCGCCACGGCTGGCGGCCGTTCTGGCACCGCTGGATGCGCATACCGGCCGTCTGACCGGCACCGAGACGAGAATCCATACGACCCTGTGGAGATATGAATGCTGGTCAAGGCGCTGGAGGAGCGGGCCGACGCGGTCGCGGACCGCCCCGCCCTCGAATGCGAGGGGGAGGAGCTGACGTACCAGGAGGCGCACGAGCGGGCCAACCGGCTCGCCCGTCACCTGGTCGCCCGGGGGGTGGGGCCCGACCGTGTCGTCGCGGTGATGCTGCCCCGTTCCACGGACCTGCTGGTGACGCTGCTGGCGGTGCTCAAGGCGGGCGGAGCGTACCTCGCGCTCGACCCCGAGTACCCCCACGAGCGGCTGGCCTTCCAGGTCCGCGACGCCGCCGCGGTCGCCCTGGTGACGTCGTCACACATCGACGCGGACCGCTCTGACCTGGGCGTTCCGCGCATCGTGCTGGACGACCCCGCGACGGCCGACACGCTGGCCGCGCTGCCCGCCGGGCATCTGACGGACGACGAGCGGACCGCCCCGCCGAACCCCGAGGACCTCGCGTACGTCATCTACACGTCGGGTTCCACCGGCACTCCCAAGGGCGTCGAGATCCCCGTACGCGCTCTGCACAACCTGATGGAGGCGATGCGGGAACTGTTCTCGCTGGGGCCCGGTGACCGCATGCTGTCGGTCACCACCGCCACCTTCGACATGTCGGTGCCCGAGCTGTTCTTCCCGTACTACACCGGTGCCTGCGCGATCATCGCGCCCCGGGCCACCGGGCAGGACCCGAGGGAACTGGGCGATCTGATCGTCCGCCGGAAGATCGACCTGGCCCAGGCCACCCCGACCCACTGGCACATGCTGGCCACGGTCAGCCCCGAGGCGCTGCGCGGCCTGCGCATCGTCATCGGCGGAGAGGCGTTCTCGGAGAAGCTGGCGGCGACGCTGCTGGACCTCGGCGCCGAGATGGTCCAGGGGTACGCGCCCACGGAGACCACCGTGTGGTCGACGATGCATCCGATCACCGCGCCCGAGGACGCACCCGTCATCGGCAGTCCCCTGCGCAACACCCGCCTGTACGTCCTCGACGAGGAGCTGGCGCCCGTCGAGACCGGCGCCGAGGGCGAGCTGTTCATCGCGGGCGCGGGTGTCGGCCGCGGCTACCTCAACCGGCCGGAACTGACCGCCGAACGCTTCCTGCCCGACGGGTTCGGTGACGGCCACGGCGACGGCAGCGGTAAGGCCCTGATGTACCGCACGGGCGACCTGGTGCGGATGCGCCCGGACGGCTCCGTGGTGTACATCGGCCGCACGGACCACCAGGTCAAGCTGCACGGCTTCCGGCTGGAACTCGGCGAGGTCGAGGCCGCCCTGGAACGCTCCGAGGACGTCGCCCAAGCGGTCGCGACGGTCCGCGAGGACCGGCCGGGCGACCGGCGCCTGGTGGCCTATGTGACGCCCGCGCCCGGCCGCGCGCCCGACACCGCGACGTTGCGGACGTCCGTGGCGGACACGCTGCCGCTGTACATGGTGCCGTCCGCCGTGGTCGCCCTGGACGAGTTCCCGCTCACCCCGCACGCGAAGATCGACCGCAAGGCCCTCCCGGCCCCCGTCGTCGAGCAGACCGCCATGGTCGAGACCCACCTCACGCAGTCGGAGCTGATGCTCAGCCGGCTCTTCGCCGAGGTACTCGGAGTCGAGCAAGTGGGCCCGCGCGACAGCTTCTTCGACCTCGGCGGCTCCTCGGTGCTCGCGGCACGGCTGCTGGCGCGGGTGCGCTCCGAAATGGACCTGGACCTCCCGATCCGGATGCTCGTGGAGTCCCCGACGCCGGCCGAGCTGTCCCGGCGGCTGACCGGCGAGGAGCCGCAGGACTCCTTCGACGTCCTGCTGCCGCTGATGACCAAGGGCGACGCGCGGCCGTTGTTCTGCATGCGCCATCTCGGCGGCACGGCCTGGTGCTACGGCGTCCTCGCCCAGCACTTCAGCCTGGACTACCCGATCTACGGCCTCCAGTCGCACACCTTCCAGGAGTTCGACACGCCCGTCGACACCATCGCTGCCATGGCGGCGGACTACGCCGACCGCATCAGCGGCGTGCAGGCCAGCGGCCCGTACCGCCTCCTGGGCTGGTCCTTCGGCGGCATCCTGGCCCACGCCGTCGCCGCCGAGTTCCAGAAGCGCGGTGAGGAGGTCGAGTTCCTCGGGGTCTTCAACATCGACCCGCACCTCACGGAGAAGGAGGACCGGGACGAGCAGGGCCTCATCGAACTGATCCTCCGGATCAACGGCAAGGACCTCGCCGACTACGAGCGTCCCCTCCGCTACGAGGATGTCGCCGAGTTCGCCGACATGGCCACGAACTACGCCTGGCGGGGCCGGAAGAGCGCGGCCGAGACCTTCGTCGGGACCATGCTGACCGACCTCGGCGCGTGGCGGGAGCACCGGCCCGAGAAGTACAGCGGCACCATGCACTTCTTCGCCGCCGACCCCAGCCCGGTGGCCGAGGCGGCCTCCAGCGAGGCCTGGGAGCCGTACGTCGCGGGCGAGATCGTCCGCCACGAACTGGGCTGCGTACACGAGGAGATGCTCAGTAGTCCGCGCGTGCTCCGCCAGGTCGCCGAGATCGTCAGCGGCCACCTGAAGGACTGACCGGACCGGGACCCACCGCATCCCGCTACCACCTGGGCGGTGCTCGGCGGCAGGCTGCCGCCGAGCCCGTCCCGCCCTGATCCGGGTGTGCGCCGAGGTGCCGAATTCGTCATGCCCGTGGGCGGCCCGTTTTCCTGCCGACCACCGCTGCCGGAAAACCGCCGGACGGCTGCCGGAAAACCGCCGGGAAAGAGAATCCCGATCCCCGGGCATTCGCGGGAATCGTTCGCGGACCGTTTACCCGAACCCTTCTCACCCCCTAGCCGTTTCGAGGATCCGTGTATGTGTCCCAACGCCAGAAAATCCGGAGCTGATCCTGTGAAAGCCGTTGGAGCTCAAGACCTGGACGTAGAGCTCCGGCGCAAGGAGACGCCCGGGGTCGAGAGCGTGACCCACCTCAACAACGCCGGTGCCGCGCTCATGCCCGCCCCCGTGGTGCGGGCGATGACGGAGCACTTAGAGCTGGAGGCGCGGCGCGGCGGGTACGAGGCCGCCGAGATCCAGGAGGAGGCGCTGAACCTGCCCTATGCCGCCGCCGCGGAGATCCTGGGCTGCGAGCCGGGCGACATCGCCATCACCGACAGCGCCACCCGCGCCTGGAGCCTGGCCTTCTACTCCATTCCCTTCCAGTCGGGGGACCGCATACTCGCGTCCTCCGTCGAGTACGGGAGCAACTACCTCTCCCTGCTGCACGTGGCGCGCCGCGCCGGGGCCGTCGTCGAGGTGCTGCCGAACGACGAGTTCGGCCGCGTCGACGTGGCCGCCCTGCGGGCGATGCTGGACGACCGGGTGAAGGCCGTGGTGATGACCCACGTGCCGAGCCATTCCGGCATCGTCAACCCGATCGCCGAGATCGGCGCCGCGGTCCGGGAGACCGGCGCCCTGTACCTGGTGGACGCCTGCCAGTCGATCGGACACTTACCGATCGATGTGAAGGAGGTGGGCTGCGACTTCCTCTCCGCCTGCGGCCGCAAGTACCTGCGGGGCCCGCGCGGCACCGGGCTGCTGTACATGAGCCCGCGGGCCGCTGAGAACGTCGATCCGCTGATGGTCGGCCTGGACGGCGCGTGCTGGCTCGGCGGCGGCCGCTACGCGATCGCCCCGGGCGCCAAGCGGTTCGAGACCTGGGAGGTGAACGCCGTGGCCCGGGTCGGCCTCGGCGCCGCCCTCAGCTACGCGCTGGAGACCGGGATCGAGGCGAGCTGGGCGCGTATCGCCGAACTGGGCCGGACACTCCGTCGCGAACTGCACGCCCTCCCCGGCGTCCAGCTGCTCGAGCGGGTGGACGAGGACGGGGAGCTGGCCGGCATCGTCGGTTTCACCGTCGACGGCCACGAGCCCGACGAGATCCGACAGGCGATGCACCGCTCCGACGTCAACCTGTGGGTGTCGAGATCGAATACGGCCTGCGTCGACATGGAGGACCGCAAGCTGGAGCAGACGCTGCGGGCGTCCGTCCACTACTACAACACGCATGCGGAGATCCAGCAGCTCAGCTCCGCCCTCGGGGCCTTCCTCGGCGACCCCCGCACATCCGACGAGATCGCGGCCGCGGGCAGAGCCTGCGACGTCCCATGACGTCCTATTCGGTGCGCAGGGCCGTGGCCGTTCGGGTCCTGGCGGCCCACCCGGCGGGCAGAAGCGCACCCAGGGTGGCGATGAGCAGGCCGCCGAGAGCGAGCGGGAGCAGTTCGGCCCCGTGGTAGACGGCGCTGACGGAACGGGGGAAGCGGAGCCCCACGCTGTCGCCCATCGCGGGGAGGACCCAGCCGTGCAGGGCCACACCGAGCGGCACGCCCAGAGCACCCGCGACGAGTCCGGTCACGACGACCGAGGTGAGGACCATCGCGACGGTCTGCCGGGGAGTCATGCCGAGCGCCTTGTGGACACCGATCTCCCGGACGCGCTCGCGGGTGTCGAGCAGCACGCTGTTCAGCACGCCGAGCGCGGCGACGGCGACGAGCATCAGCGTGAGGATCCCGGACAGCGCGATGAGCGTGCCGACCATGTCTCCACCGGCGCCGGGCCCGCCGACCTGAGCGGTGGCGCCCAGGGGCGCCAGGTCCCTGTTCAGCGCGGTGACGTAGCCGGTCAGGTCGGTGCCTGACGTGACCGCGATGTGATGGCTCGTCTCCGTCAGGTCGGGGTGTGCGGCCGTGAGGGTCGAGGCGCCGGTGAAGACCTGCATGCCGTCGTTACGGGGGTCGAGGACCTCGCCGACGATCCGGACCGTGACCGGCTTGGCCAGGCCGTTGAGCGTGACGGTGTCGCCGACGCGGGTGCCGGTGGCGGCCAGGAAGGGGGTCGGGACCACGGCCTCGCCGGGCCTGTCGAACCAGCGGCCCGAGACCATCGTGTAACCGCCCCAGGAGGCGTCGCCGGTGAAGGCGTTCACGTCGACGGTGCCGGTCAGGCCGGACACGGTCGCCCGTACCGTCGCGGTGCGGTAGTACTTCCCGGTTCCGTCGGCGGCCTCGATGGCCGCGGCGACTGCGGCGGGATCGGCCTTGGGCCGCTTCTCCAGAGCACGCCCCGGGGGCCCGAAGTCCGGCAGCGGCGCGGGCACCGTGACATCGGCGGCGTCATGGGCCTTGGCCTTCATCACCTGGCCGAGCGAGGCGCCCATCCCCACGGTGAACGTGACGGCGATGGCGCCGAACAGGATCGCCGTGCCCATGGCCAGCGCGCGGGCGGGCCGCGCGAAGGGCCGGGCCAGGCCCAGGGCGACCGGCTGCGGCAGCGGCAGCCGTCCGGCCAGGCGGGCCGCCCACCGGCCGCGCCCCGCCCCGGCGGTGCGCCCGACGGCGAGCGCGTCGACCGTACGCAGCCGGCCGGCCCGCCAGGCACTCGCCCACGCGGTCACCGCCACCAGGCCGAGCACCCCGGCGATCACCGCCAGATCGACCCAGGGGGCGACGGCCAGGGACGAGGTGCCGTAGACCTGCTCGGTCTCGGCCATGACGGGGACGGCGAGCAGATGACCGGCGAGGACACCGAGGACCGTACCGGCGGCGGCCGGGATCAGCGCCTGGCCCACGTAGGCCCGCACGACCTGGGCCGGGGTGAAGCCGACGGCCTTGAGGATGCCGATGCGGCGCGTCGCCGTGCCGACGGCCGACGCGACGACGTTGCCGACGATGAGCGCCGACATGACCAACCCCAGAGCGCCGAACGCGATGAGGAACGGGACGTAGACGGCGGTGTCACGCTCGGCGCTCTTCCTGACGGTGAGCCAGGACTGTTCGCCGACGGCCCCTCCCGGCGGCAGGGACTCCGTCACGGCCTCGCCGCCTTCGGTGATCCGCGCGGCGGTGCCCGCGTCGGTGAAGCGGTAGAGCATCTGGTAGCCGCCGCTGCCGGGTGCGGTGAGCGCGGGCATCTGGGACGGAACCACCCAGGCGTCGGCGGTCTGGGTGACCGATCTGGCCACACCGACCACCGTCAGCGCCGGACGGCCGGGCAGATCGGGGAAGGTGAGCCTCATGCCCATCCTCGGGAAGAGCGAGGCGTTGGCGGACAGCACGATCTCGCCGGAGCGCGTGGGCCACCGCCCGTCGATCAGCGCCACCTCGTCCACGTCCCGCCCCGGATCGCCCCGGCCGACCACGGTCATCGGCCACTCGGGGCCCCCGTCCGACCGTGGGGTGACCGTCGCCGTACGGAACGGCCCGGCCGCGGCGCTCACCCCTTCGGCGTCCCTGGACTTCGACAGCTGCCCGGCACCCACCTTGCCCGCGTCGAACCGCACGGACAGATGCGCGCCGTGCTGCTCCGCGAAGGCGTCGTCGAAGGGCGCGCCGGACACCACGAGCAGCGACCCGCCGAGGACGGAGGCGGCCACCGCCATCATCGTGGCGAGCCCGATCACCAGCGTCCGCACCCGGCGTCGCCCCACCCCCGAGCGCACCACCTTGCCGAGCGCGCTCATCGGACGGCCTCCGAAGCGGCGGCCTCCGGGCCGACGGCCTCCGACCGGACGACGTCTTCGGTGATCCGGCCGTCGGCGATCCGGACCGTACGGTTCGTGCAGGACCGGGCCAACTCCAGGTCGTGGGTGACCACGACGATGGTCTGGCCCTCGGCGTTGAGGGCGGTGAGCAGCCTGCTGACGTCCTGTCCTGCGGCCGTGTCCAGGGCCCCGGTCGGCTCGTCGGCCAGGAGCAGCGCGGGCCGGTTCATCAACGCCCGGGCCACCGCGACGCGCTGCCGCTCGCCGCCGGACAGCCGCCCCGGGTAGGCGCGGGCGTGCCGGTCGATGCCCAGCAGTTCCAGGAGTACCGCCGCCCGGCGGTCCGCCACCCCACGTGCCATACCCGCGAGGCGCGCGGGCAGGGCCACATTGTCGGTGACGGTCAGATCGTCGAGCAGGTTGAAGAACTGGAAGACCATGCCGATCTTCGACCGCCGGTAGAGCGCCAACGCGGCTTCGCCCAGCCGGTCCACCCGAAGCCCGTCCACGGTGACGGTCCCCGTATCGGGCCGGTCCAGGCCCGCGATCAGATGGAGCAGCGTGGACTTGCCGCTGCCGGAAGGGCCGAGGATCGCGACGGCCTCGCCGCGCCGCACGGTCAGCGACGCCCCGTGCAGAGCGGGCGGGCCGTCGTCGTATCGGCGGCTCACCTCGCGCAGTTCGATCACCGGCATGGCCATGAGAAGGCTCCTCGGGTACGGGCGGTTGGCTTGCGAGAACGCTAGGAGCGGGCCCGGCCCGCGCGCGTCGCCCGCCCGGACTCTTTGCGGTAACGCGCCGGGATGAGCCCCGGAAACGTCATCCCTGCGATGTAGTCGGGCGATGTATCCGGGGCGCCGGGAATGACCACCGGGACGGACTCCGCAGGTCCGCGCGGCGGCGACAATGAACCGGTGACGGCCTTACGTACGACGCTGGAGCGGCTGCGGGAAGCCGCCCGCCGGACGGTCCGCGACGCCGGGCTGCCGAGCGGTCCAGCACTGCGGCCCACCCGGCGGGCCTGGCAGTTCGACGCGCTGGTGGCACTGGCACTCGGCATCGCCACCGTCTACTACGGCGTCGACAACGTCGGCGTGGTCGTGAGGCGGGAGATCGCACCCGGCGTGGAGCACATGGCGCCGCGCCCGTCCGGCCCCGGCGGCCTGGTCTTCATGGTGTCCCTCGCGGTCATCGCCTCGGGGGCCCTGGCGCTGCGCCGCCGGTACCCGCTCGCCGTGCTGTGCGTCGTGACGGCCGCGACCCTGGCGACACCGGAGAGCGTCATGCGGCTGACCTTCTACGCGTTCGTCATCGCCGTCTACAGCGCCGCCGTGTACAGCCCGTACCGGGTGGCGACCCTGACGGCGCTGCCGGTGTCGGTCGTCCTGGTCGGCACCTCGGGGAACTCGGTGACACCGATCGTCCCCAACAACTACATCGCCCTGCTGATCCTGGTCCCGATGGCCGTGGCCGCCGTCGGCCTGCGCACCTGGAAACTCCGCACCGACGAGGGCCGCATCCGGCTCTCCGCCCTGGAGCGCGAACAGGCCGAGGCGCTGCGCCGGGCCGTGGAGCACGAGCGGGCCAGGATCGCCCGCGAACTGCACGACGTCGTCACCCACAACGTCAGCGTGATGATCATTCAGGCGGGCGCCGCCCGCAAGATCATGAAAACCTCCCCCGAGCAGGCAGGCGAGGCACTGCTCGCCGTCGAGGCGGGCGGAAGGGCGGCCATGACCGAGCTGCGCCACGTCATGGGCCTGCTCACCATGGCCGACCAGGGCGAGGGGACGGAGGCGGACGCGGACCTGGCCGATACGGCGGCGGAGCTGGCCCCGCAACCCGGCCTGGACCAGCTGGAAACGCTGGTCGGACGGGTCCGGGACACCGGACTGCCCGTCGGCCTGACCGTGACCGGCCCGCCCCGCCCCCTCCCGCCCGGCCTCGAACTCGCCGCCTACCGCGTGGTCCAGGAAGCCCTGACCAACACCGTGAAGCACGCCGTGGGCGCCACCGCCGCCGTGACCGTCGAATACGGCCCGGAACGGCTCCGAGTGGAAGTCACCGACACCGGTGGACACCCGGGCGCGGGCACCGGAAGCGGCCGGGGCCTGATCGGCCTGCGCGAACGCCTCGCCGTGTACGACGGAACCCTGAACACCGGACAGCGCCTGACCGGCGGCTTCCGTGTGGAGGCCCTGATCCCCTTGGAGACACCGTGACCGAGCCGCCGCCGCGTGTGCTCCTCGCCGATGACCAGACCCTGGTCCGCACCGGATTCCGGATGATCCTCAGCGCCGACGGCATCGACGTCGTCGCCGAGGCGACCAACGGAACCGAAGCGGTCGAAGCGGTCCGCCGCACCCGGCCCGACGTGGTCCTGATGGACATCCGGATGCCCGAGATGGACGGCCTGGAGGCCACCCGCCGCATCCTCACCGGCGCCCACGCCCACGCCCATGGCCCCGGCACACCCCGCGTCATCATCCTGACCACCTTCGACCTCGACCGGTACGTCTACGCGGCCCTGTCCGCCGGGGCCAGCGGCTTCCTCCTCAAGGACGTCACCCCCGAGCAACTGACCGCGGCCGTCCGCACGGTCCGTACCGGCGACGCCCTCCTCGCGCCCGCCATCACCCGCCGCCTCGTGCAGAGGTTCACCCAGCGCGGCGGCGACACCGCCGCCCTCCACCGCGACCTCGCCTCGCTCACGCCGCGCGAACTGGAGGTCCTCGGCCTGCTGGCCCGAGGACTGAGCAACGCCGAACTCGCCACCCGCCTCCACCTGGCCGAGACGACCGTCAAAACGCACGTCGCCCGCATCCTCGCCAAACTCGGACTCCGCGACCGCGTCCAGGCCGTGATCGCCGCCTACGAAACGGGGCTGGTCAGCGCTGGCGCACACGAGGCCGCCCAGCAGCCCACCGAGCAGCCGTAGACCGTTGCCGAGGGCGGGGCGGGGCGGATCAGCGCAGCCCGGCGAAGAGGTCGTTCTCGGGTACGGCGGCGCCGGTGGCGTCCTTGACCCGCAGGTAGGTCTCCATGCCCATCAACTCGCCGAACCTCTCCTTGCCCATCTTGAGGAAGAAGATGTTCTCGCCCTGACTGGCGTGCGCGGCCAGCGCGTCGAACTTCTGACCGCTGAACGCGGTGGTGTCCACCCACGTGGTGATCTCATCGTCGGGGAGGCCGATCTCGGCCAACGCGGCGGCCTCGGCAGGGTCCGGCTCCGGCATGTCCTCATCGAACTCGCGCATGGTCTCCCCGAACCGCCGCATCGTCGAGTGCGGCATCGTGGTCCAGTACACCTTCGGGGTCAGCGTGGTCATCTCCAGCGCCGCCATCGTGATGCGGTGGGCCTGGATATGGTCGGGGTGGCCGTAGAAGCCGTTCTCGTCGTAGGTGACGACCACATCGGGGCGGTAGTGCCGCATGAGTTCCGCGAGCCGGGCGGCGCCTTCCTCCACGGGGGTCTGCCAGAAGGACCCGGGGTCGTCGTTGCTCGGCCAGCCCGTCATCCCGGAGTCGGGATAGTCCAGCATCTCCAGATCGCTGATCTTCAGAACGTCACAGCTGGCCTTGAGTTCTTGACGGCGCATCAAGGCGACGGCCGCCGGATCGTGCCCGGGATCGCCCGGCTTGACACCCCCCGGTCCGTCACCGCAACCGCCGTCGGTACACGTCACGAGAACCGTGCGGATGCCCTCCGCCGCGTACCGCGCGAGGACCCCTCCGGTTCCGGTGGCCTCGTCGTCGGGGTGGGCGTGTACGGCCATGAGCGTCAAGGGCCGGTCAGTCATGGAACAGTCCTCCTGCGGGAATACGTCTTGGTCCAAGTAATCGATGCAACCGTCCCGCCGGGACGGCTGTTCCCTACGCGGCCGCCAAGACCGCTGCGATGTGGAAAGCCCCGAACCCGCCCTCGCCGCCTCGGATCTGCACGTGGTGATGTGCTGTGCGATGTGCACCTTTACCTGTACGCGGTGCTGAGCTGCACTGTTGATGGGGAGTCGAACCCCGCGTTGCTCTTCACGTGCCAGGAGTGGGCTGGATAACCGCCAGCCCTCGGTGTGTGCACGCCTCCGAAACCGCTACCTGCTCCACATCCCCAGCTCGCTGGGCCACTCAGTCCAGCAGATCGACTTCCCAGTTCGTGCGCTGGATCCGCACATCGACCTCTCGGATCTCCCGGGCGAGTGCATCCGCCTGCCCGCGCAGTTCCGCGACCGGAAGCGCGGAAAGCATCATCAGCTCGGACCGGAGCTGCCGCCCGTATCCCCGCTCGCCCTTACCCGTCGCCGCGTCCGCCGCCGCGGTGACCACGGAGTGGCGCAACCGCAGGACATCCCGGCGTGCGAGGGCATCGGTGAGCGTGCCGTCCGGACCCATCTCCACGGCGGCATTGGTCCGGTTGATCCGCCGGATCAACGTTTCCAGAGCGTCCAGCACCTCACCGGCCTCAGCCAACAGCTGAGCCGCGTCCTCGGCGGGTGTCTCACCTTCCTGGTGCCGCGCACTGCTGACAACGCGCGCTCGCAGCTGCTCCACGCGGCGGGTCGCCTCCGCACGTTCCGCCAGTGCCTCAGCAAGCTTCACTGTCTCCCCCTCCATGAGCTCGCACGAGTATACGAGCACGGCCCAGCTCATCCGCACCTGGATTTTGGTCCGCCGGAGCCCCCGCAGGAGTCCCAGGACGAGTTCTGATACACCCCGCCCGTACGGACGGGGAGGGCGCGCATCAAGCGTGCATGGGGTGGACAGCGCTCGGCATGGGACAACGTCACATGCAGCGTGGTGAGGATGCGCGGTGTCCGTCCGGTGCTCCTTCTCGAACCCGCGCGTCTCTTCCGCCTGGACAAGCCGCGTGGGAATGTCCAAAGCAGGCCACGTAGCAGCATGGCCGAGAGGCCAGATCTGAGTCAGACGGGCGATCGCCACCGTGTCCGAAGCGAAGGTCCTCACTGCTGCGGGAGCTTGGGAGGCGACATGGCCACGGTTGGCGCCGAGCTGCCGGATGCGGACGCCGTGCGCAGCCGGGTGAACTGCTGGCTGGACGGTTTCCTGGAGGGAAAGGCCCAAACCGCCGTGGGACTGCGGATGCCCGCCGAGGCACACCAGTGCCTGCGCGACTTCCTGGCGGCCGGCGGGAAACGCCTGCGCCCCCTGGTGTGCGTGAGTGGCTGGCAGGCCGCAGGCGGCCGCGGTGAGCTTGGTCCGGTCGTGGCGGTGGCGGCGGCGTTGGAGATGTTTCACGCGTTCTGCCTTGTCCACGACGATGTCATGGACGACTCCGCTACCCGACGCGGCGCCCCCACTGTCCACCGCCGCCTCGCGCGACACCACCACGACGGGCGGAGCACGGCGGCAGCCCGTCGTCTAGGTGCCAGCGCTGCGGTCCTCGTCGGGGACCTCGCTCTGGCCTGGTCCGACGAACTCCTGAGCACCGCTGACCTGACTTCTCACCAGCTTCAGGCGGTGCTGCCGCTGATCCATGTCATGCGCGACGAGGTGATGTACGGCCAGTACCTGGACGTCACCTCTGCCGGCCGCCCCACTGCGGATGTGGAGAAGGCACTGCGGATCGTGCGATACAAGACCGCCAAATACACGATTGAGCGGCCCCTGCACATCGGAGCCGCCCTCGTCGACGCCCCGCCCACAGTGCTGGATGCGCTGAGTGCCTATGCCTTGCCCGTCGGCGAAGCCTTCCAGCTCCGCGACGACATCCTGGGTGCCTTCGGCGATCCGACAACGACAGGCAAGTCGTCCTGGGAAGACCTGCGGGACGGCAAGCAAACCGCGCTGATGGCCTTGGCCCTTCAGCGCGCCGATGCTGTCCAACGCCGAGTCCTGCTCACCCGGGTTGGCGATCCTGCCCTGGACGAGGACGGCGCCACCCGTATCCGGGACATTCTCACCGCCACCGGCGCCCTCAGAGCGGCCGAGGACATGATCAGCCACCGCCGCGAGCAGGCCCAACACGCCCTGGACCACGCCCCGTTCCCGCCCACCGCGACCGCCGCCCTGCGTCAGGTCGCCGACGCCGCCGCCGTAAGAACCACATGACCGCACCGAAGGTTCCGACACGTGGGTGGTGGCGTCGCGGCACCACCCACGGCCCGCGTGTAGTCAGCCCTCAGGGAGAGGAAAGGGACGCCCATGGCGCTCATCCCCAATGCTGCCGGTTCGTCGTCACTGAAGGCCAAGGCCGACCAGATCCTCGCTGACAGTCTTGCCGACCCGTTGGGTTCGATGACCGCAACCTGCTACGACACAGCACATCTTGTCCGACTTTGGACTCGCTCGGCCGATCCCCGTATCGGGGCACTGGCCATGCCTGCTGTGGCCTGGCTGCTGCGGAGCCAGAATCCCGACGGAAGCTGGGGCGCTGGCCCTGCCCCGGCCGGCTACCGCTTCGTCCCCACGTTGGCTGCGGTCTCCAGCCTGCTCGCTGTCTCGGCCACACGCACCGCCGGGCAACTGGCAGCACCGGCTGGTGATGCCGCGCGCCGGGGGCTGCTGTTCCTCACCGCCGATCCGCACCGATTCGGCCCAGCCGGTCTGCCGGACACCGTTGCCATCGAACTGATCGTCCCCTCACTGCTGGAAGAGATCTACGAAGCACTGGAAGCGGAGCCGATCTGCCGAGAGGCCACCGGAGCGGCCAGGACTCCCACGGCACCCATGGTCACCCGCACTGGCATAGGCGGTCTGCTGGCCGACCACGGTCCATGGCGAACCCGCCTGGACTTCCTGCGACAGGCAGCGCGCCAAGGACTGGAGTACCCTCCCCAACTCGCCTGCAGCCTTGAGATCTTCGATACCCCGCCGGCCACCGTTCCGGCATTCACCGACGGACACATCGGCTGCTCACCATCAGCAACCGCAGCAGCCTTGGAATGGACTGGCACAGCACCCGAGGCCGCCGCGGTCGACTATCTGGAACGCGCCGCGGACCGCCACAAGAACGGATCGCTGCAACACCTGATGCCCCTGGCCACCTTCGAACGCGCTTGGATCGCGAGCACCATGTTGCGGCTGGGCATCGCGGTACCGAAACGGACGGCCGACCAGTTGGCCGCCTACTTCACCGGAAAGCTGGCATCCGGTGGTGTCGCCATGGGGCCGGGGCTTCCGGAGGACGCGGACATCACGTCCACGATGATCTTCAGCACGCACAAGCTCGGCTTGCGCGCCGATCCCGCCTGCCTGTTCACCTTCGAGCGCGAGGACTGCTTCACCAACTACCCCCAGGAACGCACCCCGTCTGTCACCACCAATGCGCACATCCTCGAAGCCCTCGGCAGCTGGTGCGAGCGGACGCCGGCTCCCGCCCGGCGCTACGCCGCCGGCCTGGACAAGGCGCGCGCCTTCCTGCTGGCTGCCCAACGGGCGGACGGCGCGTGGGACGACAAGTGGCACAGCTCCCCCTGCTACGCCACGTACTGCGCCGCACTCGCCCTGCACACCCATGGTGGAACCGATGCCCGTCCCGCCGTAGAGCGTGCCGCTCAGTGGATCACCGCCACCCAGCATGACGACGGATCGTGGGGCGTTTGGTGCCCCACCCTGGATGAGACCGCTCACGCCCTGCACCTGCTGCTCAGCCTCGGTCGCCCCGCTCACCGGGAAGCAATCCACCGCGCCGCGGCCTTCCTGGCCCAAGCCCGCGATGCCGGCCCGGCCGATCCGGTCCGCACTCCCCTGTGGCACGGCAAGGAACTCTACGAGCCCCCACGCATCATCGACGCCCTCATCGCCAGCGTCCTGCACCGCTACCACAGCACATGGACCACGCGATGACCCGATGCCCGACCCTACGGGAGCATGGATGACCGCCTCACATGGCGACGCACCGGGAGCCCTGCCGCTGATCGGCCACCTCCTGCGACTGGTACGCGATCCGCTGCGATTCGTCTGCTCCTTGCCGCACTGTGCCGATCTCGTCCAGGTGCGGGTCGGCCCCTGGAAAATGATCGCAGTCTGCGACCCGGGCCTGACCCGTCAGCTCCTCGTCGATGACCGCACCTTCGACCATGGCGGCCCGTTCATGAACCGTAGTCGCCAGCTCCTGGGCAACGGCCTGGCCACCTGCCCGCACGCCGATCACCGGCAGCAGCGACGCCTCATCCGGCCGGCCTTTCACCGCACCCGCGAAGCCGGATACGCCAGAGTGATGAGTCAGCAGGCCGCCGAACTGATCGGCTCCTGGCACGACGGACAGATGATCGACGTCTTCCCCGCACTCCAGCGGTTCACCGCTCGAACCACGCTCACCGCCCTGTTCGGCCGGACGCTGCCGCCCTCCACGCTCCGCGGAATGATGGGCGACCTCGCGATGATCGCATCCGGCCTCTTCCGGCAGATGCTCACCCCGCCGCCTCTGGACAGACTCCCCACTCCGGCAAACCGCCGCTACGAGCGAGCCCGCACGAGCCTGCGGCGTACCGTGGCACAGCTCGTCGCCGACCGCCGGACGACCGGCATCGACCACGACGACCTCTTGTCAATCCTCATGGGAATCAAGAGCCAAAACCGTGGCGGCGCCCCTGCACCGTCGGACACCGACATCGCTGACCAGGTCCTGACGTTCTACTTCGCCGCAGTGGATACCCCGGCCACCGTCCTGTCCTGGTCCCTGCACCTCCTGGCCCAGCACCCGTATATTCGACAGGCCCTGTGCGCGGAGGTCGACACGGCCCTGCACGGACGCGTCGCAGCCTACGAAGACCTGCCGAACCTGCCACTCACCAGGAGGATCATCACCGAGACGCTCCGCCTGTACCCACCCGGCTGGCTCCTGACCAGGGTCACCACCACCGACACCGGACTCGGCGGGATCCCCATCCCCGCAGGGACCACCGTGCTGTTCAGCGCCTATCTCATCCACCGCCGCGCTGACCTCTACTGTGATCCTGACCGATTCGATCCTGACCGGTGGCTCGAAAATCCCCGGACACAGCTGCCTCGCGGCGCCTTCATCCCCTTCGGCAGCGGCCCGCGCAAGTGCGTCGGCGAGGACTTCAGCTGGATCGAGACCACTCTCACGCTCGCCTCCATCACCGCTCACTGGACTCTCGCCCATCTCCAGGGATCCAGTGTCCGCCCAGCGCCCCGCGGCATGCTCTACCCCGAGAACCTGCACATGTGCCTCACCCGACGGCAAGGAGTCCGGTGATGCCCGAAGTCCGCATTCACCCCGTCGAGCTGCCGTTCCCGCCCCCCTCACACAACCCGCTCCAAGACCGGATTCTGCCCCCCACCCTGGAGTGGGGCCGCCGGGTCGCACTGATCGGATCCACCGCCGCTGAGAACCGGCTACGCCGCGGTGGCTACGCCGCCATGATCGCGCTCTGGGCACCCACCATCGTCGACCTGCCCCGCCTGAGCCTGCTGACCGACTGGACCCTTTGGTACGGCGTACTCGACGACCAGATCGACGAGGCGTCGGCCGGCCTGCACCCAGACCGGCTCGCCGAACTCTTCCAAACCCTCCGCCGCATCACCCACCACGACAATCCCGAACCCGCACCCGCCGGCCCAACCACCACAGCGCTCGCCGACCTCTGGCACCGCACCACACCCGGTACGCCCTTCTTCTGGCAACAGCGCCTGCGCGAGGACCTCTCCAGCATCCTCACCGGCTCACTGCGCGCCGCGACCCACCGCGCCACCCAAGCCCCCATGGACATCGCCACATGCGTACAGGTCGGCAATGCCACCCGAGGCATGCGCCTGCTCCACGACCTGCAGCACCGCATACACAACCTGTACCTGCCCGACATAGTCCACGCCACCACCCCGTACCAGACCATGCTGACCGCCGTTGAGAACTACACCTCCATCAACAACGATCTCGTCAGCTACGAGCGGGAAGCCGCATTCGGAGAACTGCAGAACCTCGCGATCATCCTCCAGCGAACCCATCGCTGGACACCCCAACAAGCGATAGACCACCTCACTGAACAAAGCGGCCAGCAGATCCAGGACTACCTGGCCGCCGAAAGGGCCCTGATCTCACTCACGCGTGCCCTACGCCTCCCGGCCGACGTCATCGACTCAACCGAGCAAGCCATCCATCTGATGCGTGCCCTGCTTCACGGGGGCCACGCATGGCACTGGGGAAGCGATCGTTACCAGCACGGCACCGACATCACCGCCAACCTCCACTCGCTGGAGGACTCCTTCTGCCTCGGTCTCCCCGGAACACCATCACCCGCACCAAGGCCGCAGCCTCAGCGAACCGGTGAGATACGAGATTCCCGCGACTGAACCCCGGACCGCCCCGTAGCAGTCGGCGGTGGTGGTGATGGACTCGTGCCCGAGCCTTCGTATTCGCAGGTCAGAAGGGTCATTCTGAGGTGGGGCGGGTGGGACTCGGACCCACGGCCGACGGATTATGAGTCCTTTGAGGATCTTGGCGGACCTTGGCGATCAACGGCCGTTCGTGACGTCGGACCCACTCGCGTCGGCTCAGACCGTGAACTCCCGGATCACCGTGTTCCGGAACACCGCCTGCCCGTCGATCGTGAAGAGGGCCAGCCCTGTATCGGACGGGTCGGGGAAGGCCTCGGTCGAGTGCACGTAGCGGCCGTCGCCTACGAACATCTCGACGGACGTGCGGTCGACGAGGATCCGCAGGCGGACCGTCCGGGCGGACAGGTCGAAGGGCGTACGGCTCTCCTGCCAGCGGCCGGAGGTGTCGGGGCTGATGGTGTAACCGCGGTTGACGAAGGCGTAGCCGCCGTAGATCCCCGCGTCGATGTGCCGCCCACCGTCCGGAGACCGCCGCAACTGGATCCCGGCACCGGCCAGTTGATCCCAGGTGATCTCGCAGGTCAGCTCGTACGCGGTACCCGTGTAGTCGAGCAGCCGCGTGCCGTCGACGGTGATGTCGCCGAGGTTCACCGTACGCGACACATGGTCGTCCAGGGCCGCCACCGGCTGGGACGCCAGGTAGTACGTACCCGACGACGTACGCTTCAGCCGCACCTCGCGGACGATCGAGTCGGTGCCGTTGAAGCCGTCGCACTCGATCGTGGGCGTGGTGTTCGCGTAGTCCCAGTGGTTCATCCAGCCGATCGCGTACCGTGCGGCCGGGTCCAGGGCACCGTTCGCGTCGCGTTTGTCGAAGGTGACCGCCGCGTACCAGTCCCAGCCGTGGTCCAGCCACTGGGGATCGGATGCGTCGGCGGTGAAGGTCGTGCCGTCGAAGGAGCCCGTCCAGTACGCGAAAGTGCTCGGCAGCCCGGAGCCCTTGCCATTGGCGCTGACACCCAGCACCCACTTCCAGGTGCCGTCCTCCGCCCTGATGCGGAACAGGTCGGGGCACTCCAGGACGCCGATGCCACCCTTGATGAAGCCGCCGGCGTACGTCCACGCCTTGAGGTCGGCGGAGTGGTAGAAGCCCACTTTGTCGTTCTCGGCGAGCGCCATCACCCACCGCCCGCGCTCCTCGTCGCGCATCACCTTGGGGTCGCGGAAGTCCCGTACGCCGGGGTTGGGGAGGACCGGGGCGGTGCCGTGGTTCGTGAAGGTGCGGCCGCCGTCCGTCGAGTAGTACAGGTACTGCGCCTGGGTGATCTCGTCGGGCGCCATGGTGGCGATGACGATCACCGCGCCCGCGCCGAAGCCCGCCGTACCGTCCGTGTCGACCACCGCCGAGCCGGACCAGACATCGCCATTGGGGGTCGTGTCCTTGGGCACGGCGACGCCTCGGTCGGTGAAGGAGACGAGGTCGGTGCTGGTGGCCAGGCGCCAGGCGGTGCCGGCTGTCGTGCCGCCCGTCGAGTAGTCGGGGTTGTAGAGGTAGTAGTAGTGGTACTCGCCGTTGATCCAGATCGGGCGCTGGGGGTCGTTCATCCACTGGTCGGGGACCGTGAAGTGGTACTCGGCGCGGTAGCTGCCCGTGCACGCGGCCGCCGCCGCACGGGGCACCGCCACCGCCGGTCTCCCGAGGTCCGGCAGCAGAGCACCGGCGGCGCCGGCGGCCGAGGCCGCCAGCAGCGACCGCCTGGACAGCGTCCCCTCTGGACCCGGCGAACCCCTCTTCATGCCACGCATCATGCGGCTCCCTTCCCCGACGTCGTCGGGACGCGGCTCATGTGGCCGGAACCGTACACCTAACTCGTTAAAGGTCAAGCCCTCGCGCACCGCCCCTTCACGTAGCTTCCGACCCGCCCACATCCCTTGACAGAGCCGCGACGGGGTTCTCATCATCATGGAATCCCCCTTCGACTAACACGAGTTAGGTTCGTCGATGACCGACTCACTCCTCTCCCGCCGGGCCCTGGTGCGCTACGGCGCGTACGGCGCCGGAGCCGCCGCTCTCGCCGGTGTCGCGGCCGGCTGGGACCGGCTCACCGCCGCCGACATCCCCGGCCGGGACGACGGCTCGCTCGTCATCGCCACCCTGGGCTCCGCCTTGACCCCCGAGGCACAACGCGCCCTGCGCGATGGATTCCGCGAGGTCCACCCCGACATCAAGATCCGTATCAACCCCGTACAGGCCTACGACTGGTCGGACTTCTTCTCCAAGATCCTCACCCAGATCGCCGCGGGCACGGCACCCGACCTCGTGTACGTCGCCACCGAGGGCGTGCAGCTCTTCGCCCGGCGGCTCGGCGTACCGCTGGACCGGTGGGCGAGGCGGGACGCGGCCGAACTGCGCGAGTACTTCGCCGACGTCCACCCCGCGCTGGTCGAGTCGATGATGTGCGAGGGAAGCCTCTACCAGCTGCCGGTCGAGTTCAACGCGGCCGACATCTACCTCAACAACCGGGTCCTCGAACGCGCGGGCGCCGACCTCCCCGACGACGACTGGAGCCGTGACGACTTCACGGCGCTGCTGCGTGCGATGAAACGCAGCAACGGATCCCGGTTCACCCCGTACTTCTGGACCAACCGTCTGTGGGGCGGAGTGGTCCCCTGGCTCTTCGCCAACGGCACCAACCTCCTCTCCGAGTCCAAGGCTCCCGGGGGCGACTGGCTCTGGAACTCCTTCTATCCCGAGGCGGAGCGGCGCGGCCGGGGCGGCGGTTACCGGTGGACAACCCCCCAGGCCGACTCCGACCGCGTCGCGGAGGTCTACGACTACCTCTCCTCCCTCATCCAGGAGGACCTGTGCACCCGGCCCGAGGGCGGCGACGGCCGGAACCTCGTCGGCGTGTTCTCCACCGGCCGCGTCGGTGTCACACCAGCGGGCGGCTTCTGGTCGGGCGGCCTGCATGACGCCGGCATGAAACCCGGCGACTACGACGTCCGGTACTTCCCGCGCTGGCGCACACGGCGTCACCAGTTCGGCGCCGCCGGGTACGCCATGCTGCGCACGTCGAAGATGCGGGACGAGGCCTGGGAGTTCATCAAGTACACCGCCCGCAAAGACGTGATGACCCAGCTCTTCGCAGCCAACCAGACCACTCCGGCCCGCCGCTCCATGGTCGACGCGGCCCGCTACCGGGAGACCGGCCCGGCCCACTGGCAGGTCTTCTACGACACCCTCGACAAGATCCCCACCACCGGCCCGATCCCGGCCCCGCCGCAGGTCAACGAGGTCGAGCAGCTGCTGATCAAGCACACCGGAACCGCCCTCGCGAGCCCCGGCGCGGTGCGTCCCGCGCTGCGCCGGCTGCAGGAGGACCTGGAGCAGGCAATGGAGCGTGGAGTGTGACGAACACCGAGATCAGACCCCTGCGACCGGAGTCCGTCCGTACCCGCGAGAGCCGCAGGACCCGTCGGAGTCGTGAGGCGTCCGAGTCCACGGCCACCACCGCCCGCACCCGGGGCGCCCGCCTGCTCGCCGTACTGTTCCTCGCGCCCACGGTCGTCGGCATCGTCGTCTTCACGGTCGTACCGATCGTCGGCTCGGTCGTCCTCAGCCTCTTCCAGTGGGACGTGATCGAGGACCCGCGCTGGGCCGGAGCGGCCAACTACCGCGACATCCTCACCGACTCGACGGTCCTCGTCTCCTTCCGCAACACGCTCGTCTTCATGGTGCTCGCGGTCGCGCTGCAGCTGCTGATCGCGCTCGCGCTGGCGATCGCGGTGAACGGCGGGATGCCCAAGTGGCTGCGGTCCGTGTTCCGTTCGGCGTTCTTCTTCCCGCTGGTGCTGTCCGCCGCGTCCATCTCGGTGGTGATGAAGTACCTGTTCAACCAGGACTTCGGTCCCGTGAACTGGTTCCTCGGCACCGTCGGTATCCCCTCGGTCCCGTGGCTGACCTCGGAGAACGGGGCAATGGCGGCCGTGGTCCTGGCGTACGTCTGGCAGCAGTTCGGCTTCTCGTTCCTGCTGTTCGTCGGCGGCCTGAACAACATCCCGAAGGAGGTGCACGAGGCGGCTTCGCTGGACGGCGCGAGCGGGGTTCGCAAGCACCTCGCCATCACCCTGCCGCTGCTGTCGCCCACGCTGCTGGTGGCGTCCGTGGTCGGCATCATCAACGCCCTCCAGGTCTTCGAGCAGCCTTACGTTCTCACGGCCGGTGGTCCTGGCGACTCCACACGCACAGTCGTGATGGTCATCTACGAGACAGCCTTCGAGCAGCTCCGCTTCGGCGAGGCATCCGCCGTGGGCGTCCTGCTCTTCGTCTTGATCATGGCTGTCACCGCTCTCCAGTTCCGGCTCAGCCGGCGTTACGTCCACTACCAGTGAGCCGGGTGAGTCAGATGAGTACGAGTTCCCTCTCGGGTCCGGCACCGGCTCCGACGCCTGGTTCCCGCACGAGCCCCACCGCATCGCGCGTACGGCGCGGCCTGGCGCCCTGGGCCCGGATCGCCGGCCTGGCGCTGTGCGCCCTGTTGACGCTCGGCCCGGTCATCTGGACGGTGTCGACGTCGCTGCGCACGCCGGCGGAGTCCTTCGACCTGCCGCCGAAGATCATCCCTGCGGACCCCACCCTCGACGCCTACCGCGGGGTCTTCGACCAGATCGACGTGTGGCTGTACGCGCTGAACTCCACCCTGGTGACCGCGCTGATCGCGGTCGGTCAGATGATCACCGCAGGGCTGGCGGGCTATGCCTTCGCCCGCCTCGAATTCCGCTTCAAGAAGCCGCTGTTCGCGCTGGTCCTGGCCACGATGATGGTGCCCTTGCAGGTCACGATGGTCCCGGTCTTCCTGGAGCTGAAGACGATGGGTCTGACCGACACCCTGCTCGGCCTCATCGTGCCGGCCTTCCCGACGGCCTTCGGCACCTTCCTGATGCGCCAGTACTTCCTGGGCATGCCGAAGGACCTGGGCGAGGCGGCGATGATCGACGGCGCGGGCCCATGGCGTGTCTTCCGCTCCGTGTACGCCCCCTTGGCGGCCCCCGGCCTCGCCATCGTCGGCGTACTGGCTTTCAACTACCACTGGAACGAGTTCTTCCGGCCGCTGATCCTCGAAACCTCCACCGAGAACCTCACGCTGCCCCTGGGCCTGGTCTCCCTCCAGGGCAACCTCGGCACCGGCTCGATCTCCGTCGTCCTCGCCGGGGTCGTCCTCTCCATGATCCCCGCCGTCCTCGTGTTCGTCGTCGGCCAGCGCCCTCTGCGCGAGGGCATCACATCCGCAGGAGTCAATCGTTGAGTTCCGTGAGCCAGTCGACCGACGCCCACAGCCCGCGCTTCAGGGTCCGCCCGCCGGCCAACTGGATGAACGACCCGAACGGGCCGTTCCGCTGGGGTGGTCGGTACCACCTCTTCTACCAGCACAACCCCGACGCCCCCGTCCACGCGAACGTCCACTGGGGCCACGCCTCCAGCCCCGACCTCGCCCACTGGGACGACCACGGGATCGCCCTGCGGCCGGCGCCCGGCGGCCCGGACGAAGCGGGCTGCTGGTCCGGCTGCGTGGTGGACGACGGTGGTGTACCGACAGCGGTGTACTCCGGGATCGGCCACGACCACCAGGGCCTGAGCGCGATCTGTCTCGCCGTGGCCGAGGACGATGACCTGGAGGAGTGGAAGCAACTGCCGGTGCCGGTGGTCGCCGGCCCGCCACCGGGCCTGGCCGTGACCATGTTCCGGGACCCCTTCGTCTTCCGCTTCGCCGGACGCCGCTGGGCGCTGGTGGGCGCCGGCCACGCCGACGGCACCCCGTCCGTCCTGGTGTACGACTGCGAGGACCTGTACGCGTGGCGGTTCGCCGGGGTCCTGCTGGACGGCCGGGACCCGGCGGCGGCCCGCACCTTCGGTACGCGGACGATCGGCTGGGAGTGCCCGCAGCTGTGGGAGACCCCCGGGGGCGACTGGGTGCTGGCGGTGGCGCTGTGGGACGGCGACCCGCTGAGCACCGCGTACCTCACGGGGCATCTGGTGGAGGCGGGAGACGGTGGACCGAGGTTCGTCGCCGGTACGGGCGGCGGTCCCCTCGACCTCGGCCGTGACTTCTACGCCCCCTCCGTCCTCCAGGACGCGGAGTCCGGCCGCGCCCTGCTCTGGGGCTGGTCCTGGGAGTCCCGCCCTCGCGAGGAGGCGGACCGCGCGGGCTGGTCCGGCGTCCTCACGGCACCACGCGTGGTGGACACCGACGAGAACGGCACGCTGCGGGTCGTACCGGCCGCGGAGCTCGAACTGCTCCGGGCGGCCGTCCCGTTCACGGCCACACCCGGACCGCGTCGACCGCTCCCCCTCTCCTACGACCTGCTGGTGACCGCCCGGTCGGCGGCGACGGTGAGTCTGCTGCGGGCCGCGTCCGGAGCCGAGCTGACCGTGCGACTCGACCCGGCGTCCGGCGCGGTGACCCTGGACCGCACGGCCTGGCCACGCGCCCGCCCGGACGGCGCGGCCCCCCTGGTCCTGCCCACCCCGCCGGGCGGGACCCTCACCGTACGGATCCTCGTGGACGGCTCCCTACTGGAACTGTTCGCGGGCGGCCGGGCGATGGCCACGGAACGGGTGTACCGACGCGGCGACGACGTCGCGGAGCTGGCCGTATCGGGGACGGCCGTCGAGGTCACGGGCTGGGAGTTGGTCCCACCGAGCCCCGCATGACGACCGGGCACTCCAGCCGCCGGGTCGTGACGGGCGGCGCGGTCCCGCTGTCGATGGCGTCCAGGAGCAGGCGGGCGGCCGTCTCTCCCATCGCACGGTGCGGCAGAGCGACCGTGGTGAGGGGCGGGCTGAGGAAGGCAGCCATGTGCTCCTGGTCGTCGTAGCCGACGACGGACAGATCGGCGGGCACGTCGAGGCCCAGGCGCGCGGCGGCGTGGAGGACACCGGCGGCGACCCGGTCGTTGTAACAGACGATCCCCGTGGGCCGCCGGTCGGCGGGAACACGGTCCAGCAACCGCGACGCTCCCTCGTACCCGGCGGAGATCTCCCCTCCCGTCCGCAGGAGCCAGTCCTTCTCGGCGGTCAGCCCCACCGCCCGCAGCGCGTCACGGAAGCCGCGCAGCCGCTCCGCGGTCGCGATGTCCTCCAGGCCACCCACCAGGGCGACACGGCGGTGGCCCGCGTCGAGGAGGACGCGCGCGGCGCTGCGGCCACCGACCCTCTCGGCGGGGATGACGGCGGGGAGGGAGCCGTCCTCGGGGAGGCAGTTGGCGAGCACGGCGAACGTGCGGTGCAGCCCTTCCGGGACTCGGGCGCGGCGCAACGACAGCGCGGCGTAGATGATCCCGTCGACCCTCCGGTCGAGCAGTTCGGCGACGGCCGCGTCCTCGGTGACCGGGTCCTGCCCGGAGTCGACGGTGAGCACCAGATGCTCACTGTTCCACGCCGTGTCCATGGCCCCGCGCAGCAGCTGCCCGGCGAACGGCGATGTGGCGATCTCGTCCGTCACCAGACCGATCACGGCGGTACGACGTCGGCGCAGGCCGCGGGCGACCGCGTTCGGCCGGTAGCCGAGCTGTGCGGCTGCCTTGCGGATCTTCTCCTGCGTCTCGGCGGAGAGGTTGCCCTCGGCACGCCCGTTGAAGACGAAGGACACGGCCGTGTGCGACACCCCGGCAAGCCGGGCGACATCCCGCGAGGTCGCCCGCTCAGCCCCGCCACCCCGCGTCTTCTCCACCCCGCCCATGCCCCGTCTCCGCAGACTTTGCCTGATCAGGCAAATCCTACCCGCAGGAGATGTCGCGGAGCCCGCAGCGGACCGAATGGGACACCGCGGTGGGACAGCCGCTGACCTCGGCACGCCGGGGTGCGGGTCGTCGTGCGACCGTGGCCGTCCGACCGCCGGATTTGGCTGTTCCCCGCCGACCAAGCGTCGCCCGTACGGGCACGGCGGACGTTCCGCCGTCTGCTGCAACGTGCCGACGCCGCCTACGGCGCCCAGCGGAGGGTCGTGCTGTCCCGTCGGTGCACGGCGCACAGCAGGCGCTGGACACCACGCGACGCGCGAGAGAAGTCAGTCACGGCTCGCTACCCGCGTCTGCGCGCGCTCGAAGAAGCCCGCACCCTGGCGGCCGACGGCGCACTGGACGTGGACCTCCTCCTGGGCAAGAGCAAGTACCGGCCCACGAGCGCGGCAGACGACGTCCGCGACGGTGGAGTGGATGGGTAACCCTCGCCGACTGCCCCATCGACACCTCCGCCCTCGCCCGCGGGGCTTACGCTGATCCGCTGCGATCGCGACGTCGAAACCATCGCCAGCACGACAGGGCAGCCGGTGCGCATGATCGACCTCAGGCGGTAGTACTCCGCGAGAACACAGCGGGCCCTGAATCCGTGCTACTCCCGAGACGTTTCCGCAGATCACAGACCCGCTCGATCCGGCGCGACGAGGCATTTGCCTCACCGGACGGCCGGCTGGTGATGATCAGTAGACACCAACAACCTCGTACGATATCTTGTACAAGTCAAGAGAGGAGGCAGCCATGCCCATCACCGCCAGCGAGGCGCGCCAGAACCTGTTCCCGCTGATCGAGCAGGTCAACGAGGACCACGCCCCGGTTCACATCACCTCCCGCAAGGGGAACGCCATCCTGATGTCCGAAGAGGACTTCACCTCCTGGACGGAGACGGTGCACCTCCTGCGCTCCCCCAAGAACGCCCGCCGCCTGCTCGACTCCATCGCCGAGACGGAGGACGGTAAGGCTCAGCGGCGTGAGCTGATCGACCCCGACGCGGGACAGGCGTGAAGGTCTCGTTCACCTCACACGCCTGGGAGGACTACACCTACTGGGCCGAGAACGATCGCAAGATCGTAAAGCGCATCAACAAGCTGGTCGACGACACGATGCGCGACCCCTTCAAGGGCATCGGCAAGCCAGAGCCGCTGAAGGGCGACCTCTCAGGTTATTGGTCCCGGCGGATCGACGACACGCACCGGCTCGTGTACAAGCCGGCCGACGACGAGTTGATCATCGTCCAGGCCCGGTACCACTACTGATCACGCGCTCCGCCGTAGCAGGGCAGACGCAATCGGCTGGCTCAATCTCCGTTTGAGGACGACGCCCAGCCGGCTTTCAGACGACCAGGACCCGGCGCCCGCGCGTGTGCCCAGCACGGCTGTCGACGTGCGCCGCTGCGGCCTCGGCGAGCGCGTACGACTTCTCTACCGGGATGTGGAGCTTCCCCCGCGAGATGAGGCCGACGGCCTCGGCGAGCGCATCCGGCACGCTCCCGGCCACGCCGGAGAATCGGACACCGAGCTCCGGCGCACCGAGATCGGCGATGGAGATCACCTTCTGGGGATCCCCGGTCAGCTCGACGAGCTCGCGGATCACGCCCGAGCCGGCCAGATCGAGAGCCGCGTCGACATGGCCGAGCCGCCGCACCCGCTCGGCCCAGCCCTCGCCGTACGTCGTGGCGAGGGCACCCAGGCTCCGCAGATAGCCCTGGTTCGCGGCCCCAGCCGTGCCGATCACCGCGATGCCGCGGTCGCGGGCGATTTGCAGCACCGCCGATCCGACTCCCCCGGACGCGCCGCTGACCAGCAGCGTCTGCCCGGACCGCACACCGACCTCCCGGATGACGCGCAGCGCGGTCTCCACCACGGAGGGGTATCCGGCCGCCTCTTCGAACGTCAGCCCCTCGGGCATACGGACCCAAGCCGACAGCACGGCGAACTCGGCATAGGTACTTGACCCCTCGCCGAACACGCGGTCGCCGGCCTCGACCCCTTCGACACCCTCGCCGATCTCGTCCACCACCCCGGAGGCGTCCAGCCCGACTCCGGAGGGCAACTCGATCGGATGGGCCCCCAGGACCTGGCCTTCACGAACCCTCCAGTCGACGGGGTTCACGCCCGCCGCCCGCACGGCGATGCGTACCTGACCGGGGCCCGCGTGGGGCTCCTCGGCGTCCATGAGTCGCAGAACGTCCGGACCGCCGAACTCGGCAAAGCTCACTTTCTTCATGTGACGGACCGTAACACTAACCGTTAGGTTTTAGAAACTGCTTCACTTTCATATCTGATAGCGTTTGGGCATGACCGTGCCGACTGGACGCCGTGAGCGCAAGAAGGCCGCGACCCGCCAGAAGATCGCCGACACCGCCCTGCGACTCTTCCTGGAACGCGGGTACGACGCGGTGGGCATCCGTGACGTGGCCGCCGAGGCCGACGTGGCCGTCACCACGCTCTTCTCCCACTTCGCCTCGAAAGAGGCCCTGGTGTTCGAGCAGGACGAAGACTTCGAGCAACGCCTCACGCAGGCGGTCAACGGCCGGGCGCCACACGAGCCGCTCATCCCGGCGCTGCGCCGCGAGATCCTGGCCCTGGTGCGACATTGCACGACGGACAGCGCCGCCCCGGTCTGGCGCATGATCGACGCATCACCCGCCCTGCGGGAGTACGAGGAGTCGATGAGGCTGCGCCATGCGGAGTCGCTGGCAACGGCCATCGCCGCCGGTCCCGATCTACCACAGACCACTACGGCCTGCCGGACGATCGCGAGGTTCGTGATCGACGCCTATTCACTGGCCCGCGAGGCGGCCGATCCGGATACCGCGGTGGACGAGATCTTCCGGATGATCGAGGCGGCCTGGGAGGTCGCCCACCCCTCCAGCGATCAGCTGCCTGCGGAGAGGTCCCCGTCAAGGAGCTGTGCCGTGAGTTCCACGCACCGCGTCCGGGCCGCGGAGAAGCCGTAGGGCATCTTGGTTACCGCTTCGAAGGCGCTCATCCGGGCGTCCTCCTCGCCGTTCGCCTCGGCGTCGTCGATCTCGAACAGCTTCTCCTCGGCCGCGTCCAGTCCGGCCGCTTCCATGGCCTGGAGCAGGGCCGTGTGGTGGGCGCAGTGCCGCGCGGCGAGTTCCTCGACCTGCGGGTCGTGGGGGTCGACGGTGTCATCGAGGGCGGCGTCGGCCGCGTCGAGGCGGTCTGCCTCGGCCCGTAGGCCGGGATGGGTCGCCAGGATGATGAACACGCTGGCCTGAATCGCGGCTCCCAGCGGCCCGAAGATCCGTTCCGTGACCAGCAGGGCGTCCAGGTCAGAGGGGCGCAGTGCGCCAGAAGGCAGGTGGCTGAGCCGGTCCGTGACCAAGGGGGAGAGCAAGCCCAGTGGGCTGCCCACCCCCCGCAGGCGCTGGACTGCCGCGCGCTGACGCTTGATATCGGCCTCCTGGGCGGCCAGGGTCTCCTCCAGCCGGCCCAGGACGTCCTCAACGTCCCGGGCTTCGTCGAAGGCGGCCCGCATGTCGTCCAGGCTGATGCCGGCCTCGGACATCTTGCGGATCCACAGCAGGCGGATCATGTCCTCGTAGCCGTAGCGGCGGCGTCCGTCTCCGCCTCGCTCGGGCTCCGGGAGCAGACCGATCTGGTGGTAGTGGCGAATGGCGCGCGGGGTGGTCCCGGCGAAGGCGGCGGCATCACCGATCTTGACTTCGCGGGGAGGCGTGACGGAGGGGTACATCGCAGACAGGGCCTTTCGTGCCGTGGTGCCCTCGACAACACCACATGCCGCTACGGCACATGCAACTCCACAACACCCAGATCCTGACGGACTATCGGGCGTTCCCTCGCGGCGGAGGGCGACCGCCTGTACGCCCTCTCGGGCCGGGCACCTCGCTGGTTCTGGTGGAGCACCGGGTACGGCCGCCGACAGGGTGAGCACGGAGTGCGCCGACGGAGCGGCGATCCACTGCGCCGCAGGTCAGAAGGATTCTGCCCGCGTAGCGCGGAGTGGGGCGGGTGGGACTCGAACCCACGGCCGACGGATTATGAGTCCTTTTCGGATCTTCCGATCAGTCCCCATCCTTGCCGCGATCTTCCAATAATTGCAGGTCAGAAGCCCATTGTTGTTCTGGCTCTGCGCCAGCTTTCCTGATCCTTCCGGGTCCTTCCGTCCCCTGCGTGTCCCCTGGCGGTCCCCGAGAGCCCTTCCGCCGGAGCAGCTTGGGAACGCCTCACTGCATCAACGCAGGTTGAGCGCCAGGTAAGTTGAGGTTTCGAACTCTCACGCAGCGGAGTGCCCTACCGGCGTAGCGGGCTCTCGCCCCCTGTGCCCGGGGACGGAGCATCGCGGCTTTTCACAGGTCAGCCGCCTGATCCCAGCGTAGTGCGTCTCGCTTCATGTCCGACGTCAAACAGCATGTCGCGGCCACCGACCATGGTCAGGTCATGCACCATCCGGAATCGCAGCCGGTGTCGATTGCGCTGACCGGCAGGACCTCCACGCCATCGCGGATGGCTTCCCGCAGTGGCTTGCCGAGGCGCGTCAGGTAGACGTGGTCCTTGCCGAGGTCGTCACGCCGACCGTTGAGCAGGTCCTCAAGCTGGCACGCCTTCGCGAATAGCTCGGGTTCCGTACGCCGCATCTGGTGCCACGTCTCCGGCCGGTGGAAGGGACAGAACCAGCACGAGGACTTCGGCGGCACCGGCAGCCCAGCGGAGCGGACGATCCGCGCGCAATCACTGCGACGGATGCCACGCTCCAACAACGGATACTCGATCCGCTCGTGCGGGTCACAGCGACGGGTGTTCGCCCGGTGGATCTCGTCCAGGGTGATGCCGATGCCGACTGTGGCGGGGTGCTGTGCGCTGGCGCCGCGCCTCTTGAGTTCACGGCCGATGACCTTGATTTTGAACTGGGCGGTGCATGAGCGGGTGCCGGGGGCTCCGTTGGACATCCGTATGGGGATCTTCAGAGAGCGTGAGCCTTCCCGGGTGAGGTCCTGGTAGAGGGTGCGGACCTCTCCGGTGCGCTTCATGACGTGGTCGACCACGACGAGTTCGAGGCCGTGTTCGGCTGCGAACGGCATGGCGTATTGGTGTAGGTAGCGGATGGTTCCTGGGTTCTCGGAGTCGTCACCGACGTTGGCCATGATGAAGGTGCGGTAGTTCAGCTCTCCACGGGCGGCGAGCACGAGGGCCGCCATGGACTGCCAGCCGCCGCCGAAACTGAATGACCGTAGTTCGCGGCGTAGGGGTGTGGTGCGCCGCCAGCGCCTGAGGGGGTGTTGGTTCTTGTCCTCGAACCGCGGGAGGTGGACGGTCTGCTGTGCGCCTGTGTCGGCAGGTTCTTGAATGTTCACGCTTGGTGCCTCTGTTTGGGGCGGCCCCGACTGGTGTGTCGGGGCCGCCGTTCTGGGTCAGTGCGTCGTTGGGTCCGAGTGCGTGGTGCGCGCCAGCCGTTCGGCCCGGGTTTCGCGGGCGAGGTTGAGAAGCACCTGGGGGTCCTCGCCGTCGGTGATGGCGCAGACGAGCAGCCCGGCCAGCTCGTAGTCGGGGTCTGCGGTCAGCGCGTCCTTGAGTGCGAGGCGGGCGGTGAGGGTGTCGTCCTGCCGCCAGGCGACCCAGGCCAGGAGGGAGAGGAGGGGCACGGCCTTCTGGGTGTAAGGGGGAAGGCACCGGCGAGCGAGGAAGGACCAGAGGCGCCGGGCGTGCGGAAGGTCGTCGTCTTCTGCGAACTCGATGCCGTGGTCGCAGGCCCAGCCGTTCTGGAGCCCGTGGATGATTCGGGCGGCCATGTCGTCGGCGAGGTCGGTCGCGCCGTTTCGGAAGGCTCGTATCGCGGTTTCGAGGAGCCAGTGGGTGACATCGAGGGCGACTTCCTGCCCGCCAGGTGTCGCGCACTGGGCTGCGTATGCTGCGGCCTCGTTGTCGAGAACCCGGAGTTGGCCCGGCGCGGCTGGTTGGGCGGGGCGGAACTCCTTGACGATCTCGCCTGTGCGGCGGCCGGGTGAGTAGCCCATGCGTATGAGTTGTGCGGCGGCGCTCTTCGGGTCGTCGAGCGCCGGGAGCGGGTCGCCTTCGCAGCAGCCGTCCCATTCGCATTCGAATGCCCACCATCGGCCTGCGACGAGTCCGAGTGTCTGGGTGACGCTTCCGCGGAGTTGTGTGCAGGTCTCGGTGAGCGAGTTCGATACTGGGCGGAGGAGTTCGATGACCTGTTCTGCGCTCTGCCCCGGCTCTGGTTCGCGGCAGAGGTAGACGATGATCTCGCCCACGGTGTCGTGTGCGTTCTCCTGGACATGGGTCATGAAGCGGCGGGCGAAGAGTTCGGCTTCCTCCTTCCAGTCGGCGGGGTTGTCCGGGAGGGGGCTGGCCATGGTGGGCCCGTCGATCAAGTTGGGCCCGACGTTGTGGAGGACCATGCTGTCGTCCGGGTAGTGGCCGAGCATGAACGGCAGGATCTCGGCGAGGTTGGCCAAGCTCGTGATGATGAGCTTGTTCTCGGGAACGGTCACTTCAAGGTTTCCTTCTCTTTGGGGTCGTGCGCGGCCGTGGGAGCTGTGGTGACGACCCGCTTGGGCTTCTTGGCGAGTGCGGGTGTGAGCTGGTCGCGCAGCACGCGGCCGATTTCTGTCGGCAGGTCGTCGGTGTGGCGGGTGGGGATGGTGGCGTGCCAGGTGCGGCCGGGTTGGAGCCGGGCGTCGTTGGCGGCTTGTGCTTCGGCCTGTTCGATGGCGGTGCCGTCTGGGATGGGCGGCAGGTTGGGGCCTGCGGTGATCCAGGTCTGGATGGCGAGGCCGCGGGGCTGGATGCGGAGGCCGATGTGGTGGCCGTCGGGGTGGTGGTAAGTGGCGGTGCGGTCGGGGGTGTCGGTGTCCTCCTTGTGCCAGGGGGGTTCGAGGGTTGGGGTGATGTGGTCCAGGGGTGGCACGTCGATCTCGTCGCGTGGTCCGGCGAAGGCCGGGCGTCGGCGGCGTGGTGCGGGGGTGGTGCCGGGTCGGTCGAGGGTGTCGGTCACGCGGCTGTGGTCTCCGGCATGAGCTGGTCGAGGAGTGCGACGGCACGGCGGTGGGCGACGATCGTGGTGGCGGTGTCCATGTACCGGTCGCGCTGCTCGAAGGCTTCGGCGGCTTCGGCGCGGGTCTTGGCGTGGTCGTCGTCCGGGGCGAGGGAGTCTGCGCAGCCGATGAGGCAGCGTGGGCCGAGGTCCCAGATGATCGTGTTGACGGCGGCGCACCCGGCGGAGAGCGAGTCGATGTCGTTGCCGTACCAGTGGAAGTCGTGGGTGTTGAGGCCGAGGTCGCGCAAGCGTTGGGCGACGGAACGGAACATGGTGCCGGAGCCGACGGCGGGTTCACGGATGCACATGCCGGGCTTGGCGAAGTCCTTGTCCACGGTCATGTTGGCGAGCAGGTCGGTGACGCACGCCGGCGTGTGGTATTCGCCGCGCCACTTCTTGTCGCTCTTGTGGCGAAGGCCGGTGAGCAGGGGGCTGAGGACGTCGGCTTCGGAGCGTTGCCAGGGGTCGTCGTGGCCGGTGAGGTCCATCAAGCCGGTGTTGATGGCGGCGCGGGTGACGGCGTGGACGGCACGGAGTTGCTGCTTGTCGGGGTCGGGGTTCCAGGCCCAGTCGTGGAGGCGTATCGCGCGGTTGATCAGGTCGGGGCGCTTGATCCAGTGGCCGAGGTAGATCTCCTTGAGCAACTGCGGGAGTTCTTCGGGCTTGAGGTTGAGCACCCAGTCCGCCAGGCCGGGGACGTTGCGCAGCAGGGAGAGCCCGGCGACGGTGCCGAGGGGGACGTCGATGCTGCTGCCGCCGAAGGACTGGTACCAGGCGTCGAGGACGTTCTCCGCGATCTTGCGGGCGTGCTCGTACGGGTCGCGCGGGGCGGCGTAGGGGCGGGCGGTGATCTTGCCGGTGGGTCGGGCCTTGTTCTTGGGCGGGGGCTTCTTCGCCCAAGAGGGCACGGGCCGTTCAGTGATCGGGGCCGCGGCGCGGGGCAAGAAGTCGTTGGACATGGCTGCGGAATCCTTTCTGCGGGCGCGCATGGGGCCGCCCCGGTGCGCAGAGCGCGGCCGGGGCGGCGTATGGGTGCGAGTGGTGCGGGTCAGCCGAGCTGCTGGTGGTCCCGGAGGGCGGTGAGGATGCCGCGGATCTCGACGTCGTGGGCGGCGGCGGGGTAACCCCCTTGGCGAAGGCCGTTGATGAGGAACATCAAGGCCGCCTCGTCGGCGTCCATGTCATCGATGAGCTGATCGAAGCTGGCGTCGCGCAGTACCTCGGGGCGGTGCTCGTAGCCGATGCGCAGGGTCTTCTCGATCTCGGCGAGGGTGGCGACGGTCTGCTTGTCGGTGAGCCCGAGCAGGGCGGACCAGGACGCCATAGTGGCGTCGTCAACGGGGAGTTTCACGAGCTGATGCCCTTCTTGTTGGGGCCCTGCCCGGCCGCGTGAGTGCGGCCGGGCACGGGCGGCGGGGTCAGGAGGTGGGGGCGGTGGGGAAGGGGTTGTACCGGTGGTCGGGGTGGCAGGCGGCGTACAGGTCGCCGGGAAGGCGATCGGTGATGACGCCCCATCCGGCCCAGCGCATGACGGCGAGGTAGCCGAGGTCTCCACCCGCGAAGCCGGTGCGGGTCTTGGCGCCGGGGTCGGGCGCGATGAACACCCAGCCGGGCAGGTCTCCGGCGTCGTCGGACACGACCTGGAAGCCGGGGCGCAGTTCGCGGACGCCGTCGGTGTGGATGGGCGGGAGTCCGGCGGCGGTGAGGATGCGCACGGCCTGCTGGACGTATGGGTGGCCGTGGCACTCGGGCACGGTGCCGACGCCGGTGTGGATGGGGGGCTCGTACGGGAGGCGGCCGACGGCGGCCTTGTAGATGTCCATCAGGAGTTGGGCGTCCTCGCGGCGGCCCGCGTGGCGCATGGCGAGGTTCGCGATGATGGCGATGGCGTGCCGGTCCTGGGTGAGCAGGCGGCGGTACTGGTCGAGGCTTATGCCGGTGGTCACCTGCACGCGGGCGAAGTTGCGGGAGGCGAAGCGGACGGCGTGGGCGACGTGATAGGCGTCGAGTCCTATCTCGTGGGCGAGTTGGCGGACGCCGGGCGAGTAGTCGGTCATTGGGTCTCCAAGAGGTCGCTTGCGCGAATGGGTGCGCCCCCGGCGTTGGCCGGGGGCGCGGGGTACGTCTGGGGTTCGGTGCCGGTTACCGCCGTCGGCGGCATCCGGCGTGACCGCAGCCGCCGCAGAAGCCGCCGCTGTTGCACTCGCAGCCGCATCCGCTGTGGTTCTCGGTTTCCATTTCCGATCCCCTTTCCCTTCGGGCATTTCCCGAATTCCTTACTTATATCTTAATGGCAAATACCCCAGAAGCAAGGTGTATCCAAATTCGCGCGCATTCAATTTCCGCAATTCAATTCCCTAATTCGCGGCGGCGGGAATGAGGTCGGGCCAGTGGACCGCCTCCAGCGCGCGGCGGTGCGAGTCGGGCACCGGCACGGTCGGGTAGCCGAGCCAGTCGAGCCCCATCGCGGCGAGGATCGTGGCGTCGGCCTGGTCGTAGCGGCCCGGCCCCTCGCACGCGACGCCGTACCGCTCGACGGCCGCCGAGCGCACCATCCCCTTCGCGATCCGGGCCCGGTCCTTGCGCGGGAAGCTCTGGGCCGGGTTGGCCCGGCCGGTGGCGTAGATCGTGCGCCCGTGCGGAGTCACGACGGCGTACGGGATGCGATGCCGCCACAGGTACTGGGTGACCAGCCACCACAGCCCAGCGAGCTCGTGGTGTCCGGCCTGCCCGCCCTGGGCATACGCCGCGCCCTCGACGACCGCCAGGTCCACGCTGCCGTTGACGCTCAGCGCGACGGCCGCGACCAGCCAGTCCAGCCGTTCGTGGCTGCGGCGGCGGCCGGGCCGGTAGGCATGCGCCCAGTCCGTCCCCGCGATACCGGTCGAGGTCAGCGACAGATCAAGGCCGACAACCCGCGGTTGCCACTCCCCCATTGCCTGGAAGCTGGGCAGGGTCACCGGGGCACTTTGGAGTTCGGCGGTCACGCGGCACCTCCGCAGGCGCTGACCAACTCCGTCCGACGGCTCACCGCTGCTCCTCGCCGGTCGCGGCGCGGTGCTTGGTGATCAGGCGCTCAGCCTCGGCCATGGCCGGTCGCTTGTGGCGGTCAAGCCACTCGCCGTCATAGCTGCCGACCGGCCCCCACAGGTACCAGCCGATGGCGCGATAGCCGTCCTTGGTGTTCCGGCGGCAATAGCTCAGCTCCCACCAGCCGTCGCGCCAGCGCCACAGGCGCCTCGCGTCCGCGTCGCTCACCCAGCCAGCGCGCTCGGCCAGGGCCTGGAGGCGTGCCACATCGGTGCGCAGCATCGCCGCTTCGGCGGCTGCGTCCAGGTCGCGCGGGGCGGTGTGTTCGGTGCCGCTCGCGCGATACGCGGGCGAGGTGGCGCGGAGGCCGAGCTGCCGTACGGCGTCGTCCCGTTGACGGGCGACGCGCCGCAGCAGTCCGGCCGCGCCGTGCAGGCCCCGCTTCTCCAGCCACTTCGCGGTGGCGTCGATCTCGACGCCCACCGAGAGGTCGTTCATCTGTCGAACTCCTTGAGCCGGGCCGCCCCGGCGCATGGCGGGGGGGCCCCGGGGGGGGGGGGGGTTCGGGGGGGCGGCCGTGGGGGGGGTGGGGTGCTGGGTGTTATACAAAAGAGGAGGGGCGGGCGGG
>NZ_JBHWJI010000001.1:111774-119488 GCF_042731515.1 Streptomyces sp. NPDC059850
CCAACCCCGCCGCCTGCTTTTTTTTTTTAACCCCCCCCCCCCCCGGCGTGGCCGTTCATGTCCCTACCTCGTGCCGCGGGCCCCCCCGGGCGCTGGCGGGGGCGGCCCCTGGTGTGCGGGGGTTACGGGCGGGCGGCCTTGGGAGTCTTGGGGTCCTTCTGGATGCAGTTGCCGGACTCGGGCATCGTCCGGCGGCCCGCGACGAGGTCCTGGAACCGGGCGCCGGGGCGGAACTTCACGAAGCGCAGCTCACCAACGTGCACGTGCTCGCCGGTCTGCGGGTTTCGGGCAGTGCGGGCAGGGCGCAGCTCCGGGGTGAGGCTGCCGAAGCCGGTGACGGAGACGGCTTCACCGGCGGTGACGGCGCGGACCATGGCGTCGAGCACGGTCTCCACGGCGAGCGCCGCCTGAGCGCGGTTGCCGGTCGTCTTCGCGACGACCTGGATGAGCTGGGCCTTGTTCACAGGAGATTCCTTTCGATTCGGCTGGGCCGCAGGAGTTGAGGGGCGGGCGCGCCACGCGGAGGGCAAGGGGTTGAGTCCGTAGCCGTGGTCCGTGTCGTGGTCGCACGCCACGCCACGAGAAGGCATGAGCGGATTCATAAATGGCACCTATTTCTGCTCAGTGGGGAATGCGGACGAGGTACTTGCCGACCGCGAGAATCTGGGAGATGGGCAGGGCGACGGCGGCGTGGTCGGCGGAGATCAGCCGCGGTTCCTCGCCGGGGCCGGGCCGGGCAGGTACGACCCACGTCGTCCCCGTGCAGTCGGCGTAGCGCGTACCGACCTCGAAGTTCTGTCCGGCGAAGCAGAACAGGCGGGGGCGCAGTGACGAGGCCCATCCCCTGACTGGCGCCGGGCTGTCCCAGTCGTCCGGGATCTGGAAGCCGAGGAAGTCGGGCCCGGCGATCACCAAGGTGCCCGCAATTCCCAGGGAGCGGAACTCGATCGCCTCGCCGTTGCCTCCGGCGTTCCGCCACAGGCAGAGGTCGGTCGCCCTGAGCTGCACAGTTCGGCCGTGGACCATGGCGTCGTCGCGGGCATGGAGCGCGAGATGCAGCAGTTCGCGCCAGGGCAGGCCGTCGACGTGGGGTGCGGCGGGAACGGTGAGCTGGGCGACGCCTTCGGTGAAGCGGAGCTGCTGGTGACCGCCAGTGATGACGTGTTCGACGGTGACCGCATCGGATGACTCCAGCCATCCGCGCAGCGCAGCGGCGTCGTCGTAGCCGACAGGCGCCGTCCACACGCCGCCGTCGACGGGAGTGCGGGCGACGGCCAGGGTCCGGTCGCTGCACGCGACGGCATGAAGGTGGCCGGGGGTGCAGTCGAGGATCACGGCGTCCTGGCCGCGGGCGTCGTCGTCCGCCCGGAGGCGGTGCGGGGCGACCTGGTCAAGGATGCCCGCCAGGTCGCGGGCGTTGATGGTGAACATGGTGTTTCTCCGCAGGAGTTGTAGGGGTGGTGTTCAGGTGCCGGAGGTGCGCTTGCGGTCTCGGCGGGCCTGCTGAGCGAGCCGTCCGGCCTCCAGGCACAGGGAACATGCGGTCTCTCCGCGCCGGTTGTGGGCACGGGCTCCGGCTTCGGTGCCGTGGGTGATCGGGCGCCGCCCGCGCTCGCGCAGTTCGGCGGTCCGCGCGCCCTGGCAGGCCGCGAGGACCTGCCCGTTTTGCCAGAGCCGCCCGCCGCACACGCCGTCGAACAGGCTCGTGCTCGGCATGACCAGGTCGATGCACTGTGACCGGAACGGGCAGCCCTGGCAGATCGCGAGGAGGGAGAGGACCAGCGGCTGTGTCGGGGGGTCGGCCGCCGTCTCCTCGGATGTGAAGCGGGCGTCCCCGGCGCAGGGGGCCTCGCCGACCCACCCGTTGCCGCTCATCTGCTCCTCCCCCGCGCTAGGCAGACGGCAGCGGCATCAGGCGCACCTGATCGCTGGTGCTGACGCCGTGTGAGTGAACGAAGCCGCCCGGCACCGGCATGAGGTGACGGTCGGCCAGCGGCGGAAGGAGGAGGACCTGAGCTACGAGGCGGGTGAGCGCGCCGTCGCACGCGCGGCTGAGCCGGGGGCGTACCGCACGCGTCTGGGGGTCGTCGTCAGGCCAGTCCTCAACGACCCTGACGACGCGGACGCCGGCCGCGCGGCCGTCCACGATGATCGCGGTCGCCGCCGGATGGCGCCCGCGCATCAGCTCGGCCACGCGGGCCGCGCGGTCGACCGGGGGCAGCTCCAGCAGCCAGCTGCCGTCCATGCCCGTGTCGCGCCGCACGAACGCCCACACCGGTGAGGTCGGAGGCAGGAGCGCGTACTCGATGTCCAAGGTGATGTCGGCGTCGATCTCGTTGAGCGGATGACCGGACTCGGTGCCGTCCCACAGCCAGGGGCAGGCTCCGAGCGGGCTCGGCTGCTCGCCGAGCACCCCGTAGACGGTCACGGCGCGGTGTTCTCCAGCCCGGTCGAAGGCGATGTAGGCAGCTTCGGGGCAGCGGGTCCGGATCTTGGCCGCGAGGTGGTCGATGATGCTCAGGCAGTGAGCCTGTTCGGCTCGGCGGAGCGCGAGCGACAGGTCCTCGCGTTGCTGGGCCAGGATGCTCACATGGTCGTGTGCTGCCGGTGTCATGGCAGGGGTGTCCCTTCTTCTTCGGGGTGGGATCAGGCGAGGACGCGCTTGAGGCGTTCGCCGAGCCAGCGCGCGACGTTGACCGAGACGGCGTTGCCCGCCTGCTGGGTCTGCGCGGCCTTGGTGCCGACGACGGCGTACGTCTCGGGAAACCGCTGTGCCGACAGCTGCTCACGGGGCTGGAGCATGCGGAAGTAGCAGTCCTCGATGGCGGGGGCGCTGCGTACGACGGCCGCCGAGTCGCGGGTCGACAGGGTGTGCAAGGGCTCGGCCGCGGTCTTCGGCGCGGCCTTGCGGTACGGGATGACCAAGGTGTTTCGGGCCTGGGTCCGGGCGTCACGGTCGGGCACTACGAGGCCGTGGTGGCGGGCCGTGGCGATGGTGCTGAGCGGGGCGTCGATCGGCGCGGCGTCGCAGTTGTTGCGGAACTCCACGATGAACGGGTCCACGGTCACCAGCGCCTCGCTCTCGCGGGTGGTGCGGGTGCGCAGCGGCTCGGCGGCCGAGGAGGCGGTGTCGTTCCACGAGCCGCCGACCGGTACCAGGAGGGCTTCACCGAGCTTGGCCGTGCGGGTGGGCATCGGCCGGGTGTACGGGGCGAAGGCCCGGTCGGTGCCGTCCTTGCCGTGTGTGAGGGTGACGACGGACGGCTCGTAGGGGAACTTCACGAGCCCCGTCGCGATCCTGCGCATCGTGTTGGGCACCAGCGGCCGGGCGCGGTCGCCGATGCGCTGGCCGATGTCGTCCCACATGATGACGTCGGAGGCGGGCCGGACGTACGGCTCCACCAGGGCGTGGCCGCAGGTGCGGTTCGGGCACCGGTAGTCGTACTGGCTCTGGTACTTGCCGACCTTCACCCGCGGGTCGCGCCAGCTCTGGCGTGCCTTCACGTTGCGCCCGCACGCGACGCAGTACGCCAGGGGGCGCGGAGCCAGATCGGGACGGCGGACTCCGGCGAGGGTGAAGACCACGTAGATCCGGTCGCGCCACTGCGGGGCGTAGGGGTTGGTCTCCGAGCCGATGTGCGCGGAGGACACGGAGACGATCTGGACCCGGTAGCCGAGCTTTTTCATGGCCCCGACCCACTCGGGGAACAGGAGCCAGTCGGTGACGAACTCCGTGACGTTCTCCACGACGACGCAGGGGAACCGTTTCGCTTCGGCCGCGCGCAGGACGCACCAGGCCGTCACGCGGGTCATCTCGAAGGCTTCCGGCGGTAGTTCGCGCCACTGCTCCTCTTCTTCGAACAGGGCGTCCTGCACGGGGTCGGGTCGCTTGCGCCCGCCAGCGGGGCTGACCTCGGTACAGATGACGCTGGCCCACAGCAGGAGGGCCTTCGGGAGCCAGCGCATGGGGTAGTTCTGGATGTCGGCGCAGCGCGCCGACGCGCTCGGGTGGTTGAGCGCGAAGGTGTCGATGGCGGTCTGCCAGTGGTTGATCCCGAGGATGGGGTCGAATCCGGCTTCCCGCAGGCCGGTGGGGTCTCCGCCCGCTCCGCACAGCAGGTGGATGGATCGGGGCACGGTAGGGGTCTCCAAGAGGCAAGGCCGCCCGGCCCGGCGGGGCCGGGCGGCCGTGGTCAGGACTGGTCGGGGGCGCGGTGCGCGCGGTGCGCGCGGTGGTGGCGGCTGTCCTCGATGCCAAGGGCGATGAACCCCAGCAGGCCGAGGGCGCACGCGATCACCAGCCAGATCACTGGTCCGCGCTCCCGGCGGGGCGCGGCGCGCTGAGCGGCCGGTCAGTCATCGCTGCGGGTGACGCGGACAGTCATGACATGCCCGGCGCTCTCGAACAGCGCCAGCGGGTAGCCGTCCCGCTGGGATCGCTGCCAGACACGGCGGTAGCCCTCGTGTTCGATGAGCCGCTGCGACCACTCCGAGAACCGGCCGGTGGCGCTGGCCGCGCCCTCGGTCCCAGCGGTCTGGTTGTGGCAGGCCCCGTACGGCGAGACGTGCGAGGCCGACACGATCAGCCGGGGTGCCCGACCGGGAAGGTCAAGGCCGTCGATGCGGGTCAGCAGCGGGATGAGGCGGTTGCTGTGGTGCTCCTGGGGCCCGTTGGGCGTGGAGTTGTAGAGGACGGTGTGCCTGCTCGTGTCCTGCACGTCCTGGCGGACGGCAGTCCAGCCGTTCACCTCGGCGGGGTCGACGGGCAGGTGGTGCTCCGAGCTGATGATCAGTTCCGTGCCGTCCCGGAGGTCGGCGCGGACGTGGAACTCGCCTCCGGCGGTCTCGATGTCGGTGACCCAGCCCGCGTAGCGGAGCGGGGTGATGAGGTGGCCGTAGCCGTGGAAGAGGCGCTGCCACAGCGGATCGGTGAGGTGGTTGTGGTCGGGCAAAGCCGCGATGGTGGTGGTCATGTGCTGGTCTCCAAGAGGGTGTGCGCGATGGATGAGCAATAAGCCAATCCATCGTTGAAAAATGTCACCTATCTCAGGTGAAACGCCTGTCAGATGGTGGGCAGTTCGCTGCGGGTGAGGATCTGCACCGACCACATCCGGCCGCCCCCAGTGACGCAGCCGATGGTGCGCCCTTCGTGAGGCAGGACGAAGCCACTGCCGTCCTCCTCCTCGATCAGCTCGCTGACGAGTTCGCGGACGCCGTGGTCGGCGCACTCGGCCGAGCAGTACAGGCTGTCGCCGAGTCGCGGGGCGGCCTGCGCACCATGGATGACTTCGGCGACCACGACGTAGGCGTCGGGGGCCGGGGTGAGCGTGTCAGTCAAGGTGTTCTCCAAGAGGTTCGGTGAGTCCGGCCAGTTCCGAACTCATGCTTATATCTTAATGGCGTACCTTGGGGCGTCAATGTTGTCGATCTTGCGAACGCCCTTGCTTCCGCCGCGAGTTGGCCGCCTCCTCACGCCCCATGCGGGCCAGGTCACGCACTCGCTGGCGGGCCATCTCCAGGGCCTGAGCGTCGGTCTTCGCAACGCGCCGTTCCTGCTCGGCGAAGAACTCCCGCAACCAGTCCTGCTGTTCGCGGTGGGCGCTGTCTGCCGCCTCGCGCCGCGCCGCCTCCCGCCCGGCACGCGGGTTCGTGCCGCACCCCCGGCAGTTCCCCACCGGCTCGGCGTGCTTCGGGCAGCCCGCCCGCTGCTGCGCCCCCGCCCCCGCCCCCGGCGTCCCTGCGGCGCCAGCCGCGGGGGTAGGGGGGTAAGGAAGAGAGGAGGAAGAAGGAGGAAGAGAAGGGGTTTCCACCGGGGAACCCGCCCGGTTTCCCTGCGGCAACCCACTGGGTTCCTCTGGGGCAACCCTGCTCGGAACGTCGTCAGGGTTCCCCTGGGGCAACCCTGGCTCCGAACCCCCCTCGACGGCGGACCGCGCCTCTTCCCGCGCGGTGACGTCCTGCTGCGTGCGAGCCGCCGACGACGGTTTCCGGCGCGCGGTCTTCCGGGCCAACCGGGGGTTGGTCGGAGCCCGCTGCGCCGCACGGCGGCGCTCGATCAGCTCCTCCGTCGACGGATAGGGCGGCACACCGTGCGGGAACACCCGGTACTCGGCGCGGCGGCCGACACGGCCGATCGTGACCCGCTCGACCAAGCCGAGCCCCACGAGCTGGGTCACGACCGTGACGACCTGCTTCTCCCCCACGCCCGCCCAGGCCATCATCCGCTCCAGGCCAGGCCGGGCGAGCCTGGTCTGATCGTCAGCCGAGTCCGCGATCTTCATGAGGACCAACTTCTGCGTCGTGTTGATCACCTCCTTCGGCAGGTAGGCGGCCACCACCATCAGTTGGATGCTCACTGGCACCTCTCCGTGTTCCGTCCAGTTCCCGCCGCGCCGGGGCGGGGGCGGAGCACGTCGGCCCCGCCCCCGCCAGGTGGCGCGGTCAGGACTTCTTGCGTGCGGTGACGGTGATGCTCACCGCGGTCCGCCGGTCGTGGTCCAGGCGCGTGGGCACGGGGATGCCCGCCTCCTTGAGCGTCACCTTCATCGCCGCCGCATCCGGCACCATCGGCACCTCCAGCCCTGCGCGGCGGTACAGCGTGGCCATCGCCTCGACGTCATCGACCTTGGTCGGGTTGCCGCCGCTCCACTTCAGGGCGTTGTCGCCGTAGACGCCGGGCTCGGAGCCGTCGAGCTGGGCGCGCAGGAACTTCTGCCGGTCCTTGAGCGGCTTGATCTGCTCGGAGACCTCGGCGTACTCGGCAAGCGCGTTGGTGCGTTCCTCGTCGTCGTGGATGAGCTGGCTCTGCGGGGCGCGTCCGGTGCCGAGCGGCCCCCAGCATGCGGTGCGGAACGGGCAGTGGTCGCAGATCACGGAGATCCCCGGTCCCTGGAAGGTGCGGGGCAGCTCCTCCGGGGTGGCGGCGGCGCGCACCTGCTGGACCCACCAGCGGGCGCGGCGGGCGCGGGCGGCCTCGTAGGCGATCTCCTGGATGTGGTCGTCGCCGTTGTCGCGGTTGATGAACCGGAAGCGGATGCGGCCGACCGGTACGGGCCCGAGGTAGGCGAGCTGCCGCTGTCCCCGAACGCTGGCGAACCCCTCTGTGCCGAGCAGGTCGGCGTACAGGTACACCTGCCGCAGCTCGGCCTCGCTCGCGCCGTACCGCAGGATGCTGTCCCACTGGTACGTGCTCTTGGTCTTCACGTCCTCGACAGTGGTCTGCTCGGCCGGGAGTGTGGGGCGCAGCCGCTTCGGCAGGCGCGCGGCGGTCGTGCTGTCGAGCTGGACAGCGTCGATGTGGCCACGGACGGTCTGGTCCTCGACACGGCGCTCGACGAGCCAGCCGTACTCCTCACGGGCGGCGTCGAGTATCCCGTCGTGCAGCCAGGTCCCGAGGATCGCTTTCCGCTTCTCGCCGCCATCGGTCGGGGTACGGCCGTGCAGAAGGTATCCGGCCCGGCGCGCGCATACGGTGTCGCTGGCGCCGAGCTTGGTCTGCTGGGAGCGGGGACGGCGTGCGTCCGCCGCGTGAGCGGCGGGCCACAGGCTGACGGGCCGCTCAGGCGCAATGGCCATGGTGGTCACGGTGTTCTCCAAGAGGATGGGGTGGCCCCCCCCCCCCGCGGGCGGGGCCCCCGGTGGTACAGGGCGGGGGGGGGGGGGGGCGGGTTGGGGGGGGGGCGCTGTAGGGGGGCGCGCGGCGCCGGGCGGGCAC
>NZ_JBHWJI010000001.1:119498-155650 GCF_042731515.1 Streptomyces sp. NPDC059850
GGCCCGCTCTGGCGCTTGGCCGTGGTGGGTCCGGGTTCTCTCTACGGGTTGGGGGTGCCCCCCGCGGCGGCGGGGCGGCACCAGGTGTCATCAGGGTCAGGAGGCGGTGCGGCGAGATGCGGCGGTCCGCTTTCGCGGGGCACGCTTCGCCGGGGCCTGAACCTGGTCGGGATCAGCGGCGGTGTCCGGGCCCGGCGCGGGGGCGGCCTTCTTCGCGGCCCGAGTCCGCTTCTTCGGCGCGGACTTCGCCGGGCTCTCGTCCTGATCCCCGGTCTGGGCGTCGTCGGCGGATCCGGCCTTCGCCTCGCCACCCTCGCCCTCGCCCGCTTCGAGACCGGCGGCCTCACGCAGTCGTCGGGTCGCCTCTTCCGCCTCCCGAACGACGGCTTCGGCGTCGGCCTGTGCCATCTCGTCGTCCGCGAACATGCCGGACAGGTCCTGCGGTGCGGCCATGCGCAGCGCGCCGGCCTCGGCGCACTTGCGGACCATGTGGGCGGGCATCTGGCGCCACATCTTCGCCACGACGTACGCGTTCTGCTTAGGGTCGTAGTAGGTCGGGGCGAACTCATCCCAGCGGGCGATGAGGGGGAACCTGGCACTGCCGCGCAGGACCGTGACCTTGACCGCGGCCGGGGGCACCCTGGACAGCCAGACGTCGTGGGCGTTGCCCTCGGAGTCGTAGTAGACGGTGTCCTCGTACGAGATGGATTCCCCGGCCTTGGTCGCCGCACGGTGGGCGACGGTGCGGAAGCCGTCGATGCCGGTCTGGATGGTCCAGGTCTTCTCCGGCTCGTCGGGGTTGTCGGCCGCCTTCCAGTTGGTGCGGCCGATCATGTAGATCTGCCGCGCGAACGGGTCGAGCCCGGTCCGTACGCAGTAGTGGAAGAACATGGCCAGGTGGCCACGAGGGGCGTTGGCCAGGCCGGGGCTGATCAGGGCCAGCGTCGAGAGCTGCTTGTGGTCGAACTCTTCTTGGTCGGCACGCAGGACGATGGCGCTGGGACGGACGGCCGGGCTGGCGGTCCGGGCCGTTTCGACGACCGTGCCCTCCACGGTGGCGGGTTCGGCGGGTTTTTCGTCGGTCACGATCTCTCCAAGAGGTCAATCGGTCCGCAGACTGCGGACCTCGAAGGCGCTCTCCCATTCGGGATGGCGCTCGATGAGGAGCCGGACGTACCGGCTGCGGAAGTTGTTGTTGAGGCGGAACTCGTCGCCCTCGGTCGCCGTGACGTAGCGCCAGCGCAGGACCTCGAAGAGCATCCCGATGCCGACGCGGCTCGCGCCGTGCTTCAAGTAGTCGGCGGTCAGGGCCTCCAAGGCGCGGAGCACCCAGGGGTTGAGCTGGTGGAACGACTCGAACTGGACCTGTATCGACGCCGACTGGCCGTCCGGCTGGCGCACGGTGTGGATGACCAAGCCCGGTATCTCGTCCTGGACGGCTGCCATACCCGCTCCCTGATGACCTGTTTCAAGAATGTCACCTATCTTGCGGGTTGGCGGGCGGATGATCAACCCCACCGAGCGCAGGCGCGACTTCACGCCTCAACCCAGGTCAGGCGGAGGCTCGCCCAGCCTCCTCCGCGCGCGCCTCGCGGGCCTCGTTGGCCGCCTCCACTTCCCGCAGGAGGCGGACGGCGGGGTGGAAGTCGGGGTTCTTGAGGACGTCCCGCGAAAGGACGCTCTCCAAGATCAGCGTCTCGCGGGCGGCCATGATGGCGACCTCGCCGCCATCATGTGTAGCGATGAACTGCACTGCGTGCCTCCTTGGTGAATTGCGACCCCCCGAAAGGGGATTACATATATTTTATTCGCAATTCAGGGCTAAGTACAGTTTCTACGCAGGTCAGGGCGTCTTTCCGGCATGGCGTCCCCGGGTGAGAACGCGGCTTCCGGGGCCGTCATACGTTCCGTCGCGCAACGCGGCGGCGACCGCCCCGTCCACGTCCCAGGGCAGACTTCGCGCGCTCTCGCGGAGCTGCGGGACGGCGTCGAGGACGGTGTCCAGCATCCAGAGCATCGACCCGGACAGTAGCCAGTCATGCTCCGGGAACCGTCCTGATGCGATCGTGGTGGCGAGATTGCCCTGTGCTGGCAGGTGGAACAGTTCGATGATCTCCTGCTGACCGACGATCGGCGGCAGATCATCCCCCAGATCCGGCTCCCAGCCCTCTCCCTGATCCGCGATGATCTGCGCCTTGACGTGGTCGTCGACTTGACGGAACCGAGCGGCCGTCGTGCCGAACCCGGCCGCGAAACCCAACGGCCAGTACCGCACCCCGCTGACGACGATGGCGGTCGCCGGGTCCAGCACGCCACGGCTCGGAGCAAGCCACTGCGCGACCTGTTTCGATCCGACGCGATACAGCGCGGCGAACTCCTGGTGCCCGACCAGATACGGCTTACGCCGACTCATCCCCGTCCTCCGGTGTCTGCCCTGGATGCAGAGGGCAGCGTAGCCGTACGCGCGCCTCGCACGCGCGACCGTCGCTGCTATGGTGGCGGCGGTCTTCTCCAAGAGGCCAAACGCGGTCCCCGCTTCGGCGGGGACCGTGTGCGTTTCCGTGCAACCTGCTCGGCGCGGTGTTCGGCTCAGCCGCGGGCCAGACTGACCACGGTGAGCACCACCACGGTGATGCTCACCAGCACGGCGACGGTCGGCAGCGGCCACCTTGTCTTCTCCAGAGCAGCCACCCGTTCCTCCAACTCCGCCACGGCCTTGTCCGTCTGGTCGCTGCGCTGGACGAGCAGCGCCAACTGGCCATCGATGCGAGCGAATCCGACCTCCAGTGCCTGGCGCAGCTCCGCCAGAGCGAGAGCGACCTGCCCATCGGGCATGGGCTCCTCCTCTCCCCTCATCGCCCGGCAGTCAGGGCTTGGGCGTGGCCGGGTCGCGCTTGACCGGGAGCCACGAGGCCGTTCCGGGCCTGCCCAGGGCGGTGCCGAGCGTGGACTTCACGGCGCTGAACGCGGCCGGTATCGAAGAGACCGCGGCGGCCTGCCACGCCGACAGGGACACCATGTCTGTCGTGCCGGAGGCCGCCATCAGGCCCAGCAACGACTGGAGGTAGGTGGCAAGGGTGCGCTCGGCGACATCGGCAAGGGCCTGCGGCATCGGGTCGTGCTCCTGGTTCGGGGTGGTGGGGGTCGGGTCGATGGCACCGGACTGGTGCGGGACCCGGAGGTCCGCCCAAGTCTGGGAATCAGGGATTCCATCGGCGGCGGCGCCATGGTGGCCGCGCTTGATCTGGAAGGCGGCGTAGGAGCGGCGGTGCGCGTCGTTCCACGTCTGGCCGGGCGGCGTGTCGTAGGAGTCGCATCCCTCGGCGACCAGCCGCTTCGCCATGGCCGCGATCACCGGCGAGGAGCGCCCCTCGCGGAAGAACTGCTCCCCCGGGTACGCCGCGTACCTCGGCGTCGGCTTGGGCTTCGGGTCCGGCTTCGGCTTCGGCTTCGGCTTCGGACCAGGCTTCGGCTTGCCGCCACCCTTGAGGTGCCGGGCGACCCGGGCGCGGAAGTCGTCCATGTCGATGCCGCCCGGGTCCGGCTTACCCGGCTGCCACTCCTTATGGCCGATGACGGAATGCTCGTTCCAGCCGTGCGCGCGACAGATGGCCGCCGCCGCCCGCGCCATGGCGTCAAGCTGGGCCGCCGGCCACGGCTTGCCACCGGTACCGATGCATTCGAAGCCGTAGAAATGCCGGTTGCCATCGGTGTCGGCTTCGTTGCCGCGCGGGATAGTCGTCTTCTCCGCGATGACCGCGAGCAACACGTCGGCGATACCCATCCCGGCGTGATTGCAGCGCCCGTAGCCGACGAGGTGCACGGTGCCGGACCGGTCGATCACGCCGTGGCACAGCGGGCCGGGAAGATCCTGATAGCCCATACGGCACAGCTCCACCATGTCCTTCTCGGAGCTGAAGGGCCCGGTGTGGTGGATCATGACCCCGTTCGCAGGGCCCCAGTTGCCGTGAAGGTTGCGGTTGTGGGTGCGCCACTTCCCGTGCTCGACCACGCCGAGCCCGGCGCCCTTCAGCACGGACAGGAACCTGTCCGCACTCAGCGGTGTAGCCACGCGCTTCGTCCTTCTCCCCTGCGCCGGATGGCAGTCGGCCGTGGCCGCCGTTGCGGTCCGGTCCCTCGGGAGTGCGAAGTGGGTGGAGGGTCACCCGGGGATCATGCTACCGGCGGCGCCCCGGCCGAGGGCCGGGCACGGAGCCGGTCAGGCGTCGTCGCGGTCGGTCCGGAACAATGCACTGTCCAGGCTGACCCACGATGCGCGGGCGCTGCCACCGCCCTGAACGCGCAGCCGCACCGCGCCCTTCGGGTCGATGTCGAGCTGGAGGGTGCGCCGTACCGCGTCGGAGGCGACGTCGACCGTGCGCGGCGCTTCGGGCCAGTACCCCTCGGGCAGCAACGCGATCAGGTGCTCGTCGACCGCCCGGCCGCGGGGCAGCCCGATACGGCCGCAGAACTCCGTCGTGTCCCAGGGGTTGGCGCGGAACTGCGGCGGCTGCGCCTCGTCCGGGACCGTGTCGCCGGTCAGCGGAAGGTCCCGCCACTCCGGGTACGGAGCGCGCCGAGCACGTTCCAAGGTGGCGACTCGCTTCTCCAGCCGGGCCAATCGTCGGCCGAGGGTGGCGATCGTGTCCGGCATCTACTGCTCTCCTCCCTCGGCCGCCTCGTCCTCGGGCTTGATGGTGCGCTCCAGCTTCAGCGTGGCGCGCTCGGCTGTCTCGCCCTCGCCGGGCCGCACCGTCCAGCCGACGATCCGGCACCAGCCGTCGTACTGGGTGTGCGGCTCGAACAGACGAATCCGTACGTCGTCCCCGATGCGCAGCGCCTCGATCGGGGCTGCGGGGTGGTCGATGACCTCCAGCTCGGTCAGCGAAGGCAGGATCTGGCGGGCCAGCCGTTCGCGGCGGGCCCGCTGCTTCAGCTTCGCCTCGTCCTTCTCGCTCGTCTCCAGCCGGTGTTCCAGGCGCAGGCGGCCGTTGCGTACGCCGTCCACGACGACCTTGCGCTTCTTGCCCTCGCCCGCGCCGAGCCCGATGACCCACTGGGCGTAGGAGTCGGCGTCGTTGATGACGTGCGGGGTGCCGACGATGTTCGCGCCGGTCGTGAATGTCAGGTCCTCCCGGAGTCGGCCGAGGCGCGGGGCGCCGAGGATGATGCGCCGCTCGGCGCGGCGCCCGCGCCAGGCCACCGTCTCCGACCACTCCAGGCCGTCATCGATCTCGGCCATCTCGTCCACCATCTCGCCGAGGTTGCGCGGGTCGGTCTTGGTAGTGGTGTACGGGTCCTTCGCGGTGCCGGTCTCCGCCGTCGACTTCGTGTCGTCCACGGTCACGCCGAGGTCGCCGTCCGGCTGGTCCTGGGCATAGGCCCACGCATCGCGGATCACCTGGCACGGGTCCGCTTCGATGTACGGGCCGCGGCCGTCCAGGTTGCCGTGCAGGTCGAAGCGGCGGTGGAGGTAGCTGGTGAAGCCCGCGGCTTCGATGGGCAGGGTGTTGCCCTCCGGCTCGGCACGCCACAGCAGCCCGCCCCAGTCGAGGCGGGCGTTGCGCTCGACCAGGAGCACCGTGTCGCCAGCGTCGAGCGTGTCGCTCAGCGAGCGCCGGAACGAGGTCGGCAGGGTCGCCTTCAGCGAGCCGGGGCCGGATATCTCCGGGCCGTACTCGACCTCGCTCAGCGGCAGGTTCCAGTGCAGGACGTCGCCAGTCGCGGCCCGCGCGACGATGTAGCGGTAGTCGGCCATCGTCACGCGGGCCCTTCTGTGAAGGCGACGTCGAGCGTGACCGTTGTGCCCTTGGCCACGGTCAACTTTCCGTCCCCGTATCTGTCCTGCTGGTTGATCTCGACGGCCAGGTGCTGGCGGGTGCCCCGGTAGGTGGGAGGCACGGTGAGCGTGTCGGCCAGGATCGCGGTGGCGCGACGGGTGGTGGTTCCGTCGTCGTCCACGACGGTGGGCTTCGCGGCGCGTTCCCCGAGCCGGGTGCGCAGCTCGGCGTATACGGAGCCCGCGTCGGCGCGAAGGCCGGACAGGGTGACGACGACGGTGGTCTCCGTAGCCCAGATCGGTACGTCGAGGTCCCAGGCGGCTTCCTCGGGCCAGGCCGCCCACTGACCGTGCTTGCCGGGAACCTCGTCCGTCTTCGTGGGGTGTGCGGTACGCAGAATGCGTTCGGTGCGCGGGTTCGCGATCTGCCGCAGGTCGGTGATCATTCCGGCGGTGATCGTCGCGGTGTTGCGTGGCAGGGTGATGCGGGCCAGCGCGATCCCGGTCATCCCCTCGGGCACGGTGTCCGCGTCGTGGTCCGTGCCCTTGACGACGTGGAAGTAGCCGATCTCCTCGCGCTGGGGGTCGCGCTGGCCCTCCCACTCAGGGTCCTCGATCCGCAGGACGATCAGGTCGGTCCGGCCGAAAGGGCCGCTCGGTTCGACATCGACCCGGGCGTCACCGATGTTGCTCTGGGTGTAGGCCCCTTGCCATGGGCGGGCGCCGTGGATGAGGGCCGAGCCGTCGCCGACGCGGACGCCGGGGCCGGGGGTCTCCAGTGGCCGGACCTTCAGGTCCTCGCTCTGCGCGACGCCCTGTCGGCCGCGGGCGAGGTCGCGGATCATCAGGCGCATCGCTCGGGCGGAGTGGTCGGCCCCGCGCACCATCATCGGGGGTTGCAGTGTCACGAGTGCTCTCCGTTCACAGGGTGGTGTACGCCGACCGCCACGCCACCTCGAGGCGGGCGGTGGCGGACGGGTCGTTCGCGCTCCAGGCGATCTCGGACCGTCCGGGCGGGAGGGTGAACAGGTCGAGACGGGATGCGGGGCTGAGGTCGTTGGCGACGTTGACGGTGCCGTTGCGCAGTGCCCAGCAGGTGCCTGGCCGGGTCTCCATCTCCACCCATTCGCCTTCGCGCAGTGACAGGTCGAGTTCGAGGAGACGGCGCGTGGCGGTGTTCCAGATTCGGGGGTCGGTGACCGGGCCATGGACGCGCAGGCTGGGGTAGGTCGGTACGTCACCGTGGTTGGTGACCCAGCCGGGGCGGTCGTCGGCCGGGCGATGCTTCGAATCGGCCGAGCGACGGTACACGGCAGGGCGGGCCATGGCCTCGTCAACCGTGCGGTCCGCGCCGGTGGTGCGGGCGGCTTGGTCGAGGCCGAGCGTCAGCGTCGACAGCTCGTCATCGTACCAGCGGGGGTTGTCCAGGCCGACGAACTCGATGTCCAGAGGTATCCATCCGTGCACGGCGGTCGCTGCGCTGGACGCCTCCATGCGGCGAAGCCGCCCGTACATGCGGCGTGTTGCATGACCAGGCCACCGGCCGCGCAGGACGTGACGGCCGTCCGGGCTGGTACGGGCGTCGGGGCGGTCCACGGCCCGCTCCAGCCGGGCCAGGATCTCGGCGGCCTTCACCGGGTCACCGGGGGTCTTGATGCCCGCCTCGAAGCGCAGGGGGCGCGGGCCGTAGAAGTCCCGGCCCGGTGACGAGCCGTCGCTGTTGGCGTTGTCGGCGTCCTGCGGGCGGGTGGCAGGCGCCCCGAGCCCTTCGACGTTCCCGACCGGCACGTAGCTGCCGGTGCCGAGAACAACGCCGCCGATTTCGTACTGCCACGGGGCCAGTTCGGGCTTCTTGTTCAGTGCTGCGGTCATCACACTCTCCCGCCCCGCTGCGCGTTGCGCAGGGTGCGCATCATCTCGGTGCCGATCTGCTCGGGGGTGGCGGCGCTGTCAGTGACGGTGACCGGCATCGAGCCGATCAGCGGCTGCTGCTCGCGCACGACCACGACTTGAACCCGGCCGCCGGCACGGCCATTGACCACGCGGGTACGGGCCCGGTCGCTGCCCGTGCGGAGGTCGAAGGAGCGCACGACGCCCGCCATGGCCGCGACGCTGCGGGCCTGCTTGAAGGAGCTGGCGAGCATCGGTGTGTAGTCGCGGCCGCGGGCGCCTCGGACGCCGCCGTTGGCATACCAATCGACCTGGCCGCCGAACCGGTCGACCACTTCCTCCACGATCGCCTTGCTGCGGTCGCGCTTGGCAGTGGCCATAGGCACGTACGCCTCTCCCCCGGTCTCCCGCTCACCCCAGATCCGGTAACTCCCGGCCGGTGCGATCTGGGCGACGTGGCGCTCGCGGCGCGGTCCGCCGGTGACGCCGCCGTCCGCGAAGTAGTCGACGACCGCGCCGTCGGCGTGCCGCTTGGCGGCACGGGCCTGGTTCTCGGCCTGGCGCCTGATGGCGTCCGCTGCGCTCTTGTTCTGCTGGTTGAGCTGGTCGTAAATCGTGACGTGCCGGGTGGTGACCGTCAGGGACTTCCCGCGCAGGGCGTTGATGCGCTGCTGGATGGAGTCGGCCGCCTTACGCGGGCCGCCGGTCGGCAGGGTGACCCTCACGTTCTTCGAGCCGGGCACCTTCTCGATCCGGAAGCCCAACGCCTCCAGCTGCTTGCGCGCCGCGGCTGTCGGAGCGCGGACGACGACGGACTTCGCGCCCGGTGTCGCGCGGATCTTCGCCTGCACGGCTTGCAGGCTCTTGATTGCCGCCGCGGTCGGCGCGGAGACGTTGACCCTCTTGCTGTTCGGGGTCCTGCCGAGCCTGTCGATGAGGACGTCGAGGTTCTTCTTCGCGCCCTGCGTCGGCGCGGTGACCTTGATCTGCCGGGTGCCCGGCACGGTCTTCACCGTGAACCCGAGGTCACGGAGCTTCTTCTGCGCCCCGTCGGACAGCGAATCGACCTTGATCGTCCTGGCCTTGGGGAGACGCTGGAACTCCGCCTGCACCGCGATCAGGTTCGCCAGGGTGCTGTCCATGCCCTTGGTCTGGAGCAGGAGACTGACCTTGGAGGGGAGCAGCCCGAGACTGTCCGCGACTCCTTCGGCCTGGGTCTTGGTCAAGCCGTAGCCGCGGGCGGCCTGGATCGCCTCGGAGCGAGCGCGACTCATCTGCTCGCGGGCCTTGGCCAGCGCGGCCGGAAGCGTCTCACCGTTGCGCTGGGCAAGGTCGAACGTCGCCACGGATGCGTCGGCCGCCGCGTCGGAGAGGGCGGTGAGCTGGGTGTAGAACTGCTGGCCGTTCCGCGTGGTGGTGTTGAGGGTCTTGTCCTCGTTGACGAGCTGCTTGCCGCCGTAGCCCTGCCCGCGGTTGACGTTCTTGCTGCCCTCTTGCAGGTCGAGGGCGGCCGAGTTGACCTTCGCCTCGGCGGCCTGGAGCGAGATCTGACCGCCGGACAGCAGGTCGAGGGCGCTCTTGAGGGAGCGGGTGCGGGTGTCTGCGTCGGCGGTCTGGTCCGCCAGGCCGCCGACTGCTGTCTTCAGGCGGTCGTACGCCGAGGTGCCGTCCCCGGCACCTTTCGTGGCTGCGGCCAGCTCCTTGGCGTTCTTCACTGACTGGGACATCTCGCCCTTGACGCTGCCGAGCGCGTCGGCGGCGTCCTTGTACTGCTGCCCGACGTCGGTGTAGTCGAGGACGCTGGCCTTCCCACCTGCGACGTCCTTGTACTCGCGGTGGGCGTTCGCGGTGGCCTGGAGCCGTGTCTGCAGCGCGTTCAGCGATGTGCCCTGCCCGAGGTAGGCGTCGGTGAGCGTGGCCAGCGGTACTCCGGCCTGCTCCATGACCTTGGTGAGCTGGCCTTGGTCGGTCTTGGTGTCCAGGAGGGCTTGGGCGGCCTGCCCACGCACGTCGCTGTTGATCTGTCCTCCGGACTCACGCAGCGCCGCGGTGAGGGAGGAGACGCGTTGCTGGTGCTCAGCGGCTGCCTGTGCCGCGCGCTGCTGGCGCGCAGCGAGCATGCCGAGACCGAGGGACACCCCTGCCATCGCGACCCCGAACGGGCCGCCGAGCGCGTTGGTGATGCCGCCGAGCGTCGAGCGCAGACCAGAGCCAGCCGCCCGGGTGATCCCGCCGAGGGTGCCGCTGAAGGTGACGCCTGCGCCGTTCGCGCTGCGGAACGCCGACGTCATGCTCCCGAGGAACCCCACCCTGGCCTGGAGGGTGGCCCACGCCGCGCCGTACCGGGAGAGCGTGATGCCGCTCGCTGCCGCCAGGCTCTGCTGTACCCGCATCTGCTGGGCGAAGGACTGGAAGCTGGAGCGGACCGGGCCGCTGACGGTGTTGGCCAGGTTGGTCAGGGCTGGCTGGGTACGGCGGAAGAGCAACATCGCCAGGGCCGCCGCCTGGATGGGGGCGGGCAGCGCGCCGAATGCGTTGACGATTCCGCCCACGAGGTGGCCGACCGGCACCAGCACGGCGGACAGGCCGGAGACGGCGTCCATGGCCACGTTGGCGACTGTGGCGATGATGTCGAGAGTGCCCGCTGCGGCACCGCCGTCTTCTCCGAGCCCGGAGATGGCGTTCAGGATCGGTTCGGCACCGTCAGCGGCATTGCGGAGTACGTCCCCGAGGGTTCGGGCGGCGTTGATCAACAGGTTCAGGCCGGTGGCCAGGGTCTGTTCGCCCAGTTCCTTGAGCGGGCCGAGTAGTCCTTGAGCTTCGTCGATGAGTCCGCCAAGGCCGGATCCGGCCTTGGCCTTGAGTTCCGGTCCGTACAGGACAGCGAGGTTGCGGCCGTACTCCAGCGCGGTGGTGAGGTACGGGGTGGCACCGGCCATTCCGCGCGTCAGCAGGCGCGTGACCCATTCCAGGCCGGGCGCCATGCCCTCGTACAGGGCGAGCCCGGTCTGCCGGGCCTGGGTCCGCAGCTGCGTCATCGCGCCGGTCAGGCCCTGACCACGCGATGCGGTGATCGAGGCCGCGGCACCGGTCTGCCGTACGGCCACCGACAGGGCGTCGAAGGACTCGGTGCCCTGGTGGGCGAGCGCCACGGCGCCGCTGAGGGCGGGCTTGCCGAATGCGCGGGTGACTCCGGCGGTGAAGTCCTTCTGGGACATGGAGTGTTCGGCCTTCGACAGGCCGTCGATCACGGTACGGAGGCCCCGGAAGCCACCCTGCGCGTCCCACGCCTCGATCCCGAGGTCCCGCAGGGCGTCCTTCATGATCGGTGTCGGCGCGGCCAGGTTGGCGAAGATGCCCCTCAGGCTCGTTCCGGCCGTCTGGCCGAGGATTCCGCTTTTGCCGAGCATGCCGACTGCGGCGGCGGTGTCCTGGAGGGATACGCCGAGCGCGTTCGCGACCGGTCCGGCGTACCGCATCGAGTAGTAGATGTCGGTGATGGAGCCCGAGGCGTTGTTCGCTGTGGCCGCCAGGGTGTCCGACGCCTTGGATGCCTGATCAGCGCCGAGCCCGTACTGATCCATGATGTCGCCGAGATACCGGGCGCTCGTGGCCGCGTTGACGTCGGCCGCTGCCGCGAGCTGGAGCGAGGCACGCACCGAGTCGATCGACTGATCCGCGCGGAACCCGGCCTTGCTCAGCTCGACCATGCCCTCGGCGGCGTCCCCCGATGTCGAGGTGGGCAGCGTGAGGTCGTTGCCGAGTTCCCGGGCGACTACGGCGGCGCGCTTCATCTGCGCGGCGGTCGCCCCCGTCACCGCGCGGAAGAGGTTCATCTGCCGCTGGTAGCGGTTGCCCTCCTCGATCACCTCACCGGTGCCCAGGACGAGGGAGCCACCGGCGAGCATGTTGGTGGCGGACATGCCCCGCTGCCCGGCCCCGGCGGTCGTCCGCTGGATCCGGGACATCGACCGTGCGCCGTCGTCCCCAGCGGCGCGCAGCGCGGCACGGACGGCCCCGGCCCGGGCGGCGATCCGGTTCAGCTCCCCTGTGGCCGCGCGGGAGGAACGATTCAGCGCGGCGAACTGGGCTGCGAGCCGTGTCCCGTTGGCGTCCAGCCGGGCGAGGGACCGGTTCGCGGCGTCGGTCCGGTCCCCCAGTGTCCGCATCTGAGCGGAGGCAGCACGGGTTCCCGCGATCAGGTCGCGGACCTCGGCGCGCATCGCGACCGTGAGGGTGAACCCGGCCACCGGTGGCGGCCTCCTTACTTACGTGCGGGGGTGGATCAGTGGCGCTGTTCGTACTGGTCGCGCGGGAGGAGCTGGATCTTCACGCCGTAGCCGGACCGGTCCTGCGGGACGTGGTCGCGTTCCTGCTCGATCAGCTCGCAGCCCGGGCAGCGCAGGGTGTCGGTGACGTAGGCGTGCGGGTCGCCGCCGCGTTCGCGGTCCCACTCCTCCAGCCGGGTGTGGCACTCCGGGCACATCGCCCGTTGCCACTCCGCCCAGGCCAGGGCTTTCGCCCGGTCGAGGTCGGACCAGCGGCCGTCGCCTCCGAGGAACTGTGAGTGCGGGATCTGGTACCGCTCGCACAGCTCCAGTTCGGCGCGCAGGCCGGCGTCACGGCTCAGCCTTTTCCCAGCTCGACCCGGCTCTCCTGCTGAACCTGCCAGGCCGCGTCCCACAGCGAGTTCGCATCGGGCGCCGACCAGCCGTTCAGTAGCTCCTCGGCCTCCTCTTGGCTCATGCCGTCCACGGAGGCCGCAGAGACCAGCGCGGCGGGGAAGGTGTCGGCGTTGAAGATCGCCTGCTGTTCCGCCTGTTGCTCGGTGGGCGGGTGCTCGGCGAGCAGGTCCTCCAGCACCGGGCGCGGCAGTGCGCGGAAGGTCAGGAACTCTGAGGCGGCGTCCAGTGCCGACAGGGCCTGGTCGCGCCCGGAGTCGGCGTCGGTGGCCTGGCGCGCTGCCAGTTCGTCACCGGGGTTGGCCTCGGCGACGAACCGGGCGCGGCGGGCTGCCTGCTCTGCGTCGTCGTACCGCTGGCGCAGCTCGTCGTCGTCGCAGACGCGGAGCCGGTTCTGCGGCCGGGCCCGTCGGCGGAGGCGTTCCATCTTGGCTGCCCACGCCCCCTCCCCCGAGCTGGTGGACGAGGACGGGCGCTTGGCCTGTGTGGGGCGCGACACGATCAGACCCCGTCGACATCGTGTTCATGAGAGGCCACCTCGGGCTTGGCCTTGGTGGTGCCGATCACGGTCGCGCCGGCATGGTCGCCATCGCGGTGCCCGTGCCCGTGTTCGTCGTCGCAGTCCTCGTCCGGCAGCGGCCGGGGCTGCTGCGCCTGGGGCACCGGGCGGTCGAGCGAGGGCTCGTCGATGATCGTGAAGTCCGCCTTGAACTTGGCCGCCTCGTTACCGGTGCTGTACGTCGCGGCGCGGGTGGCGACCTGCACGGGGAACACGTCGACCGAGCGGGAGCCGGGCAGGTCGCCCTTGCGGAGCAGGATGACGTAGCCCTTCGCCCCCTTGGGGAGCTGCTGCTCGATCTCGTCGGAGTGCCGGTCCTCGTAGAAGGTCAGGCTGGAGTTCTCGGCCTTGTCGTTGCCCGGGATCGAGGAGTTGAAGCTCGACCCCATGTCGGGGGTCTCGATCGGGTCGTTCTCCAGCGCCCAGCCCTCGATGTCCGAGACGGCATCGGTCAGGCCGAAGGCGTTGTTGATCTCCTGGCGGCTGGGGTACTTCGGGTCCTTGAGGTCCTTGGACCACAGGATCTTGGAGATGCCGCGCCGCAGAAACCGGGTCTGGGTCGTCTTCGTGCTCGTGGACACAGGTCCGCTCCCACTTCTGGGGCAGCGTCCCGTGCCGAGGCCCTGCCCCTTGAGGTTCAAAGGGGGTTCGCCTGGCCTGGGGCCTAGCGTCCGCGCGGGCCTCCGCGGTGAGGAACGAGAAGTTACGTCATGCCGGGGTCACGGTGATCGTGACCCGCTGCACGTACGACACGATAACGCCTGCCGCCGACACCGAAGGCTCTCCTCCGGCGTCGTAGGTCAACTCCCGGTCGATGACGCGCGCTTCGGGAACGGCCAGGTCCTGGGCCCATCCGCCGTCGGTCCGGCCGACGACACCGGCGCGTACACGGTCGGCCAGCCACTCGACCTGATCGGCCCGTTCTCCGACCGAGGTGATCTGGTAGGCCCAGGCCGCATCGGCGTGCCAGTCCCACAGGGGCGGGCCTGCGAACTCGGCGGGCAGCGAGTCGAGGATCATGTACGGGACGGGCGCAGGCTCCCCGCCGGACTTCTCCTGAACACGTGGGAGTTCCCCGACTCCACACGGTCGGCCGGTGGTGTGCTCCAGGAGAGCGGCCAGCGCACGGGTCACCGGCAGGCGGGCGGTCACGGAAGCACTCCGTCCGCCAGGGCCTGGAGGAAAGCTGCTTCGGTCTGCCGGAACGCGGGCTCGACGTGCGGGAACGGCGGCTGTCGGTAGTGCCTTCCGATCGAGTCCACGCCGACGAAGCCGTACTCCAGCCGTCGTGCCTGCGAGGCGTCGGTGAACACCTCGCCGGTGACCTCACCGCCCCCCGTGCGCATCCGCACGTCCCAGGAGGCGCGGTACTGCCCGGTAATCACGTTCGGCCCCGGCCTGCCGCTCGCGTTTCGCTGGATCCGGACGCGCAGCAGCATGGCGTGGTGCCGTGTGATCGTCCGTGTGCGGGCACGGGTGGCCGGACCCATCCGGGCAAGCGCGGCGGCCAGTGCGATCGGGTCGCGGAACACGGTCGCGTCGGGGTGGGCGTTGGGGTGCGGGTTCGCGGGGGCCATCAGTCGATCACCTGGACCCGGACGATGCGCACCACGCTGTAGGTGCCGACCGCTTCGTCGGAGACGCGGAACCTGCGGCCGACGAGCTGCGGGTCGCGGGGGCCTCCGGGGCGGACTGATCCGGCTACGCGGATCACATCGTCGCGCCGCAGCGCGGGGGCCTCGACCGGGAGCACGGCCTGGTAGTCGGTGGTGGGCGGTTCGACGGCGACCGACCCGCTGACCGGCTGGGTGATGGCCGGGCGGCCGAGCGGCATCACCGCGCCGAGCCCGTCCCAGACCAGTTCCTCATCCGGTGCGGGCGCAACCAGCCTGCCCGTGGTCTCATCCAGCACGTCGTCAGTACGGCCCGCGCTGTCCCGCCACGCCTCCAGCTTGTCGTCGAGGATGCGGTCGACGACCCGGCGCGCGCCCTCCACATCAAGCGCCACGAGCCCACTCTCCGAGCTGCGTGAGCATCGCTTCGGTCAGAGAGTGCGGGTCGGCGCCGAGGTCGAGCCGAGCGAGCGCAGCGCGCTCCAGCTCCTCCGGGTTGATGGCAGCCAGGAATACGGCCGCAGCCGGACCCGGGTCCGGCATATCGGCGACGGAGACGCGGGCCATGCCCTCGAACTGTGTGTCGCCGCTACCAGCCAGGTGCAGGACGACGTGGGGCGGCTCACCCGGGAGACGGCTGATCGTGTACGCGCCGACAGCGCGGAAGTCCACCGGTTCACCGTCGATCTCAATGGTGCTCTGCGGGCCGCGAGCGGCGATACGCACATTCCGCAGAGCCTCGTCTTGCTGATCCATTGGACAAACGGTATGGCCGCTGTCGGACAGCCCTGCTACGTCCGGTTAACGGCGGATCGGAGGCTATCCGGTTCGTCAGCAGGTTTCCATCAGTGCACGCACAGCGGGTCGGTTGCGGTAAGGGGTGAGGCTGACGGCGACTTCCCGCAGGCGGGAGTCGGCTCGGGGAGATGTCACTCCGCTTCGCAGTTCGGTCGCGTTCAGCGCGAATTCCGCTGCCGTATCTGGGTCGCCTCCGATGAGGTGGGTGGCGGCGAGGTCCAGTGTCGCAAGCATGCGGTCACGGGGGTAAGCGTCATCGAGAACGTCCAGACGCCGCGCGAGAAGCGGCTCGGCCTTGTCTGCCTGCTGTGCGGCCAGCCAGGCTCGTCCGGTTGTGGCGTCGATGGCGTGTGGGCTGAGCCATAGGGACCACCACGGTTCTTCTCCCCCGGTGATCTGTAGTTGCTCGTGCGCTGTGTCGCGGGCACGACGCACGGCTTCGGCGTCGCCTCTGCGCCCTGCGGCGAATAGTTCGCGGTCAGCGATGACGGCTCGGAGGCGGGGAGGCAGGTTCTTCACGTTCCTGCTGGCGACGCCCAAGAGGGTCTTCGCCTCAACATGTTGGCCAAGCCACGATGCCTGGTAGGCAGTGGAGGCCAAGAGATTCCGGGTTGCATAATCGGTAGCCGCATGCTGATCAGCCTCACGCGCGAGACGCAATCCGGTCTGATAAACGCGCTGGGCTTGGGGATGTTTGTCGGCATCGAAAAGCATCCACCCGTAGGTTTCTGCCAATTCGATATAGGCAGCGTGGAGGCGGCGCCCTTCTGGTGTGTCGCCTCGCGAGTCCTTGACCATACGGGTGGCACTCTGCCAAAGCCCGCCAGCCCACACCATTCCTGATTTGCTGCCCTGGGCGTCATCCAGGGCGCGCAACTCTTGGATCGCGTTTTCGATGTTGGTGACGACTTCGGGTGTGAGATCGTCTCCGTTCTCAACCGCGTACGCGCTGCCGTCTGCATCGTCTCCGTTCTCAACCGCGTACGCGCTGCCGTCTGCTTCGATAAGTAGAGCCAGGGCCGACGCAGTCACGGCGGCGCCTGTCATCTGTAGAAAGTTGCGGCGATGCATCTGGTCTCCCTGGATGATCTCGCGGAACAGATCGCTCAGAGGGGCGTCTTCGCAGCGCGCGAGCGGGTTCACATTCGGTCGTCGGCGCGGTCGCGCCCACCCCAGCTCTGCTGCGGTGACCGTTCGGTCAGCCCGGGTGGTGAGCACGATGAGGGCATCGGCCTGGTTTTCCTCGTTCGGCCGACCAGCAGGAATGCGCACCCAAGGGTACGCGCTCTTGAGATCCAAGGGCGGGGTGCCGCGTCGTGCTCGGCGCTCGTTGATCCTCGCGATGAGCTGCTCCGGCTTCATGTTGATCTCATCGAGCAGCCCGGCGAGGGGGTTCTGTGGATCCATCGCTCCCTCTGAGGGCCGACGGCGCATTTCTTTGACGGTAGCACCCAACCCGGCGTCGAGCCGGTGCACTTGGGGCACGGCCGGTGTACTTACACCAGCTCGTGTTCGTACACCGGCCTGGTGTATCCACCGGGTACACCGCCTACACCTCAGACATGTCTTCCGGGCTTGGCCCCCGCCGCGCTTTTCTGTTCACCAGGGCAAGGCGGCCAGGAAATGCGGCCGGACATCGCCTCGTACTACCCGCCCGTCCCCCGTCTTGGGAACGGGCGGGAAGCCAACTCATCTGGGAGGACGCTCATGAGTGCCATCGCACCGCCTCCGTTCTATCCCCGCGGGCTCGTCGTTTCCGACGTGGTCAGCCGTTCGGAGGGTGTCGAGCCCTCGCCGCCCTACACCCCGCCGACCCTGGTCGTTCTCGGCACGGTGACGGCCAGCACGCTGGGCACCGCGGGTGGGAACAGCGCGGACGACACCGAGTACTGGACGTAGCCGGTTGAGCCCGTGCCTGGAGCCCGCGGTGCTGCGGGCTCCGGGCACGGGTCTCTTCGAGCCCAAGCCCGTGGATTCTGGAGGCATCCGGTGACTGCACCACAACGGTTCGCGGCTGGGACGTTCGCCGTCGGCACTCCGCCCGTCCGCCCCCGTGGAGCCCGGGAGGTGCCGGACTTATCCACAGCACACGGGACGCGCTTGTGGACAGTCGGTTTTTCACAGGCCGAGAGCACGGTGACGAGCATCCCGCGCATCCCTGCCAAGCTGGTGACGGTGGGGTGTTGTCTGGCCACCGACTCCGAGCTGAGGCGGGCGTTGACGTCCGCAGCCGCCGGTGATCTCGGGCCCGCTCTCCGCCTCCCCGGCTCCTACCTCATGCTCCTGCGCACTGAGGGGGGCTTGCGCGTCACGGGTGATCGATCCGGTGTGGTGCCGGTGTACTGGCTGCCGTACGAAGGCGGCATCTGGTGGTCGACCACGGCGACCGCGTTGGCGGCCCTGGCTGGCGCGCCCGTCTACCTTCCCGTCCTGGTGGCCGATCTTGTGGTGAGCGGCGTGGACACTCGCCTGGACCAGAGCCACTTCGACGGTGTGCGACGCGTGCCGCCCGGTCATGTCCTGGAGCTGGATGCTGACCAGGAACCTCAGGTCGCACCGATCGATCTCCCCGAGAACAGCGGCCTGGCACAAGGGGTTCAGCGCCTTCGGTGGGCCCTTGAGACGGCGGTCGTGCGCCGGGTCGACGCTGTTGAGCATGCCTCCGCGGATCTGTCCGGCGGAGTGGACAGCAGTGTGGTGACGTGCCTGGCCGCACGAACCAAACCTCTCGTGGCTGTCACCTACACGGACGCGCACACGGCTGAAGAGGACGACGTGCGCTATGCGCGCCGCATTGCCCAGGACATCAGCGGCATCACCCATCACATCATCGACGGGCGCCGAGCGAATACGGCCGAGTTCGATGGCCTGGCGGAACCGGCTGCCCTTCCCCTCACGGACACCCCCGCGCTCGCCCTCGGCGTACTGGCAATGAAGGGTGCGCAACTGGCACCTGCGGTGGCCCATACTTCTGAACTCCACCTGACGGGGCGCGGTGGGGACAACGTGCTGCAAGCGGCCCACAGCCATTCGGCCGAGGCGTTCCTTGCCGGACGGCACATCCCGGCTCTGCGAAGCGCCGCCACCTTCGCCCGTGCTCAGCGCGTCGCTGTGTGGGAGGTGTGGCGGCAGCTCGCGTCTACCGCTGCCACACCATATGTGCATGGTCTGGAACGGCTTGTCGATCGGCTGACCAGCGACCGGAACGGCCGGAGCCTGCCCGCCCCCGCGGTGCAGTGCCTGGCGTGGTGCGGTGCGACGGCGGCGGCCGGCTGGCTCACCCGTCATGGCCGCCAGTTGGCTGCCGATCTGGTGCGTGCCCGTGCTCGGGCGGCGGACCCAGGTATCACTCCAGCGGTTCTGCACGACCGGCTGATGCTGGAGTCGATGGCCGCCAGCCACGCCGCATTCGACGCGATCGCGCGCCAGCGGTGGAATCTTCCGGTTCATGCCCCGCTCTTGGACACCACGGTGGTCGATGCCTGCTTGAGCATCCCCAGCTACCTTCGTGTGCGCCGCGGGGTCTACAAGCCCTTGGCCCGCGCGGCGTTCGCGGGATTGGCGCCGAGCTATCTGCTGAATCGGGCGACGAAGACGGCCTTCACCTCCAGCATGTATACGGGCTTGCGCACCAACGCGCCCGTGCTGCGGAGCATCATCAGCTCCTCCCGGCTGGCGGCCGCCGGGCTGATCGACGCCCGCCGGGCCGCGAGCGACCTCGAACGTGCCCTCGCCGGTGGGCCCGCTCCACTGGCTTGCCTGCACACCTTGATCGTCACCGAACTGTGGCTGGCCCGCCTCGACACCGCTCGCGCCGAGTGGTGGCAGCCCAACACCGAGAGGAACGCCACATGCCAATAGATGGCGCCGAGGTCTACACCGCCCGCACACCCGGTGGCGGCATCGCGGTGCTCGACATCCGTACCGACCACGGGCGATGGATCCACCTGAACGACACTGGCGCACTCCTTTGGATCCGGCTGACGAATGGCGTCCCCCTCGGCCAGGCGGTCGATGACCTCACCGAGGTCTTCGTGGAGCACGGCGTGGACGCGGAGACGATCCGCAGCGACCTGACCGAACTCGCCCGTCAGCTGCGCGCGACCGGTCTGCTGACGGCACGGATCAGCCCGGCCCCTATCTACTCCACCGAGACGGTCCGCCCTGCTCCGCCCGTGGGCACACGCTTGTCGGCCTTGGACCGCGCTGCCGGTCTTGTGGGCATGGCGGTGGCACTGGTGCTGTTGCGCTGCGCTCCGATCCGCGTCAGCGTCGCCTTCGCCCGCGCCTGCGCCCGCATCCCCCGGCGCACCGCCACGGTGGAGCAGGCGGACCGCTTCTTCCACGCCGTGCGCAGCGCGGGCCGCATCTGGCCGGGACGGTCGGCGTGCCTGGAGGAGTCGCTGGGGTGCTACGTTGCCGCCCTGCTGCGGGGACGTCGGATTTCCTGGGTCATCGGTGCCCGCACCATCCCGTTCGCCGCGCACGCGTGGAATGAGGTAAACGGAAGTGCGATCGGGCAGGATCCGACCGATCGGGTCTGGCCCTATGCCCCCGCCTTGCGCATCTGCCCGGGGGCGTTGCTCGAAGGCGTCTGCCCCAGCACGTAAGAACGTATATTCGCCACCCTTCGCCACCGTGACACCCGATCGAGTGACCGCGTTGTCGAGGATGTGACGACTCCACCAGTACCCCCCGCTCGAACCGAGCGAGCAGGCCGTCGGCGAGCTAGCCCCGCGAAAGCGGGGGCGGCGCTCCCGCAATACGCTGTCAGCGCGGAACGGCACGACCGCGCGCTCGACACCGGCTGGCGAACGATGACCAGCCGTCTGCCCCGGCTCTCGGTCATCGCGATCAAACTGGCGTGGGCGGCAGATCCCCGGGCCTGCATCCTCACGCTTGTGCTCCAGCTCCTTGCTGGCGCCGTCACCGCCATCGGCCTGTACACCACAACCCAGGCGCTGACGCCGCTGCTGGCCACCGGGCCCACAAGCGAGCGTCTGCACGACGCTCTTCCCTCTCTGGTGATCATCACCTGTGCAGCCGCCGCCCGTTCTCTGGTGGCCGCGCTCACCGTCGCCACCACTGCCCGGATCGGCCCGCGGGTGGACGGTCTGGCGGAGATCCGCTACCTGGAAGCCGCCACGAGGGCACCGCTCGCCGCCTATGACGATCCGGCCTGGTGCGACGACAGCGAAGCGGCGAACCGAGCCGCCAAGGACGCCCATCTGATGGTCGACTCGCTGACCAGCGTCGGCGGCGCGGTCCTGGGGCTCCTCGCGGCCGGAGGCGTTCTCGCCCACCTCCACCCCGTGCTCCTGCCGCTGCTGCTCCTGGCGGTGGTCCCGCGCGGCTGGGCTGCCGTCCGGGGTGCCCGCGCCGCCTATCTGGCCGACCGCCACACCCTGGCGGACCGTCGGCTGCGCCACTCCGAGATGTACTACACCGCCGGTCGGGTCAACGCCCTGGACGTACGCGCCTACACCATGCGCCCCTGGCTGCTCGCCCGTTTCCAGGCCATCACCGCTCGTCTCGAAGACGCCGCCGCTGAAGTCGGCCGCACCCGAGCCCGTTACCAGCTTGTGGGCGATGCCGTCTCCGGGCTCGCCACCTGCGGGGTCTACGCCGTTCTGCTGTGGCTGACCGTCACCGGACGTGTCCCGACCGCCGCGGTAGGGACGGCGGTCATCGCCGTTCAGACCAGTCAGCGATTGCTCATCGGCCTGGTGCAGGGCGTCAACACCACCTTCCAGACGGGTCTGTACCTCACCGATTGGGACGCCTTCGTCGCCGACGCACACGCCCGCAGTGCGGTGCCCGCCGAGCCGCGTCCGGTCCCTCCATGCCCTGACGTCATCGAGGCCCGCGGCTTGACCTTCTGCTACCCCGGGTCCGAACTGCCGGCCCTCCAGGACATCAGCGTCCGCCTCGGCAGAGGCGAAGTCCTCGCCATCGTCGGCGCGAACGGAGCGGGAAAGTCCACTCTGGCCAAGCTGATCGCCGGCCTGTACGCCCCCACCGCAGGCCAGGTCAGGTGGGACGAGACGGACCTTGCCGACGCCGACCCAGAAGCGGTGTGGCGGAGCGTGGCCGTGCTCCCCCAGCAGGTGGCGCGGTGGCCCGTCAGCGTCCGGGAGAACATCACCCTCGGCCAGGGCGCCCAAACCGACCACGAGGTCATCGCCGCAGCCCGAGCCGCGGACGCCGACCACATGCTCACCGCCCTGCCCGATGGCCTGGACACCAGCCTCGCCCCCTCTCAGTGGGGCGGCAGGGATCTGTCCGGAGGCCAATGGCAACGCATCGCTGCGGCCCGTGCCTTCTACCGGGACGCCTCCGTCCTCGTCTGCGACGAGCCCACGTCCGCGCTCGACCCTCGCGCCGAGGAGGCCGTGTACGAACGCATCCGCGCCCTGGCCGACGGCCGGACCGTACTGCTGATCACCCACCGGCTCGGCTCCACCCGCAACGCCGACCGGATCATCGTCCTCGACGGCGGCCGCATCATCGAAACGGGCACCCACGATTCCCTGCTGGAGCAGAATGGCGAGTACGCGACGATGTGGCGCATCCAGGCGAAAACCTACGACGCGCTCACCTGATCCAGAAGACCGCCCAAAACAGCACCAACCCTGGCTCTTCGTTCTTAAACAGCGGTAGGGGAAACACGATGTGGGAAACCACGGAGTTCGGCTCATCGCATGAGGGCAAGCCCGCAGCGGTCCTGGCGGACGGCAGCGAGCCCAAGCCGGTGTACTACGACGCCGGGAGCGCGGGCACTGCTCACGCCATGAGCGACTGGTGGATCTACGACGGCACGCGGCGCGCACCGCAGGCGGCGCATCTGCGCGGCTCGTGCGGATGCGGCTGGCGTGGCGAGGGCTTGTATCCGATCGACTGGGACCAAGTGGTCGACGCCCGGTTCGATATCGAGATCTCGGGCCCCCAAAACGACTGGAAGCAGCACATCGAGGAGGTCCGGGCGCGATCGGTGCCGATGCCTACGGAGCTGGAAGCTCTGCTGACCCAGGTGGAGGAGCAGCTATCCGACCTGGCGGTCGAGGCGCCGGTGGCTGCACTGAAGGGCGTAGCGATCCTGGAACGCGTTACCCAGCGCATCGGACGCGAGGCGGCGTACGGCGCAGAGGCCGACAAGACGTCCTGGGAGGAGATCGGGCAGGCGCTGGGGCTGGATGAGAAGACTGCCCGATCGCGTCTACTCCACTACAGCCTCAGAAACTGATTCCAGCATTGTTCGACGCAACGCTCAGCCGTTCCTGGTCCGCTGGAACACGGGGCCAGGAACGGCTGGAGATGGCCCCTCATGCTCATCAGCACCTGGGCCGGAGGTGGAGAACTCAGCTCCCGTTAGAATCGTTCACGTTCCTGCTACGCCTCTTACTCCCAAGCACTGGGCCGGATCGACGCATCTTTGCCCCCGCCTCGACGAGTAGACGGCGCATATTCGATTCAGACATCCCAGCCTCCTCAGCCAGCTCACGAACCGAGGCCCCGCCCTCATACCGCTCCTTGAGCTTTGCGCACGCCTCGTTCGCTGCCCTGCGCGCTGCGAACTGTGCCCGACTGCGCGGACTCCGCATGTCGCCGCCGCGACCGCGCATCACGGCCCCGCTTTCCACCAAGAGCCTGTGCATGAACCCGAAGGACCGCCCGGCTTCCTCGGCCAGCGCACGTACCGAAGCCCCGGCATCGTACTTCTCCTTGAACTGCACGCCCCACCGCTCCCGCTCAGGGCCGAGTATTCGCCGCACGGTCACCGCCCCCCGGTGAGCGCAGCGTTCGACCCAAAGCCCCACTGCCCGCCATTGGCAGGAGCGGTGCCCTTCTGCCCTGATACTGACGAAACGGCAGAGATATGATTTTTGAAATTACTCAACAGATTCCTCTTTTGGGATCATTCCTTGTGCATGCCGCGTGGGATCGCGGCGGAAAGTGGCGTGTTGATGCGCGGGACGTACGCCCCTGCGGGGCGTGGTGAGTCCCGGCTCGGCTATTCGTCCCGGACTTACGTGGCCAGTTGGCCAAGGCGCTGGCGTACTCGCTCGGCGTCGTGCGGGTTAATCTGGTCGAACCGTTCCAGGGCAGCCGCGAAGTGCTGGCTGGCGTGGGCGATGTGTCCTTGTTCCTGGGCGGTCTGCCCGAGCATTTCCAGTGTCCGGGCAACCCAGCGTGCCGAGTCGGTCGCCTGGAACTCCGTCTTCGCCTGGTTCAGCTGGCGCACCGCTTCGGGATAGTCGCCGATGAGCGCGTGTGCTCGGCCCAGCCACGCCAGAGCGCGGGCGGCATCGAAGGGGTCACAGTCGGTCAGGATGGAGCGCGCTGTGATGAAGTGGTCCATGGCTGCGGGGATGTTCGGGGCTTCCAAGCGGATGCAGCCGAGGATGATCTCGGCGAGGGCCGCTCCTCGCCGGTCGCCCTGGGCCAGCCGCATCTCCCGGGCCCGGATCAGCAGCGGCTCGGCTTCATCGGCGCGGCTCGTCGCGTAGTGGGTGACGCCCAGCTCGTAGAAGGCTTGAGCCTGCATGCGCTGGTCATCGGCGGCGTCGGACAGGGCCAGGACCTCGCTGAAGCAGTCGGCGGCATCCTGGTGTCGGCCACTGGAGCGCAGGCCGACACCCCGGGTGTTGAGCAGGACACGCTCGGCCTCCCGGGCGCCGCACCGGCGGGCGGCCCGGACTGCGATCGTGTGTGCTTCATCCCAGAGTGCGTAGTGGTGGTGGCTGCGCCACCAGGGCCACATGGCGTGAGGGAGTTGGCAGGCCATCGTGTCGATCCCGGCTGTTTCGGCGTGGCGTACGCCCTCCATGAGGTTGTGGTGCTGGGCATCCAGCCAGGCCCTGGCCCCGGCGTCATCAGTGAACGGGATCTGCTCGGTGAGGTAGACGTAGTCGCGCTCCAGGCGACAGTGGCTGGGAGTCAGCCGCCGCTCGGCGTCGGTGGCACAGACGAGATACCAGTCCAGCAGGCGCCGCACTGCTTCTGGCCGGCCTGCGTCTTCGTGAGCCCGAGCGTGGTCGCGTACGGCATCGTGGAATCGGTAGACCGGGCCGGTCCGGCCCGGAAGGTGGCCGCGTTCTTCGAGCTGGTGAGCCGCTGCCAGGGCCTCCAGCAGCGTCACAGCCTGCTCGCGCGGGAGTACGCAGGCCGCAGCGACCATGTCGGGGTCGATGTCGAGAGCGGGCAGCGAAGCGGACAGCCGATACACGCGGGCGGCGGACGGCGGCAGTGCCTTGTAGGCACTGTCCAACGCGCGCGCCACGGCTTGGTGGTGGCGTCCGGATGTGGCCGGGTCGCCTGACCAGGAGTCCATGTCGTCGTTCCTTCCGTTGGTGTGGATGGTGGCCAGGTGGGTGGCGGTGACGGTGACGGCCAAGGGGATGCCACCGGTGCGGACCGCCAGCCGCCGTACTTCCCTTCGGGGGAGTCGTTCGGTGCCGGGAAAGCGGGTCAGCAGGTGCTCTGTGGAGTCCGGGTCCAGCGGGAGCATGTGGCAGAAGACCGCGCCGTCGCATAGGAGCCCGGCCAGCTGATCCCGGCTGGTGACGACCACGACGTGTCCGGCTCCCCCAGGGAGGAGAGTCCGGACCTGGTGCGCTGTGGCGGCGTCGTCCAGGAGAACGGCGAGCGGTGGGTGCTGGGCGGTGATGGATCTCCACCACGCGGCCAGCTCCTCGGCATCGCCGCACAACTCCCCCGGCCACAGGGCGCGCAGCAAACGCCCCAACGTCTCCACTGCGGTGGCCGGACCATCGGGTGCGAGGCCGCGCAGGTTGACCTGGAGCTGTCCACCGGGAAACTCGGCGCTCAGCTCGTGCAGCAGCCGCTCGGCGAAGGCAGTCTTTCCCACGCCCGCAATGCCGCTGATCGCGGCGATGCGTGCACCGGTTCGGGGCTCGTCAGCAAGCGATGCTGCCAGATGACGCAGTTCAGTCTCCCGGTCGGTGAAGGTGGCGGAGACCGGTCGAAGCTGGCGTGGGACCGGCAATCGAGGCGGAGGGCTGGTGTGGACGGTGACGCTGTGGATGTCGCGGGCCTGGATGCTGGTGCCGACGGTCGCGGGGCCGCTGAGCGTGTTCGCCGTCGACGCGTGGTCGCCTCGTCTGGGCGGGATGTGAGGCACGAAGTGCATCTCCTGGGTGGGACAACGGGATGAGAAACGCGAGCCCGGGCCGCAGGTGCGGTCCCGGGGGTGCCGGGCCCAGCCGCTGTCTCGTGCGTGACCAACGGAGACGGCGGCCGGGGCGCATGCCGCGGGGGACGGCAGTCGCGCTCTCCTTCTGCTCTGGGGAAGGAGACCCGGCGGGGGTCGTCCCCGGCGTGTGGCGCAGCACGCTGGGGACGACCGGTTGGGCCCGCTCGGTGCGTCGGGGGAATGCCTCCGGGGCACCGAGCGGTTGTCTAGGTGGCCAGGGAGGCGTCGGTCATGCCATCGCCTTCCGCAGTGCGTCCGCGACACGACGAGCGGTACGGACGCTGATGCTGGCGAGATCCACGGCGGCGTCGACGTTGCAGCCGCCGCTCCGTGTGCAGGCGGGGTGGTACTCGATGTGGTGGAACTCGCCGGTGGCCTTCTCCACGGCTGCGGCGAGCCGTTCGGTGGCACGTTGCCCTTCGCTCCAGGAGTCCAAGTCGCCCCCGGTGGCCTGTTGCGGGGCGCCCAGCAAGCTGGCCAGACGATCCGCGGTCTCCACCGTGATGGCGCCAAGGCGGAATTGACCGCCCGAGACGAAGAGGTCCGGCACGTCCAAAGCGTGCTGTGTGAAGGCGGCCCGCAGCTCGGACTCGGCCTCGTAGAGAGGGCGGTTGCCTTCATGGATCAGCTCTGCGAGACGCAAGACGCTCCGATGGTCGGCAAGACCCATCTGGACCTGCGCGATGCCCCTGACCATCTCGACCATCCCGGTCTGCACGTTCACACCGGCGAGTCGAAGCTCCTTATCCAACTGGCTCTTGGCCTGGACAGCCTCCTTCCAGTACTTCTCGCCGGGACCCGGATCGGAGGCCGTCTCGGGCGGCGTTGTCTGATCCTTCGGGAAGGGCATGCGGTCTACTCCAAGCAGGTGTTCATCGGTTCGTGCTGGGTGCGACCGGCCGATCGTCACGGCGGCACGTTCCCGGGAAGAGCAGCCCTGGCTAGCCTCTTCGGTCGGCTGCCGCGCTTGTCGTGGTCGTCTCGACGACGGGAAGCACAGAGACAAGGTGCGCGGTCCATCTCCAGCAGGCTTCGGGGGTGCGCACCTCGAACGCGTACGGTCTTCCGCCACGCAGCTCCTGAACCGCGACGCCTGCGCGTTCGTGGTTGCCAAGCCAGGCCCACGCGACGGCGAAGGGCTCAGGCTCCAGGTGGGGTGTGACGTCTCGGACCGCCTGCCGCATCCAGGAGATGGCGTGGCCGGGGAAGGCCGTAGTCCGGTCCTCGGCCACAACTCGACGGGGCGAGGGGCCGAGGTAGTCGGCGTGGCACCAGTAGGCGCGAGGCAACGGGGTCACGCCGACCGCCTCCTCGGCAGCGACGGCACGTCCGCGTCCGTACCGTCCCGTGTTCCGTACGGAATGGCGCGCAGGTGGGCGCTTGCGGGCAGGTAGACGGGCCTGGCAGCGAACTCGTAGCAGGTGGGTCCCTCATCGACGAGGTGCACGTACATCGCTCCCTCGGAGAGACATGCGATGGCCTGGTCCATCGCCCACCGATCCTTCAGCCACTCAAAGGCGGCCCGCTGGGCAGAGACCTGATGCATGTACCAGGCCACCCACCGCACTCGGATGCGAAGCCGTGCAACAGCTCGCGCGGGTGTATCAGCGGGCGCACCACCGAATTGGAACCCCTTCAGGGACTGCTCGATCTCGGCGTGGAAGGCGGTGACCTCGACCCAGTAGCCCCCAGCACGGGGCCGAGGACGCCGGTGTCGGCTGCGCATCTCGCTCACGCGGCGGGCTCCCCCGAAGTCGTGCTGATCTCGATCTCGAACCACACGTCCTTGCCTTCATCCGTGGGCTTGACGCCCCAGGACGTGGCCAGCTCCCTCAGGAGGACCAGCCCCCGCCCGCTCTCGGCTGCCCAGTCCGGCGAGCGAACGACCGGCAGAGCGGTGCTGGTGTCACTGACCGTTACACGCACGCCAGCAGGTTGACGTTGGAGGGTGAGGACGCAACTCGCGGACTTCGTGTGCTTGTCCACGTTGGACAGCAGCTCGTTGACACCCAGCGTCGCGGCTTCCACAAGCTGGTCGAAGCCCCAGTAGCGCAGGTGCGCTCTGACGATCACACGTAAGACCTTGAGGTCCTGCGGGTGAGCAGTCAGCTCCTGCCTGTACTCCCTGATTCCTGCCTCTGCCATGACGGTCATGGCTCCTCCAGCGCCCTGCATCAGCGCATCGCGAACGGGCCGACGCTCTGTTACCGACTGAGCGCCATGTGTGAACTCACAACAGGTTGGACCCGATCATGGCAGATACGCAACGGGGTAGAACTGCAAAATTGGAGAACTGCAAAAATCGGGTTAGTCCTCCGGCATATGCCCTGCGTTGGAGGTGCTGGGTACGCAACACTTGTGCTGAGCCACACGTCTACCGAAGGAGCCACGTTGCCCAGCCACCCACGACCCACCGTGCGACGCCGGAGGCTCGGCAGCGAGCTCAAGCGACTCCGCGAAGCAGCGAACGTCAAGATGGACGAGGCGGCCGAGTGCATCGGCGGCGACAGGTCGAAGATCTCTCGGCAGGAGAACGGTCGGCAGGGCGTCAGCAAACTTGAGATCGAGGCACTGCTCAACCTCTACGGGGTCGAGGATCAGCGGCTCAAGACCGCTCTGACCACGCTGGCGCGGGAGGGCCGGCGGAAGAGCTGGTGGGCCCAGTTCAGCGACATACTGCCTGAACGCTTTCAAGAGCACTTGAGCATCGAGTCAGACGCCGCCCGCATGCTCATCTTTCAGCCGCTTCTCGTTCCAGGGCTGCTTCAGACCCGCGAGTACGCCGAAGAGTCGATCCGAGGCGCAGAGAAGTCAGCTTCGGAGGAGCAGGTCGAGTCGTACGTCTCGGTGCGCATGGCCCGGCAGGAGATCCTGCGGGGAGAGAACGCTCCGCAGCTCGTCTGCCTTCTCGACGAAGCTGTGCTGCGGCGGGCGGTCGGTGGGCCCAAGGTCATGGCCGCCCAGCTCCAGAAGCTGATCGACATGAACGATCCTCCTCGCTTGTCCATCCAGGTCATCCCGTTCGGCCAGGGTTGGCATGCTGGATTGGACGGGGCGTTCAGCATCTTCTCCTATCCAGACCCCATGGACCTGGACGTTGTCAGCCTGGGATACCTCGACGGGTTGCTGTATCTGGAGGAAGATGACCCTGTCGACCGCTACAAGCTAGCTTTTGACCAACTTCGAGCGAGCGCCCTACCGTCACGGCAATCCATGGCGCTCATCTCGCAGGCAGCCAGAGATCTGATCAGTTAGAGGCAGGTACACCAGATGATGCGGCACGACCTCCCCGGGGACAAGTGGCAGAAGTCCTCGTACAGCCCCGACAACGGGGGGCAATGCATCGAGACTCAGATGACCAACGACGACCTCGTTGCCATCGGCGACAGCAAGAACCGCGATCTGGGAGCTCACACCTTCGGTCTGGTCCAGTGGCAGGAGTTCGTCACAGCCGTCCGGAACGCTGCCCTCTGACGTGGGCGCCGTTCCCCGAGAGAAGATCAACCTGTACGCGCTCGACTTGAGCGACGCACAGTGGGTCGGCGCCCCCGGGAGCGACCCGCAAAACCGCGTCGAGATCACGCACCTCCCCGGAGGCGCGGTCGCCATACGGAACGCCGCGAGCCCCGACGACCCGCCGCTCCGCTACACCGCAGCGGAGTGGCAAGCGTTCACGCTCGGCGCCCGCGAGGGCGAGTTCGACGCATAGCTCCACGATCGATCCCCCTGCCTCCACCAGTAATGGAGACAGGGGGATCGTCGTCGTAACGGCCTCGCGCCCTGCTGGACTGGCGCGTTCCCTGTTCGCCCTGGCCGCCGCGCACCCGCGCCTCGTCGGCGTCGGACCGCTGCAAGAGGCAAGGAGTACGAAAGGCAGCAGCTCGCCTGGACGCCTACGCGCCGCCGATTCGTTTGGCGAAGGTACGAACGTCCGGGAGCACGCGGTCGTGCCGGAGCAGGCCCGTGGCGAGCGTGCGGACGGAGCCGCGCCGTACTTCCTGGGGAGCGGCCACCTCGGCTGAGAGCAGCGCGCGATAGCAGCGTTCTGGTTTGTCCCACTGATCGAATGCGCGGGCCACGTCGATCCACAGGCGTGCTTGTCGTTCGGCGGGCAGGCGGTCGACGGCGATGGTGCGGGCGTGGGAGATGGCGGCTCCAGCGTCCCCGAGTAGGTGGTGGACGGACACCTGGTGGAGGGCTACCTGGCTGGGGCCGAAGAAGCCGCCGACGTTGGCGTCGCGGCCGAGCTGCGTGGCCACCGCTGCGGCCTCGGTGATCAAGGCGTTCGCGCTGTCGCGGTCGCCTGCCTTGGCCGCCGAGTAGGCGGCGCTGGCGTAGAGGTTGCCCTGCGTGGACAGTCGCCCGGATCTGTCGATGCTCTTGCCGGAGGCGAGCTGTTCGGCGGCGTGCACCGCGATCTTGGTCGCGCGCTCGTAGTCGCCCCGTCTGCGGCACACGCTGGAGACCATGCGGTGTGCCTCGGCGAGAGCCAGCAGGTCCGCTCCGTCGCGGGCGGTCGTCACGGCCCGGTCCGCGGTAACGGCGGAGAGCCGGTCATCGCCGAGCTTGATGCACAGGCGGGTCGCGAGGTTGAACAGCGCCGCACGGGCGCCGACCGCCGAGTCGTCGTCGCAGGCGTACGTGAGCGCCAGACGCTGAGGGAGTTTGCGGGCGAGGGCGTCGTACCGGCACGCTGCGAAGTCCGCCTGGCACTTCTGCACGGCCGCGGAGAGGGCGTTGATCGTCGGGTCCGCACCGGCAAGCGGGGGTGGACCGTAGAGCAACAGGTCCTCCAGGCCGACCAAGGTCGGGCGCGAAGCAGCCGCCGCGCTGGGAGGTGCGGCGGCGAGGGCCGACGATGCGGCGGTCGTTCCGGCTAACGCGAGTAATTCACGGCGGCGCAACGGGTCTTCACCGTCCTCCCATAAGGGACCTGTGACCACGGTAGTGCCGGAGAGCACAGGCTGAGGGAGAACTTCGGGACGGTTCCCTCTCTCGTGTCGGACAGTGCCCCCGAACTCCACGCGGCGCGAGCCCGCCACCGAGCTGTTCCCGGTGGCGGACCGCCTCCCCATGGTCACGACGACGCGGACGCCGAACGGGCCCCGCTCCGCCTCGAAGTGCAGGGGCACGGTGGGGAATGCGCCTCGGGGGCTATTCGTCGAGGTAGAGCAGCGCGGTGATCGTCTTCTTGCACACGTCGCAGTGCATCGGCGCCTCGACGCTCGCCAGGTCGCACTCGATGGAGGTGATGCGGTCCACCACTCCCGTCTCGGCCTCACCACGCCAGGCTTCATCCCAGCGTTCGGTGTTCTCCTGGAGCCGTACGACGTAGCCGCGGGTCATCTCGTAGAACGCCCGGACGCCGTGCTCCTTCATGTAGCCCCAGTTGAACTCCAGGCTCTTGAGCACCACGGGGAACGGGTGCAGTGCCTGGGTACGACCCCAGGTCTCCAGCACGTCCGCGACGTCCAGCCGTCCAGCCCGCTCGTCCAGGACCGTCCACATGCCCGAGGCGTCGTAGTCACCCAATACCTGGTCGAGAATCCCAGCGCAGCGGCGCAGGTTCTCCTTCTTCGCCTGGAAGACCCGGGTGACCTCGGTGCGCGCCTCAGCCGTCGGCTCCTTGCGAGCCTTGCTGATCGCCCGCGTTAACTCCGTACTGAGTGCCGCCTCATCGCACAGTGAGTCTCCGAAGCTGAGCCAGGGGTCAGGGAACCCCCGCTCAGCCGTGATCTGGAAGATCCGATCGCCTTGCGTTCCCATCCGCTACTCCTCGAAGATCGGCAGCGGAATGGGTCCGCTGCGCGTCAACTGGATGGTGCGCACCGCCGCGCGAGTTCTGCGGCGGCCTGATCGAGCGGAACCTGGACCTGCTCACCGCTGTCCATGTCCCGCAGTGTGACCGAGCCGGCATCACGCTCCGCCTGGCCATAGATCACGCAGAAGCGGGCGCCCTGATCGCTGGCCCACTTCATCTGCTTGGCGAACTTCCCACTGGATCCCAGGTAAACACCCGTTCGAACTCCGGCTCGGCGGATTTCAGCCGCCACCCGGAAGCTGTCCGCAGACAGGTCCTCGCCCATGACCGTGACGGCCACATCGATCTGCGAGTAGCCGCCCTCCTCGCCCTGCTCCAGCAGCGGCAGGATGCGCTCAATGCCCAGCGAGCCGCCACAGGCCGGGGAATCCTTCCCGCCGAGCCGCGCGATGAGACCGTCGTACCGGCCGCCGGATGCGATCGACCCCGGCATGCCCGGCGCGCTGACCTCGAAGATGACTCCCGTGTAGTAGTCGAGGCCGCGCACGAGGTTTGGCGTGAAGCCGATCCGCTCGGCGGGGATGGCGTCCTTGGTCAGCTCCAGCAGCCGGTCCACCTCAGCCAGGCCCGCCTGACCGACCTCGCTGGACTTCAGCTCACCCCTGATCCGCTCCACCGCATCCGGCGACGTCAGGTCATCCACCAGGCCCTGCGCCACCTCGGACGACAGGCCGCGGCCCGTGACCAGCTCCTCGACGACGGCCTCCGGGGACAGCTTGTCGAGCTTGTCGAGCGTGATCAGTACTCCGGGCCCCAGGTCCACGGGGACGCTGTATGCCTCCAGCAGACCGAACAGAACATGCCGGGAGTTCAGCAGGAACCGGAATTCCGGCACGCCGAGCGCATCCAGAGCGTCGTGCAGGGCCAGGACGACTTCGGCGTCGGACAACGGAGAGGAGGAGCCCACGATGTCCAGGTCGCACTGCACGAACTCGCGGAAGCGCCCCTTGCCCGGCCGGTCCGCCCGCCACACCGGATCGATGGCGTACCGCTTGTATGGGGAGGGCAGCTGGCTGCCGTAGGCCGCCACCGCGCGAGCCATGGGCACCGTGAGGTCGTAGCGGAGAGCGAGATCAGCCTCGCCGGTCGCCTCATGCTCGCCACGCCGGAGGATCTTGAAGATCAGCTTGTCGCCCTCGTCGCCGTACTTGCCGGTGAGAACGTCCAGCCGCTCGAACGCCGGGGTCTGGAGGGGCTGAAAGCCATAGCGGCCGAACACTTCCCGGATTGTTGCGAACGCGCGTTCCCGCCTCTCATGCTCGGCGGCGAGAAAATCGCGGGTGCCGGACGCGGGCTCAAACTGCTTCAACGAGGCCATGCCTCATAGTCCCGGAAGCCCAGCGCCACAGGCAAAGCGCCTCGACAGTGTGCCGACGATCAAGCCAAACAGGCGGACACACACCCCACCCGAAAGGAACACCACTCCACGAAGATCCGCACAGCTACCGGTACCGACGCCCCGGCACCAACCACGTCACCACAAGCCCCTCATCCTCCTCTTCAGCATCATCCGGGGCAGGGGACTGCCGACACTGCTCAATCTGCCGCTCGATACCACGCAGATTCTCCTGGAGGTCCATGGTCACCACCCCGTCGACGGTGACCTTCAACGGGTCGCCGAGCAGCTTCGCCCGCCGCTCGCCCAGCACCTCCAGCGCGACCCCGCGCACCGACCGCAGCCGGAAATACCGGCGCTCCAGGTCGGCCGGATCGGTGCCCGGTCCGAGCTGCGCCAGCAGCCACGACCTCTGGAACTCGTCCACCCGCTACTCCCTCTGCGCGGTGCGGCCCGCCACCGAGCTGTTCCCGGTGGCGGACCGCCTTCCCATGGTCACGACGACGCGGACGCCGAACGGGCCCCGCTCCGCCTCGATGAGGACTTCTTCGTCCCGCCCGCGCTGGCCGCCTCCTCGTAGCCGTCGTCCTTACTCTCGGACGGCTCAGCCTTCTCCACCGACACCGACACCGGCCCGGTCTGCTCGTCGCAGTCGTCCGGCGGCACCTCCCACGCGTCCGGGTTGGTGATCAGCACAGCCAGCTCCGGTTCCGGGCAGTCACCCGGACACAGGATCAGCTCCTCCCGGTTGGTCGGATCCTGTACGTACACCGCGGCCTTCAGCCGCCCGCGGCCCGCCATCACAGGACCTTCGCCACGATGTGCGCGTCCGGGGTGTGCATGACCGGCATGCCAACCGCGGCGCCCTTGGTCCAGATCTGCACCGGGTCATCCTGAACATCTCGGGTGATGATCAGCCCGGGGGCGTCCTCCCGGATGATCTGCGGGTTGGTCCCGCGCGACAGCACCAAACCCTCCGCAGTCACCCCGTACATGGTCTGCGCCCACTTCTCCCGCTCCGGCGGCACCAGCACCCACAGGTCCTCGGGCAGCACCTTGCGCGGCTTGCCATCCACTCGCACCTGGGCCTTGTAGAAGGTGATGGGCGGCAGGCTGTAGTTGCCGCGCACGACGTTGATCTGCTGCGGGGTGAGCGTGGCCGTCGGCGTGGTCGACGGGTTCACGCTGCCGTAGTAGGCCGCCCTGTAGGCGTTGTTCGCCGCCAGGTAGCTGAACGCCTTTCGGGAGGTGACCACCAGCTCCGGTTCCGGGGCGCCGATGTCGTCCAGGTGCTGAATCCACCGCAGCTCATCCGCGATCGGATCGGAAACCGGGTCCGACCACGGTATCCGCGCAACCGGCATGTTCGCGGCGGGGACGTTCCAGTCCACCTCCAGCGTCAGCCCGTTCTCCTGCTCCAGGCTGAACCGGCCGTCCGCGAGGACATCGCCGGCGGCCAGCTCCAGCCGGGACCGGATGGCCTCGACGTGCCGTTCCACATCGTCGTACAGCAGCTCGATCAGCCGGTCCTGATCCGAGCCGTGCGACGCTTCCAGCAGAATCTGCTCCTGCTCGGAGACGACGAGCTTCTGTCCCAGCGCGGGCAGCGCACCCTCGCGGGAGGTCTGCCACGCCTCGCGGGTCGCGAACGGCACGCTGGCGTTGAAGGCCCGGTACTTGGCGACGTTGACGTACCGGCCGGAGTCCTTCGTACGCCACTTCACCTCCCGCATCTCCACGGTCGGGAAGATCGTCTGCGTGAGGAGGAAGTCCTTCGGGGACGGGATCGCCCTGGCGAACGCCGTCAGGTCCATGACCGAGACGTCCTTGAGCAGGTCCTGAATCGTCACAGCTCAGCCCCCGCTCACACGAAGCGGATCTGCGCGGCACGCGGGTGCCACACCAGCTCGGACACGTCGATACCGCCCGGCACCTTCGACGCCTTCACCGCGCCATGCCACAGCAGCGCGGCCGGAACACGGGTCTGCCCCGGAGCGAACGGTGCCTCAGCGATCACGAACCCGCGCAGGATCTGACGCCCGCAGTGCGCCTCCGGGTCATACGGGCCGTACAGGCCGGACTCCGCGACCCTGCCGACCGGCACACCGGACAGCACCCGGCCGTACGGGTCGCACCCGTCGCCGCACACGTAGTGCGTGCCCTCGCAGAACAGGTTCAGGTCGAGGGTGATCGTGTCGACGGAGTCGGTGCCGTGCAGGGACTCAAGCCACTCGCGGTTGGCGGTCGTGTACTCGGACATCGAGACGGGCTGAATGGTCATGTGCGTGTCTCCATGGACGCTGCGGTCAGAATCCGCACACCGCCCACGGAGGCGATGCCGTCCACGAAGTTCAGGGGGCGTGGTCCCCAGGATCTGGGCCCAGAGCTACCGGGCGGCGGAGTCGCTGAACTCCGGGATCAGGCCACGGCGCTTGGCCATATCCAGCCCGGCCGAGCCAGGCTTGGACACCGGAACAGTACGGGTCGGGCCACGCCCAGCCGGTGCACCCGCAGGGGCCGCCGGTACGGGAGTGCGGACTTCCCCGAACAACTCCGGGCGGCGCGCCCGCAACGCCTCGGCCGCCGACTGGATCTGCGCCTCGTCCGCATCCTCGTCGTCCACGGCCAGCAGACGCTCCGCGTCCACCAGATCATCGCCCTCCGCACCGAGGGCCACCAGAGCCGCCCGACGCAACGCCGCCCGCTCCCGCTCAGCAGCAAGCTCCTCACGGCGAGCGGCCTGCAACTCCCGCTCCGCCGCCACCTGCTCCCGACGCTCCACCTCCGACAGCGCGGCCTGCTCAGCCTCACGCTGTACCGTCACGAATTCGGTCAGCGACTTCGGCGAGTCGAAGCCGAGCTGGGACAACAGCCTCTTGACCGCAGCCCGTTCACCCTGCGCCTTCTCACGGGTAAGCATCTTGCCCAGCCGGTCCTGGGTGACCGTGACCTGCTGCTCCTGGCCACCGCCCTCGGTGTCATCGAGCTGGTCATTCGCCTCGTCCTCCGACGAGGCCCCGAGAATCGGGAAGATCGGCCGCCCATCACGGCGAAAGCCCACGGGACAGCGGGGCGGCAAGGGCCGGACCATACAACTCCTCTAGGCGCGCCCCCGCGCTGACGATCAGTGTAGCCAGCTTGTCGGCACCAATCGGAGACCGGACTGCCGTGCTCGATTCCCGAACGGGCCACCCGCCGGGCGCGCTACGCGTAATCTGACCTCGTGCCACGGCATGTGCGCCCTCCGCCACCCACGCTCCCGGACAACGGGTCCGGGGCGATTCAGAGGAGGTCGCCAATGCGACGGCACTTAGGGAAGCTGGTCAACAAGCTAGGACGACGCGAACTGGCCCTCATCCTGGTTGGAGCGGTTGTTTCGGCGATTGCTTCAGCGATGGCGGCCCTGCTGATGGACGCGCTCTTCTAGCTGGCGACCACGGCGTTCTCACCCCCGTGGTCGA
>NZ_JBHWJI010000001.1:155660-398398 GCF_042731515.1 Streptomyces sp. NPDC059850
GTGGTTTTTTTTTTTTTGTTTGTTTGGTTGGGGGGTTTTTTTCCGGTGTTTTGGTTGTTCTTTTGTTTTTTTTTTGGGGTGTTTTTTTGGTTTTTTGGGGGTTTTTTTTTTTTTTAATTTCTCATTTTTGTGGGTGCCCCCCCGGGCTTACCCCCGGCGGGGCCCCCCAGCCGCTGGAAGACCACTCCCCAGGGAGCCCTGCTCTGCACGCGGAGCAGGGCTCCACTGTGTGCGCCAAGCACGGCTTACTCATGTCCTGGACAACGTGGTCGGGCCATTGGCGGTCGGCCCTATCTCGGCCAGTCGAGTGGCGGGCACAACTGGCTCTGGCGATTAGTCGGGTACCGAAAGCGTAGACGATCCGAGAGGCCACTCATAGGGCTTTAAGAGTCATCACCACAAGAACGGCCCTGATCAGCAAGCATTCAGTCGTGTGTTGGTACACGACTCCCGATCGTTGACCCCTGCACGTCCGGGGCTGGTCTCGGGCCCCGCCGCCCTTCTGCAACATCATGGCCAAGCCTCGGTCCTGGCACGTCGGAAGCCGCAGCGCGCCGCGAACTCCCACGGTACGTATGGCACTTGAGATACGCTGCGAGCAGCCAGTCGAGGAGCGCCGACTGGCCTTCAGACACGGAGTACTGGCCGCTGTCGCAGGTCAGCACGTCGCACCCGTGTCTCTGCACTACGAAGCACGATGGGGATGCAAAGAGGGAACGAGTAAGTTTCTGGCGACAGCAGGAACTCAGCTTGGCCATGCCCACCGACATGGCCGGACTGAGTCCTGCCATCAGTCCGGCCGCAGTAAACAGCGGGGAATTATGGACTGGGACACGATCACACTCGTGACACTCGCAGCCTTCGGGTTCGCCGGACTCCTCATCACCCTTTCGATCGGCCTGCTACGCCAGCTTCCGGAACTCTTCCGGGCGCTCCGCGCGGCGAAGAATGCGCTGCGCGATCAAAGCGACCACGAATGACAGCGCCCGCCGTCTCAGGCCCAGACCGCCGGGCCTCCGCCACGCCACTCGACCATGGCCGGGTCCTCCAGCCCTACGTCATCTGTGTCCAGCCCCGCACGCCGAAGAAATTCACGCAGATCAGAGAGGCCGTACGCGATCCCGAGGAACCGTCCATAGGCGGTGACACGGCGCCCACCCTCCGGCGACGGCCGGTGTACAACGATCTGAGCGGCCATACCTTCACCCTGCTCCCGTACGGCGGACCACGCACCTCGGCAGGCAAGCCCGGCCGCGATGGCTCCAGCACGGAAGGATCACCAGCAGGCAACAGGATGGAGCGGATCAGCCACTGGTTGTCGCTGCGGCTTCGAGCTCACGTGACGACCTTTCCGGCCCGTCCTCGTCCTCTTCCTCCGATTCCTCATCGTCCTGTCCACGACGGGCTGCGGCCTCCGCCATCCGTACGGCGGCCTCCTGCTCCGCCTTCGCCCGAATCCGCTCCACCTCCTGCGAGGCGTCCTTGATCGGGTACCCGGCCTCCAGCAGCATCGTCACCGCCGTCTCCAGCGACAGCACCCCGGCCCCGTACGCCGTGACGACCTCCTCCAGCACCGCGGCCCGGTCCGTCGGCGTGTGCGGCGCCCACGCCAGCCGTGTCGGCAGCGTCTCCCCTGCCGTCCAGCCCTCCGCCCGACCCGCCTGGTACAACCGCTGGACCATCTTGAACAGCAACCGGTACTTGTGCTCCCGCGCCAGCCGCATCATCCCGATCAGCGCGTCCAGCGGCCCCAGCGCCAGCTTCAACGCGTACCCCGACGGGACCTCCGTCGCGTCCAGCGTGCCGAGCCCGGCCGCCGTCACTCGGCTGTTCGCCGCGATCCGCTCCAGCAGGTGGTCCACCCGCGCGCGCAGTTCGGCCAACTGCGGCGACGTATCCAGCGCATCCATCCGCCCGGTATCGCCGAGCTGCCACACCGCACCGGCCTTCACCTGAAGCTCCTGCGGCCTGCCCGTCGCCCGGTCCACCGGCAGCCGCGCACCCGCCAGCCCGATGATCGGCGTACCCGTCGTCGCCGACGCCGCCGAACCGTCGGAGTCCGTAGCCGCCAGCTCATCGAGCGCCTGCAGAACCCGCGCGAGGATCGATCGGCCCCAGTGCTCCCCGCCGTCCGGGATCGTGTTCGCGATGTGCACCACCGGCACGAAGTCGATCATCAGATCCAGCCGGTTCAGCTCCGTACCATCCGGTCGCACTCGGAAGCTCGCCTTGCTCTCCGGTAGACGGTCCAGCGTCACGCCGTCCTTCAGGTCCTCCAGCAGCCATTCCGCATCCGTGAGGTAGCACGTCACGTTGGACGCCCGGCCTGGTTCCCACGGGTACTGCCGCCCACCTGCCGCCGCGCCGTCGTCGCCGTGCTCGGCATCCTCGGAGATGGGCCCCAGTTCGTACGTCACCCGACGCACCCTGGCTTTCAACCCGGCATCGTCGTCCGCTGGCAGCTCCCACGCCAGATGCACCCGGCTCGGGAAGTCCTCGTCCTCGTCGTCCCACTGCGGGAAGAAGAACCCGGGATCATATACGCGCAGCGTGGGCCGCTGCTTCGCCGGGTTCCACGCCAGCACCATCACACTGTCCCCAAGCAGCACCGCCGCCCGCTCGGCCTGCTGAACCCGGAAGGTCAGCAGCTCCTTGTCCGCCCACTTCCGCAACCGGTCCTGCACCGCGGCAGCCTCCGCCGCGCCCGGCGTCGGCGTCTCCTCGTCGGCGTGCTCCGCCCCCTCGACCGCGACCTTCTGCTCCGAACCGAGGAGGTAGCCGAGCGCGGTGTCCACGAGCTTCGCCGCGTCGCCCAGCTCCCGCCGCTCCAACGCACTCTGGTCGCCACTGGCCGCCGCGAGCTGCCCGGCCTGGTTGTTGTCGTACGACGCCAGCACCTTGTACGCGGCCAGCCGCCGCAGCTCGTCCGGCGGCACCCACGTCTTGGCCAACTCCGGAAACGCACGGCTGCCCGGACGCCCGGCCTCCGCCATCACCGGCTTGTAGTTCAGCCACGACCACGCATCAATCACGAGTTGGCGCAGGCCCACGGTCTCCTCCGGACGTCGGCCCCGCGCCTGGCGCCCAGCGTAATCCCACGTCAAGGGCGATGTGGAGCGACGTCACCCTGCCGCAGACAAGCCACACTGATCGGAACCAAGCACGACCTACCCGGAGGAGAGAGTACTATCGCTTACATGTCCGGCGCCCGCTTCGAACCGGTACGACCGATTGATATCGATGTCGATCGGCGGGCAGCCATGACCTTGGCCATCGCCTTGGATGCTGCGATTCCGAGTCCCGGATATGTCAGCATCTCTCCGGACTCCACGCTCATCTTGGCGAATGGGTACACCCAGGTGAGCCGCATCCGCGAGGCACTGCTCCTAGGTCTGCTCCGCGCGGAACAAGAGCGCGAACGCATCAGGCGTGAGATCGCAGCACAGCGGACCTACGGTGCCACACAAGACGCGCTGACTTCCTATCTTCGGGACTCGGCTGAGGAACAAACTGGCCTACCCAGCATCAGAACCGACTTCAATCCCGCTCACCCACACTTGCCAGTCGGCGACGCGGCGGTAGATGCAGTTCAGCGTATCGAGCTACTGCGGCAGCAGGAGGCCATCCTCAGCAGGCGCATCACACGCCTGCGCGACTTGCTGGCCCTCGTTCTGGGCACAGCCCACGGCGACTTCGCCGAAACGGTTCCACCACTAGATACATCCCCCTGTGGGGTGATCAGGCTCGCCGCGCCACGGATCCCTCGCGCACCGGCAGAGACCAACTGTCCGCTGGACTCATCCCACAAGCGGGCGATTGCCGCCTAACCTCATCGAGCGATGGGCGGTAGTCCCCATTACTCAGCGAGGTATCCAAGTAGTGCGCGTGTTCCGAGACCTACCGCTTCCGTCATCCCTACATCTCCCGCTGGCGATCCTGCTGGCCGTTGTGGTGCTCATTCCTGTCATCGACTGGTACAGGAGGCAATACGCCCGGAAGTTACGGATCGCGTGGCGAGCCCTGAAACTTCGCATCCGCATGCGCCTCCGTCGAATCCTGCAACACCTGATGCGGGACCCTGACGACCCCGCTTCCGTCTGATCTGCAATGCCGGGGCCCGACCGCCCTCCGCGTCGGGCCCCGGATACAACTCAGACAGAGGCATCCATCATCTTCAACCAATTTGGGACCGTGCGCCGAGTCACACCGCTCAAATCTGCAAGCCGTGTGGTGCCCGCTCCATCGTGGTACGCCGCGACCATGTACTCTCGGACGCGATGCTCAACGCTATCCAATTCCTGTAGTACGCGCTGACGTTGAACACCTTGCACGGCAAGCGCGTGCTCTGCCGTGAGAGGTGGTGCGGGGTTTTGGTCTGACCATTCCCAGATCTGATCCGCCAACTCCTGCCACTTATACGAATCTGGCGCCTGATACGTGGCCTTGGGGATTTCTGCATACCGCCGAGCCCTTTCTTCGGCTTCCAGAAGTTCCTCTGGGGAAAGCGCGACGGCTCGAAAAGTCCGTGGTTGTACCAAGTCCCACCATGCGACATGCGGCGGTTGCGCCTCGGGGAACATCGCAGATTCGCCTGTCGCCGTACCCCAGCAACGTCGGCATCGTCGCTTCAGATCACTCAGGTGCCCTCTTGAGCCCGCAGACCCAGTCCCGCGCCAGAACCAGCAGAGCACAGGGAGAGTCCACGTGACGGAGTAAGCCGCATGGATCCCTTCATAGCCGCATGCGTCGTCATTGAGATGCGGGGTCACCCGGATCAGAGGGGACCACCACTCATCAGCCAAGCTGACGGCGCCCTCCTGACTTTCTTTCACCACTAACTCGTGGCGCCTCAATACGTGGGCCAGTCTTTTGACCGGAGCAGCATCTGGCAGCTCCTCAACCATCACATCAAACGGCCCCACAGTCGTGCACCTCTTCCCGAACGCACGGGAAGGACTTCCCGCTATTTCGAGACGGTGTATCAGCTCTGGAACTGTAGGACAAAGACCACGAGCAGCCATTCACTCATGCAGCTGAATCGAAAATCACCTGCGCCCACTCAACCGCTGGTCATCCCCACCACGCGGCGGCGGCATCGTCGGGTCGAGGAACAGGTCCCACAGCGCCCACACCGCCGAGTCCAGCAAGTCCGGCGAGTCCTCGGTCTCCCCCTGGCCGACGAACGTCGTCATCTGCTCCTCCAGCTCCGCGAACACCCGAGCCGAACCGACGTGATGCACACGCGCCTGCTCGTACAGCTGCGCCGCCGGAGCCGCCCGAGCCCGCTTCCCGCGAGTCGCATGAACAATTCGCCAGTTCACCGTGGGGTCCACCTGCTCCAGCAGCGCGGGCAGGTAGTCCCCACCGTTGTTCGCCTCGATGACCACGCAGTCCGCCCGGTGCTCGTGATACAGCCTCGCGGCCCGCTTCATCGCCTGCGTCGGCGTATACCGGTCCTGCTCGGCGTGCAGCAGATACCCACGGGGCCGGTCGTCGCCGAACATCGTCTCCACCGGCCAGCCGCGCCCGGCGACGGTGAAGGCGGTCATGTCCGCGTTCTCGTGGCTCTTGGTCGCCGGGTCCACCGCGACCACGAGGCGCTGCATGTCCGGCAGGTGCTCCGGCCTCGGGCGGAACCCTTCGACCTCCAGCATCCAGCCCTGCCACAACGCGCCCTCCACGTCCTCAAGCAGCTCGCCCGACAGCTCCTGCCGCCCCAGCCTGGTGCCGGCGTACTCCTCCTCCAGCTCCTCCCGGGCCGCCGCCGACAGGTTCGCGTCGTTCTCCCGCATGTGCCCACGGGTCAACACCACCCGCGGCCGGGTCCCTCCCTCTCGATGCGCCTTCTCCTGGGCGCGGCCGCGCTCGACCAGCCGCTTGACGTGAGGGAGCGGCTTCGGCGTCGTGGAGATGACGACCTGCGGGGTGTCCGCCTCACGCAGGCAGAACCACAGCATGTCGTAGACCTCTTGCGCGGTGTGCCGCGACCAGGCCGCGTACTCGTCGCACCACGCCTTGTCGAACGCCCACCCGCGCAGGTTGTCCGGCGTTTCCGCACCAAACCCGCGGATCAGCGTGCCGTTCTTCAGCTTCAGCGTCGTCTCGCCCAGGCTGGAGTTGTACTTCGCCACCTCCTCGGGCGGGAACACCGACAGCAGCCCCGACTTCGGGGACTCGAAGCAGATGTCCCGCACCAGCGTCGCGTTCCTCGCGATCACCGCTATCTGCTGCCCCGGCGTCTGCGCCCACGCCCGTACCTCTTCCGCAGCCGTCCGCGACTTTCCCCAGCCACGGCCGGTGAGCAGCATCCACACCGTCCACAGCCACAGCGGCCGACGCTGCGCCGCACGGGCATGGTGGTGCAGCCACCCCGTATGGGGCAGCCCGTCACAGTCCGGGACCTCGCACGCCCACCTCCGCGCCGACAGCTCATCGGCCCGGAACAGCGCCGCGGCCTCGGCCCGAAGCTGCTCCTCGCTCATCACCGACGGGTCCGCGAACCCCTCGACCATGCGGCGCTTGGCCAGACCACGGCTCACTGCGCGCCCTCCGACAACCGGCGCTCCAGCTCCCGGCGCAACTGATCCATCCGCGTCCGGCGCTCCTCATCCGACAAGGCAGCCACGTCCGCGCCCTGGTCCCGGTCCTCCACCGCCCCGACCGCCGGTGCCTCACCCACGGCCCGCCGCTCGATCTCCGCAGCGACCTGGACGTACCGCAGCAGCTCCGCAGGCGACAGCTCCCGTGGGTCGAGCACCTGGAGCCGGGCCACCGCCTTGCTCTGCACTGCCTGCGCCAACTTCGCGTGCCTGCGCGCCAGATCCCGCCGCGCCTGCGCCTGCTCCGCGAGGAACAACCGGTCCTGCTCCCGGTCATACGCCGTCGCCCGCATCACCCATGCGAACTGCCGCGACCACCGGCCCACCAGCGCGCGGGATTTATCCAACTCCCGTGCCACCTTCGTGACACTCCGCGCCGGGCCCAGATCGCGGTACACGGCGAACGCCTCGAACGCCTGGACCGACTCCCCACCCTGCCGCTCCCAGGACTCCACGGTGCCCTCGGCCACCGCTCACCTCCTGGCCATCGGCCATCTAGTTCTGCTGTGCGGCCAGGACTTCCAGCGCCCGCCACGGTTCGTCGGCAGGCACAGTGCCGTCCTGCACCATCCGGTCGATCGCCGCCCGTACGACGGCCGCCGTCTCCACCGGCACGTCCCGCACGCCGAACACCGTCTCCAGCGGCGCCGTCCCCGCCCTCGTCGCCTCCCCGGAAGCAGCGTCGAACCAGCCCTCAGCCAGCTCGCCCACATGCCGCTCGAACACGGTGAGGATCACACCCAGCGCCGTCGCGCTGTTGCCGATCCTGTACGCGGCCCGGGAGGACTCCAGCGCATCGAGCACCGGCTCGTACTGCTCCAGCCCCGCCACCCACCGCTGGTCCGACGTCGCCGTCGATCGGGCCGCATCGAACGCGGCCTCCGCCCGCTCCAGCTCATCGGGCAGGAACATGAACTGCACGCTGGTGAAGTCCAGATTCGCCTCACCCAGAGAAGCGACGTCCACCTTCTCCAGCAGATCCAGAGACTTGTCATCCAGCCCCGTGTACTGCCGCCACTCCACCGACTCCAGCTCGTCGTACAGCTCCTTGAGGATCGCCGGATCATCCTGACCCGCGATGGCATTGTGCGAGAGCTGGAGCGCGATCTGCCGCTGACGGGGCAGCGGCTCGTCTATCTGCATCCACCAGATCTGCGGCAGGCCAGCCTCGATCGCCGCCAGCGTGCGGTGGTTGCCCGACAGCACGACCAGCCGCCCCGTCTCGCCGTCGTTCCACACCAACGGCGTCGAGGTCAGGCAGCCATCCTGCTCGATGTTCGCAACGAGCTGCCGGAACTGCTCGTGCGGCAGAAACCGTGCGTTGACATCGAGCAGCGTCAGGGTGCGCGGGTCGCCCTGCACCATCTGCGGCGGGGCGAGCTGCGTGGTCTCCTCCATGGTCAGACTCCCGTCTTCGTCGTCGGGGCGCCCCACCGCTTCGCCCATATCTGAAGGGCATCGGCCAGCGTGTGCTGGCCCATGGCCCCTTGGTAGTGCAGCTGGTACTTCCAGCCGTCCTCGTTCGACGGGCTGCGCTTGTGCAGCCGCAGCAGCCCGCGGTACTTCATCGACACCGGGTTGTTGCTGAACGCCGTCGTCGCCACCCGCCGGATGCGCCGCGAAAGCACCCGCTGGCACAGCAACTGCGCCTCCGAGCTGGTGGCCGCAAGCACGATCAGCTTCGACAACCGCGGGTAGTCGGTCGGCGCGACCGCGAAGTCAGAGAGCAAGTAAGCCTGCTCCGGCGGGAACGTGCTCGGCTCCATCGCGAACACGCCCAGCAGCCGCCCTCCGCCGTCCCGGACCGCCACGGCCAGCCTCGCCGCACCGGGCGTGATCTTGGGGTTGAGGTACCGGGAGCGCAGGGCGTTGAACTGGCCGCGCTTCAGCAGCGACAGCGTCAGTGGGCCGACCAGTTCCTCACCCTGGCGTAGCCGAGGAATCTTCACCGGCTCAATCTGCTGGCGCGGGGCAACGACTCTGGTCGGGGCGGCGCTGGCGTACACGTAGAAGGGAGCGGCCCTTGGTGTCGCCTTGATCACGCCACGCAGGTAGGGGTGCAGCTCGGGAACGTCGTGGTTGGAGGCCGTCAGCCAGTACGGCCGGTCCGTGATCGCGCCGAGCACGCTGACCACGTCGTCGTCGGACAGCGGCTCGTACTCGGGGGCGTCCCAGGTGAAGTGGGCTTCCAGCGGTTCGTACAGCTTCTCGTAGCCGCCGCCGTAGAAGGGAGGGAAGGAGCACACCGGGGCGTCGTGGGGAACCTTCTGGAGCCAGGAGCGCACGTCCTCCACCTCGTACGAGGCCAGCTCGATGTCCGAGGCGGACAGCCGCTCGACCGTCTCCGCATGCTTGGCCTTCCACTGTTCCCGGTAGGAGCGCACCACCCGTTCGTGCCACAGCCCCTCGCGGCCGACACTGGCCAGGAACCGGGTGCCCAGCATCATCGTGGCGACGGTGCCGACCCCATCGTCCAGGGAGTCTGCGAGCCAGCCGAGTTCGTCTCCGCTCTCCTCCCGAAGCTGGATACCGACCGGCTGCCGGGTGAGCCACCGGCCGACCGCGCTGGTGTAGATGGACACGTCCGAGGAGTGGAGGTCGAACCCCATGCCGGCCACGCTGCGCTCGATGGTGAAGTTGCCGCAGCACGGGACGTACACCGGGCCGCGGGGCCACCGGGCTGCGGTCTCGCGCACGATGGAACGCATGGGGCCCGGGATGGTGCCCTGGAACATCTCTCGCCTCCTGGACGGAACAGCGCCCGGCCGGGCGGATGCCAGACCGGGCGCTGCGCTGGAACGTAACACAAGGAGCACGCAGCCCCTTGAAATAATGTCACCTATCTTGTGGGAACGGTTCCGACCCTCACATCAAGGTGCCCTGCTCGTACTGGTCCTCCATGGGCGACAGCTCCCGCACCTCATCCCCGGTGGCGTCCTGCCACCACGCAGCAAAGACCCGGCGGTGACACCACAGCCCCGGCTTGGCCAAGTCCTCGAAGCAGAGAAGGACCAGCCGGTGATCCCCTTCCGCATCCGCAATCTCCCGCAGGCGCGACGCGATCCGCACAGGGCCGAGCTGATCGAGATCAGCTCGGTACACGCGGGTGAACTCGGGCTCGGGCCGGTTCAGATACTCCCGGCGGGGAGCCAGCTCCCGTACCGAGTGGGTGAGGGCATAGGGGAGCTTGAAACGAGGAGCGCCCAGCGTGATACGCACCGGCACCCCCTGCGGAGGCCGGTATGCCTGGTATCGGTTGGTAAAGAGGGTGAGCACGAATTGCTCCTTTCCTGCTGACGGCCGCGACACCGGATCGGCACGGCGGCCCTGTACTCGGTCGGCGTCCGTTCGCGCCCGAGTGAACCCGAACGGCACCGAGCCCGCAGGGAGGCAATCCCTGCGGGCTCGGCGGTGCCGTGATCCTCATCTCGCTCACTAAGCTGGGTGCGTGCCGAGGGGCCCGATTCCAGCGGGCCCCTCGGTGTACCACCAGGCGATCGCAGCCCCTACTTGGCCGCCCCAGCCTCACCCTTGGGAGCGACCTTCTTGGCAGGAGCCTTGCGGGCCACCGGCTTCGTGCCCGCTGCTGTCCGGGTGGTCGGCTTCGCCGCCGCCGTCTTCCTCGTCGGCCGCGGCTTGGGCGCAGGCTTCGCTGCGGGCTTCTCGCCCGCCTTCGGCTCAGTCGGCTTCTCAGCCTCGACCGCCTCGGGCTTGGGCGCCGTCTCCGCCTTCTTCGCGGCCGCTTCCTTCTGGACCTCGACCGCAGCCTTGTTGAACTGCTCCTGCATAGCGCGCTGGATTCCCTGGGCCTTGCTGAGGAGGTTGCGCACCAGCTGCACCTGGCTGAAGAGCTTGCCGACCACCCGCACGTGGCGATCGAGATCGTCACCCAGGATGACCGCCAGGTCCTCCGGCTTCTTCTCCGCCAGTTCCTCCAGGAGAGGCAGCAGCACCTCTTCCGCCTTGCCGAGGCCATCCTTCGCCTTCGCCTTGGCCTTCTTGCGGGTTTCCTGCTCCTCGACGCTCGGCGCCTCCTCGTTGGTGAGCGACGTCTGCTTCTCCATCGTCTTGAGACCGTTCGCGAAGTGCTGCGCCTCGGCCTCGGAGTCGAAGTCGCCCCGCACGTACCGCGTCGCAGCGACCATCTGGTTGCCCGGGTTGAGCTGTGCGATGTGCCACGCCAAGTTCGGCTTGATGTGCCCCTTGTCGACCATCTCCGCGACCTCCTGTCGCAGAGTCAGGAGCCCGAGCCGCCACTTGATGTGCGTCTCCGTCTTTCCGAACTGCTTGGCAGTCTTCGCCGGGTTCCATCCCGCCGCCGCGAGATCGGCGTATGCTCCGGCCTCTTCCATGATCGTCATGTCTTCGCGGCCGACGTTCTCGGCGATGCTGAGGACGTATGCCCGCTCCTCATCGATGTCCTTGATGACCTTCGAGGGGATGACGGTGAGGCCAGCCGCCTTGCACGCCCGCCACCGCCGCTCGCCTGCGATCAGCATGTAGGGAGCCTCGCCGTCCTCGACCGGGCGGACAACGACCGGCTGGAGAAGACCGTTCTCCTCGATGCTGCCCTTCAGTTCCTGGTGCTTCGCCTCGTCGAAGAACTTGCGAGGCTGGTCGGGGTTGGGGGAGATCTGGTCAATCTTGAGGTCTGCGAACATTTCCGGCGCCTTTCTCGAACCGAAAGCCGCTTTCCGGCTTTCCCTTTGTTCTTACACTTATATCTTAATGGCAAATGCCACTAATTCAAGTTACAGAGGCTTTTAATTCGAGAAATTCATTTCCGAATTCCGAGGCAATCCTCGAATTCGACGTGGACCTCAAGATCCCTGCACCCCACGCCGCCACCGAAGAGGGGACAGGGGGAGCGAGCTGAGGCGAGCCCAGGAGGCGAGCGAGCCCGCCGCGGCACGAAGCCGCGACGGGCCCGACGCCCATCACTGCACCCCACCGGCCGCACCGATTGCGACCAGCTCCCCGTAGGCGGGGCGCGGGGGGATCGGCCACCCACGAGGAGCAGGGAAGCGCCGCTCGCACGGCGCCACCGGAGCCGGGTTCCTGTGGCTGCTGTACCCGGCCCGGCCTCACAGAAGGTACAGCAGCGTTCTAAAAATGTCACCTATCTTTGGCACTTGAAGAGTGCGCCGATCCCCAACAGCTCAACGGCCCTCACGTCTCTGCTCATTCGACCCCCCTCCTCGCGGGCCGAGCAGGGCCTGACGCTCCAGAACCTCTCGCGCCTCCCTGGGAGCCGTCGACGCCGCCCGAGGAAGCACTCTCGGGCACTCATTCGCCAACTCGGCGATCCGCCGTGCATCAAGCTCGGACATGCTGCACTTCCTCCCCTGACCGGCAAGCACGGCACAACCGCCCCGCCGACTCCCTCGGTGCACCTGCCCCCGTTGACAGATGCAGGAGCACGATGATGCCGGTCACCATCCGTCGACTCCGAGAGGGAACTGTCCGACAAATCTTATAACCCCTCTGACCAGCAAGGTACTGTACCGCTATCGCCTCATAGCTACGGGCGATCATCAGTTGGCGGACGTACGGCGCACGGTAGGAGAGGGACATGGTGGACCCCAACAACCAACCGCTAAGCCTGAGTGCGAAGTTGCTCACGTTGCTGCGGCTGCGCCGCGACGCGCAGGGCTTCACTCCCAGCGCCCGAGACATCACGAACGCGACGACTCCGCCCGATCAACGCAAGCCCGCCGTTTCTCACGGCCAGGTCAACAGCCTCATGAACGGGGCCAGCAACAACCCCAGATCATCCACCCTGGACGCTCTGGCGAGGGCCCTCGGCGCCCCAGCCGCGTTCCTGCTTCCCGGTTGGGACGACCTCACCGCGCTGACCGTGTACCAGGAGACCCCCGAGGCACGAGAGACCCTTCGCTTAATGAAGGATCTGGACCCGCAGGACATTGTTGAAATCAATACGAAGCTCCGAGAGGTTCGTACTCGCCGAGGACTGTCCACAGACGTCCCAGCGATACCGCCCCCTCCTCCCGGCGTCGACCAGCCCCGTGAGGGCCGCCCACGTCGGCTGAGCTTGCGTGAGACTGCTGAAAGAGCAGCGGATGACCTGGAAGGACTTTGACTTGGCCGGCCTCTTGTTCGGCGCCTGTGCCGTGCTCGTCGCCTTGTGCGCGGCCACGTATACCGCCCGTGCTCCCCGACCGAGCCGTGACAAGCCGTTCTTCGTCGCTCGCCGAGCCCGGCTGTCGATCTTCGCGGCGAGCTTCGTCAGCTCGTTCCTCGCAGTCCCCTCCATCGCGAAGGCCGCAGACAGTCTCATCGGGCGCCCCGGGATTGGCACCCTCTGCTCGCACCTAGCTGCGGAGCTAGTCCTTCTGGGCATGCAGATCATCAAGGTGAACTGGGCGTGGTACCCCTCATCCCACAAAGCCATTGCGGTGCGCGTCGGCATCGCCTGCTGCGTCATGGCTGCGGTGATTTGGCAGTTCCACTACATCAACGTCCCCTCGGAGGAGCTTGCCTACGGCTTGCCCGACACCACCAGGGTCGCCGCCTACATGGTCACCCACCTCGGCTTCCTGATCGTCGCAGGCGCGGCAACCGGCCTCCACTTTGCCGCCCTGGCCAACGAAATCTGGCGCCGCCGACGCACTCCGGCGGCCGGTCTGGCAGCCATCGCTGTGGGGACGCTTCTGGCCGTGGTCTACGCCTCCAGCCGCATGGGAGCGACGCTGACCCATCTCGGAGGGCTTCCCTGGCTCAGCACCGCCGAAGCCCTCATCGTGCCGACAGCAGGCGCCCTGTCGCTGCACCTCATCACGGTCGGCTTCGCGCTGCCCCTGCCTGGGCAGCAAGCCGCTCTGCCGGTCCGCCCACGGGCGACAGAGAACTGAGAAACCCTACGATGCCTGCTCGTCAGCCAAGGGGCTTGCGCCCCACTGGCGCCACTTCAACCCCACGCGCTCAGCGTCCACAGTACGAGAGCCCCTGGCCACAGCGGGATACACCGCGATCTGCTCCAGCATGAGGGTCAGCACGCCCTGCTTCGACGCCAGCGGAGCATGCTTCCACCACCGGACGAGATCCGGCACGTCTCCAACAGGTACATGCCGAACCTGTTCGAGGAGCCGCGCCTGAACAGCGTTCTCTCGAATCCGCTTCGTCAACTGCTGATCGGCAGCCCTGAAAGCGGCCAACGACAGGTCCGGAGAACTGGCGTAGCTCTCGCCCAGCTCCTTTTTCCGAGCCTCGTCAGCCTCGATCTGCTGGCGAAGCCCGGCAGCCTCCGCCAGAACCTCTTCACGCGCCAACGCGATCACGGCACTGACTTCCGGCTTGGCCAGCTCGGCCAGTACATGCTCGGCGAGATAGGTTTCGAGCAAGTCGGCATTGATGCGGACCTTGCCGCACCCGCCCGGATGCTGCGCCGTGCTCGGCGGACACCGATACCCGCGGCTCCCCGTATTTGAAGGGGACGAGCCGAGAGAGCCAGCGCACAGGCCGCAGACACCCAGAGCACCCTGCACCAGGTACTCCCGTTGGTCACCCTGGGTCTCGGCAGTCTGGCTCGGCTGACGCATCGCTCGGATGGCCTTGAAGTCCGCTGGGGGAATGATCTGCGGCCCCCCAGTCTCATAGAGTTCGCCGTTCTCATCCTCTGCCAGCCCGGCAATCGCTGGGTGGTCGAGGACGTTCGCCAGGACTGCCGGTCGCCACCGGCCACCACGAGTCGTGGTGTAGCCCTCGTCGTTCATCCAATCTGTGATCGCCGAGTAGACCTGCTTCTCCAGACGACGGCTGGCAGCCAGCCGGACTCCAGCCGCCTCGCTCTCGCGCACACGCTGGTACGCCATGTCGTCAAACCCGTATAGCCGAGGCATGTACTGGACTCCTTGACCCTCTCAGCCGACCCCCTTAGCACATCAATCTTACCGAAGATAGGTAACACTGTTGCAAAAACAACAGGACACCTCGTATTCGTACATCGTCCACACCAATCAACTGCGCGCCCCTCCGCCCCCATCCACACCGAGGACTCGCCACAGCTCCGCCGTGGGCACACGAACCGTGCCGCCAAGCGGCAACGTCCGGACAGGGAAGCTTCCTGCCCGGATCAGCTCGTACGCCTTGTCCCGGCCGATCCCAAGTGCTCGTCCAGCGGTTGTCACGTTCACCGTGGCAGGAAGGGCCAACAACTCCTCCAGGCCCATCGCTCCAGCAGCAGCCAGGGCTCGCCCGTTGGTCTCGTGAGCAGTCATCTCAGTTGTCGCTATCTCCCCCGCGCCAACTCGGAAAGGACTTTACAACAGTGTCCGACAGCCCCCGCAGGATGAAGAACAACCACACCAGACACGTACAGGCACGTACACGCAACCTCGGCTGGCCGCACGCCAGCCGACAGCAGGGGGTCGGATGTTCTCGCCGAGCTACTACCGGCGATGCCAGTGCAAGGGGCCGCTCAAGGACAAGGAAGGCAACCCGGTCCTCGACGCCGACGGCGCACCGAAGATCGGAGACATCGGGCTGACGTGTCCGAAGCTAGGGAAGGGCCACGGCACCTGGTACCTCTACTTCGAGGCCGAACCCGGCGAGGGCGGCAAACGCGCGCGGGTCCGCCGAGGCGGCTTCGCCAAGCTGGACGACGCCAAGAAGAAGGCGAAGGAGCTGTACGACGCCGTAACGGCCGGCACCGACGTGCTGTCCGATGAGAAGTGCGGCGACTACTTCCTCCGGTGGATCCAGGCGAAAAAGTCCCTCGCCCGAACCACCCGCCACGGCTACGAGGAACACATCAACCTCTACCTCCTCCCTCACCTCGGCCACATCAAGCGTCGCGACCTCAAGGTCCGCCACCTCGACAAGATGTATGACGCGATCGAGAAGGAGAACGCCGAGCGAATCCTCCACCGCCTCCGCGTCGACCAGCTCCAGAAGGACCGCGACCAGGCACACCGAGCCTGGGTGAAGGCGGCCGGGAAGAAGGAGGAGCGTCGAGCCGCCCGCCGAGCGTTCCTCGACGCGAACGCGGCGCTCCGAGAGGGCAAGCGGGGGCTGCGGAAGATCACCTCCGCCGCCACCATGCACCGCCTCAACGACACCCTCAGCTCGGCACTGTCCTGGGGGATCAAGCGCGAGCAGGCGTTCGCCAGGAACTGGGCAAAGCTCGTGGAGCTGCCGCCGGTCACCCGGCCGAAGCCGCTCGTCTGGACGCCCGAGCGCATCGAGCACTGGAAGCGCACCGGCGAGAAGCCCGGCCCGGTCATGGTCTGGACACCGGAGCTGACCGGCCAGTTCCTCGACTTCGTCAAGGGCGACTGGCTCTACGAGCTGTGGCACTCGTTCATCTTCCTCGGCCCCCGCCGCGGTGAGATGGCCGCGCTGCCCTGGACGGAGGTCAGCACCGATGCCCTCTGGCTGCGGATCTCCCATCAGATCGTGGAGGTCGCGTACGAGCTGTACGGCGAAGCTCCGAAGGCCGACAGCGTCCGCACTCTGTCCCTGAGCTTGGAGTCCGGCGACAACCTGGTCAGCTTCCGCACGAAGCAGGATCAGAAGCGTCAGGAGTGGGCGGACGCCTACGTTGAGTCTGGTCGCGTGTGGACGCAGGAGAACGGCGAGGCGCTGCATCCCGACTGGATATCCCGACGCTTCACCCGCCTCGTGGAGCTGTCCGGCCTGCCGCCGGTCCGCCTCCACGACCTCCGCCACCTCGCCGCCACTCTGTCCCTGCTCGCCGGTACCGACATCAAGGTGGTCCAGGAGAAGCTGGGGCACTCCTCTCGCCAGATCACCTCCGACACCTACACCAGCGTGCTGCCCGAGATGATGCGGGCCGAGGCCGAATCGATCATGGCTGTCGTCCCCCGCGACGTGCCGTTCAACGTGCACACCCCGTTCGAGGTACCAGAAGCGGCCTGGCAAAACGACATCGCCGTCTTCTTCGCCCACGGTGCACGGCAGTCGGGTGGCGCCTGGGCAGTTGGAGCGCAGACCCAGCCCGACTCCGATCTCCTCGGCCTGATCACCCTGGCCAGCCAGGGCCAGGACAACGCCGCCAACGCCGCCGTGAAGTGGATTCGTGACCACTGCACCGCGCACGAGTTGGAGCTGGTCCGGGTGGAGAACTTCAACGACCAGTACTCGGAGAAGCAGCGGGCGGACTTCTCCCTCACGCGCTTCACCATTGCCCGCTCAGAGTCTCCGGACCGGGGTGGTTGGGCACTGCCGATGGGCCTTCCGCCCGCTGCAACCCGGACCGCTCGCCGGACTCCGAATGGCGGTCGTAAGGCCGCGTGAGGGCTGCTCTGTCCCCTGCACGGGCCGCTTGTCCCCTGTGTGTCCCCTGGATCTTGGTCCGAACGTGAGAATGCGGGTCGCCACGTTGGAGTGGCGACCCGCATTCTCACGTTTTCGCAGGTAAGAAGGTTTCTCCCCGCGTAGCGCGTGGTGGGGCGGGTGGGACTCGAACCCACGGCCGACGGATTATGAGTCCGCTGCTCTAACCGGCTGAGCTACCGCCCCGTAACGGCGCGTCGTGCACATCTGTGCGCGCCGTCTGCCGCAGCATAGCCGCTCATACGATCTGTTGCTTCGGCGGGCCGGTCTTGGGTGCCCGCATGCCGTGGATCAGGGGTGGATCAAGGGGTGAGCACGGCGTGAACAGGGGATGAGGGCATGAAAAAGGACCCCCTCAGGGGTCCTCTCCCGTGTTGCTCCCCCGACTGGACTCGAACCAGTAACCCTCCGGTTAACAGCCGAATGCTCTGCCAATTGAGCTACAGGGGATCGCGCTCCCCCGACTGGACTCGAACCAGTAACCTGCCGGTTAACAGCCGGCTGCTCTGCCAATTGAGCTACAGGGGATTGCTCCGGGTGCCTCGACCGCGCCCCCGTCCGGGGCTCCCGGAGGGCGTGCGCTCGCTGCGACACATACATTAGCGCAAGCAGGGGGGTGCTCCGCCAATCGGTAGGCCCGTGGGTGATCGGAGGGTGATCTGCGGCGCCTGCGGGTAGACGTGCGGCACGGCTCCGGGGTCCGACGGACAGGACAACCAGAAGGGCAGGTCGATGCGCTACCGGCTGACGTTCATGACCGGATTGGCTGTTGGTTACGTGTTCGGCACACGGGCCGGCCGCGAGCGGTACGACCAGCTGCGCGCCTGCGCGCAGCGGTTCGCGCAGAACCCGGCGGTCCGTAATACCGCCGAGTCCGCCGCGCTGGGTGGCCGGGAGGCCGCCACGAAGGCGCTCGGCAAGGTGCGGCCGCTGCGGGACAAGATCGCGCAGCGGGAGTCGCGCTCCGCGGCGGAGGAGGACGACTGGGGCACCAGCAACACCTAGCCACCTCGGTGGCATGATCTGGTCCATGGGGATAGTCGCCGGGTTGGACAGTTCGTCCGAGAGCACACGGATCGTCGTCTGCGATACGGATACGGGTGCCGTACTCAAGCAGGGGTACGCGCCGCACCCGGAGCCGTCCTCCGGCGGTTCGCCCAACGACGTGGACCCGCAGGCATGGCTGCTCTCCCTCGGGGAGGCCGCCGAGGGCGGGCTGCTGGAGGGGGTCCAGGCCATCGGCGTCTCGGCACAGCAGCACGGGCTGCTGACGCTGGACGGGAGCGGGGCGCTGGTGCGCCCCGCGCAGATGGGCAACGACCGGCGGGTGCAGTCCGCGGCCGCCGATCTGATCGAGACGCTGGGCGGGCGCGCGGCGTGGGCCCAGGCCGTGGGCGCGGTGCCGACCGCCGCCCAGTCGGTGGCGAAGCTGCGCTGGATGGCGCGGTCCGAGCCGGACGCCGCGCGCCGGGTGGCCGAGGTGCTGCAGCCGCACGACTGGCTGGTGTGGCAGCTGCTCGGGCGCCCGCTGCGGCGTACGACGGACCGTGGCACGGCCTCCAGCACCGGCTACTGGTCGGCGGCGACCGGCGGCTGGCGGCCGGATCTGGCCGAGCTGGCGCTCGGGCACCAGGTGCGGCTGCCGGAGGTCATCGGACCGGCCCAGCCCGCCGGGCAGACGCCCGAGGGGCTGCTGATATCGGCCGGTACGGGCGAGACCATGGCCGCCGCCTTCGGGCTCGGCGTGGGGGTCGGCGACGCGGTGATCTCGCTCGGGGCCTCGGGTTCGGTCTTCTCCATCCACCACGAGGCGCTGGCCGACCACACCGGCACGATCCTCTCGTACGCCGACGCCACCGGGATGCACCTGCCCGTCGTGCACACGCTCAACGCGGTGCGGGCGCTGCGCGGTACGGCTGAGCTGCTGGGCACGGACCTGGAAGGGCTGTCGGCGCTCGCGCTGAACTCCACCCCCGGGTCGTACGGCATGGTGATGCTGCCGTATCTGGAGGGCGAGCGGACCCCGTACCTGCCGCACACCGCCGGGACGCTGACCGGGCTGCGGCGCGAGTCCATGAAGCCGGAGCATCTGGCGCGGGCCGCGTTCGAGGGCATGCTGTGCGGGCTCGCCGACGCGCTCGACATCCTGCGGGGTCGCGGGGTCGGGGTGCGCCGGGTGTTCCTGCTGGGGCCCGCGGCCGATCTCCAGGCGGTACGGGCGATCGCGCCCGCGCTGCTGGGCGCCCAGATCGTGGTGCCGCAGCCCGCCGACTACGCCGCGCTGGGCGCCGCCCGGCAGGCCGCGTGGGCACTGGGCGCCGCGCAGGGGGCGCTGTCCCCGCACGAGCCGCCGCGCTGGCCCGCGGCCGCCAGCCAGGTGTTCGAGCCGGGCGACGACCTGGCGGTGGGGCAGGCGGTGCGGCAGCAGTACGTGGCGGTACGGGAGCAGACGCATCCTGGGGCGTTCGAGGCGCAGCCGTAGCCCCGCCGGGACGGCCTCAGTCCAGGTAGCCGCGGAGCTGGTCGGCGAAGGCGTGGTCGCGGAGTTTGTTGAGGGTCTTGGACTCGATCTGGCGGATGCGTTCCCGGGTCACGCCGAAGATCCGGCCGATCTCCTCCAGGGTGCGGGGGCGGCCGTCGGCCAGTCCGTACCGCAGCTGGACGACCTTGCGCTCGCGCTCCCCGAGCGTCGACAGCACGGCCTCCAGGTGCTCGCGGAGCAGCAGGAACGCCGCGGACTCGACCGGTGAGGCGGCGTCGCCGTCCTCGATGAGGTCGCCGAGCGCGACATCGTCCTCCTCCCCCACGGGCGCGTGCAGCGACACCGGCTCTTGGGCGAGGCGCAGCACCTCGCTCACCCGCTCCGGGGTGAGGTCGAGGTGGACCGCGACCTCCTCGGGGGTGGGCTCGTAGCCGCGCTCCTGGAGCATCCGGCGCTGCACCCGGACGACCCGGTTGATCAGCTCGACGACATGCACCGGGACCCGGATGGTCCGGGCCTGGTCGGCGAGGGCGCGGGACATGGCCTGGCGGATCCACCAGGTCGCGTACGTCGAGAACTTGTACCCGCGGGCGTAGTCGAACTTCTCGACCGCTCGGATCAGGCCGAGGTTGCCCTCCTGGACGAGGTCCAGCATGGTCAGGCCGCGGCCCACGTAGCGCTTGGCGACGGAGACGACGAGGCGCAGGTTGGCCTCGATCAGGCGGCGCTTGGCCATCCGGCCCAGGACGACCAACCGGTCGAGGTCGAGGGCGAGTTGGCTGTCGAGGTCGGGGGCGTTCGCGAGCTTCTCCTCGGCGAACAGGCCCGCCTCGACCCGGCGGGCCAGCTCGACCTCCTCGGCGGCGGAGAGGAGCGGGATCCGGCCGATTTCGCGCAGGTATTGGCGGAAGAGGTCGGAGGAGGGGCCGGTGGTCTCGGCGCGTGCGGGGCGTTCGGCGGGGCCGTCGTCCGGTTCGGGGGCGTCGTCGGCTCCGGGGCCGTCGTCGGGTTCGGTGGCGCCTTCCGGTTCGCTGTCGGGTTCCGGTTCGGTGCCGGGCGCGGGGGCGGGTTCTGTGGCCTGCCCGGCGTCCGCTGCGGTGCGCTGGGCCCCGGCGGCGCCCGGGGCGTCCGGGGGCAGGGCCGCACCGGGCAGCGTGGGCGGTTCCGGGGGCTCCACGGCCGCCGGTGCCCGGGACTGCGGCGACGCGGCGGGGGCCGCGTCGGTGAGGATCTGGGTCTGCACGGGGGCGACCTCCAGGGTGATCGCTGCTGAGGCGGCAGAACGATCGGGTACGGACGCGCCGGTTACGCCGCCGTCCGTCCCGTACATCTTGAGCGGATCTGCGGGGGATCCCGGCCTACCCGGCCAACACCGCCGCGCTCCGAGGACTCAGGCACCACACCCAGTGTGGAGTACGACACACGCCCGCCACGAGGGGCGTGCGGGCACTTTTTGCGCAGCGGCCGGTGACCGGCCGATTACGCGACGTTCCGCGCGGCCCGGCTACGGCCCGGCTGCGGCCCGGTCAGAGCGCCGCCGCGCCCTGGGTCTGGAGGGACACGGCGTACTGCTGGAGGACCCACAGCTCGTTCTGGACGGCGGCCAGATGGGCCGGGTCGGCGTGCTGGCCCAGGCGCTGCAGGGTGCCCTGGACCTCCCTGATGCGGTGGTTGACGGCGGCCTGGCGGACCCGCACCAGCTGCTCGCCCGCGTACGCCTCGTCGGCCTCGCGGCGGGTGTGGAGGGGCTCCACGGCCAGCTCGGTGACCATGGCGCGGACCGTGTCGTCGGGGGCGACCTCGCGGACGCGGCGCAGATAGTCGGCGTCGGCGCGCTCCGCGCCGCCCGCGTCCTCGACGGCGCGGCGCACGGCGGCGTAGGGCGGGGCGGTGAACTCGTCCTCGCCGTAGGCGTCGAAGGCCGGGGAGACCAGCTCGGGGCGCTGGAGGGCCAGCTTCAGCAGCTCGCGCTCGACCCGGTGGGCCGGGCTGCGGAGGTTCAGGGCGGGGCCACGGGGGCCTGCCGGGGCCTGGGCCCCGGAGCCCTGGGGTGCGCCGGGTCCGCCGGGCCCGCCGGGCCGGTGCTGTGCGCGGCCGCGCTGGTCGGGGCGCTGGTCGCCGCCCCGGCCACGGTCCCGCGCCCACCGGGCGAGCTGGCTGACGCGCTGGACGACGAACTGGGTGTCGAGGATGCCCAGCAGCCCCGCGAGATGGACGGCCGACTCGTGCTGGATGGAGCTGTTCTTGATGCCCGCGACGACCGGCGCGGCCTCGTCCAGGGCGGCGGCGCGGCCCACCGCCGTGTCGAGGTTGTGGCGGGCGATGATCTGCCGGATGGCGAACTCGAAGAGCTGGGTGCGGCTCTCGACCAGCGCCTTGACCGCGTCGTCGCCCTGCGCGAGCCGCAGATCGCAGGGGTCCATACCGCCCGGGGTGATCGCGATATAGGTCTCGGCGGCGAACTTCTGGTCGTCCTCGAAGGCGCGCAGGGCGGCCTTCTGGCCCGCCGCGTCGCCGTCGAAGGTGAAGACGACCTCGGCGCCGGAGTTGTCCATCAGCAGCCGCCGCAGGATCTTGATGTGGTCGCCGCCGAAGGAGGTGCCGCAGGTGGCGATGGCGGTGGTGACCCCGGCCAGATGGCAGGCCATGACGTCGGTGTACCCCTCGACGACCACGGCGCGGCTGGTCTTGGCGATGTCCTTCTTGGCGAGGTCGATCCCGTACAGGACGTGGGACTTCTTGTAGAGCGGGGTCTCGGGGGTGTTGAGGTACTTGGGGCCGTTGTCGTCGTCGCGCAGCTTGCGGGCGCCGAAGCCGACGACCTCGCCGGTGATGTCGCGGATGGGCCACATCAGGCGGCCGCGGAAGCGGTCGATGGGGTTGCGGCGGCTCTCCTGGGCGAGGCCGGAGAGGATCAGCTCCTGGTCGGTGAAGCCGCGGCCGCGCAGGAAGCGGACGAGGTGGTCCCAGCCCGCCGGGCTGTAGCCGACGCCGAAGTGCTGGGCGGCGGCCTGGTCGAAGCCGCGCTCGGCGAGGAACTTGCGGCCGATCTCCGCCTCGGGACTGTCCAGCTGCTCGACGTAGAACTGCGCGGCCGCCCGGTGGGCCTCGACCAGGCGGGTGCGCTCGCCCTGCTGGCGGCCGGGGGTGGCGCTGCCCTGCTCGTACCGCAGGGTGATCCCGGCCTGGGAGGCGAGCCGCTCGATCGTCTCGGAGAAGGAGAGATGGTCGATCTTCATGACGAAGTCGACGGTGTCGCCGCCCTCCTGGCAGCCGAAGCAGTAATACAGCCCCTTGCTGGGGCTGATCTGGAAGGACGGTGACTTCTCGTCGTGGAAGGGGCAGAGCCCCTTGAGATTGCCACCGCCCGCGTTCCGCAGCTGGAGATACTCGGATACGACGGCGTCGATCGGGACCGCGTCCCGCACCGCCTTCACGTCGTCATCGTTGATCCGTCCTGCCACGCGTGAATTCTACGGCCGGGGTCCGACAGCGATGTCCGGCACGGGTGTCCGGCACCGGACGGGCCCCGGCCCGGGGCCCGGGGTCCGTTACGGCACGAGGGAGGTGAGCGGGACGGACGGGTCGGCCAGGGCACCCGGGTCGGGCTGGGCACCGCTGCGGATGAGCTGCTGGATGGGCCCGGTGACGTCCCACACGTTCACGTTCATCCCCGCCAGCAGGCGGCCGTCGCTGAGCCAGAAGGCGATGAACTGCCGCTTGCCGACGTCGCCGCGGATCAGCACCTGGTCGTACGAGCCGGGCGGCGCGTACCCGGAGTACTCAAGACCGACGTCGTACTGGTCGGAGAAGAAGTACGGCACCCGGTCGTACGTGACGTCCTGGCCGAGCATCGCGCGGGCCGCCGCCGGGCCGCCGTTCAGCGCGTTGGCCCAGTGCTCGACGCGCAGCCGGGAGCCGGGCGCGAGGGCGGTGCGCACCGGGGTGCCCTCCAGGAAGGCGAGCGGGGCGGAGGCGGCGTCGCCCGTCGCGAAGATGTCCGGGTCGCTGGTGCGCAGCGCGGCGTCGACGGCGATGCCGCCGCCCGACGCCCGGTCCACCACGTCAAGACCGGCGGCCTCGGCGAGGGCGGTGCGCGGGGCGGCGCCGATGGCCGCCAGCACGCTGTGGCAGGGGTGCTCCTCGCCGTCGTCGGTGAGGGCGGCGAGCACCATGCCGTCCTGGCCGGTGATCTCGGTGAGCGTCGCCCCGAAGTGGAACCGGACGCCGTGCTCGCTGTGGAGGTCGGCGAAGAGGGCGCCCAGTTCGGGACCGAGGACGGAGTGGAGCGGGGTCGGCTCGCGCTCGACGATCGTCACCTCGGCGCCGTAACCACGGGCGGCGGCCGCGACCTCCAGGCCGATCCAGCCCCCGCCCGCGATGACCAGCTGGCCGTTGTCCCGGCCGAGGGTGGTGAGGACGCCCTTCAGCCGCTCGGCATGGGCCAGGCGGCGCAGATGGTGCACGCCCGCCAGGCCGGTGCCCGGGATATCGAGGCGGCGCGGCTCGGCGCCGGTGGCCAGCAGCAGCCGGTCGTAGTGGATGCGGGTGCCGTCGCCGAGGGTCACCGCCTTGGCGGTGCGGTCCAGGTGGGTGGCGGGCTGGCCGAGGTGGAGTTCGATGTCGGCCTGCGCGTACCAGGCGGGTTCGTGGACGAAGACGCTGTCGCGCTCCTGGCTGCCGGTGAGGAAGCCCTTGGAGAGCGGGGGACGCTCATAGGGGTGGTCGCGCTCGTCACAGATCAGGATCACCCGGCCGGTGAATCCCTCCGAACGGAGGGTTTCCGCGGCTTTCGCCCCGGCCAGACCCCCTCCGACGATGACGAACGTCTGGTGTGCGTCGACCACTTGTTTTCCTCCTCGCTGCCGGGCGGTGCCTCTGCGTTTGCTTCTACCCCGGTCGCGTCGACCAGTCGCATCAGCCGGAGCTTTGGCCATAGGGAGCCACCGGGGAGCCTCCCGCACCAAGCGGGGTGGGGGAAGGGGGCCGTGCGGAGTGGCGGGAACGGGCCCTGTGCGGTGCGAGAGCGAAGCGGTGGCGGTCGTACGCGATCATGCGTGACCACATACGGTCAGGTGCGGTCATACGTGGCGCGTCGCGCGCGGGGTCGTGATGCGGGCGTGGAGGGCGCGGGCCGAGACGTCCGTCAAGGCGGCGATCTGGTCCACGATCGCGCGCAGCCGCCCCTTCTCGTCACCCGCCGCGTCGGCCGCGTCGAACAGGGCGCGGAACTGCGGGTCGAGCCCGTCCGGGGCGCGGGCGATCAGCGCCTCGCCCAGTTCTGCGATCACCACGCGCTGGTCGGCGCGGACCAGCTCCTGGTCGGCGCGCTGGATGACATAACGGTCCGCGACCGCCTTGAGCACCGCGCACTCCAGCCGGGCCGGGCGCGGCGCCACCAGCTCGGCGCGGTAGCGGGTGAACCGGCCCGTCCCGTACGCCGCCCGGGTCGCGGACTCGGCGGCGAGGCAGAACCGGCCGATGAGCTGGCTCGTGGCGTCCTTGAGGCGGGCTTGGGCGACGGACGTGCCGTCATAGCCGTGCGGCCACCACTCCTGGTCGAGCAGCCGGTCCAGCGCCTCGGCCAGCTCGTCCGCCTCCGCTCCCGGCGCGTAGCGGGCCGCCGCCACCGCGAACACCTCGCGCCGCTCGGGCTCGGCGAGCAGGCTGTTCGGGTCGAGATGGCCCGCGTGCAGGCCGTCCTCGACGTCGTGCACCGAATACGCCACATCGTCCGCCCAGTCCATGACCTGGGCCTCGAACGGGGTGCGGTCCTCGGGCGCGCCGCGCCGGAACCAGTCGAAGACCGGCAGGTCGTCCTCGTACACCCCGAATTTCGGCGAATCCGGGTCGCGGGGGTGTGCGCCGCGCGGCCAGGGGTATTTGGTGGCCGCGTCCAGGGCCGCCCGGGTGAGGTTGAGGCCGACGCTGACCGGTTCACCGGTCTCCTCGTCGGGGACGAACCGCTTCGGTTCGAGCCGGGCCAGCAGCCGCAGCGACTGGGCGTTCCCCTCGAAACCGCCGCAGTCGCGGGCCACCTCGTTGAGGGCCTGTTCGCCGTTGTGGCCGAACGGCGGATGGCCGAGGTCATGGGCGAGGCACGCCATCTCCACCAGGTCCGGATCGCAGCCGAGGGCCGCCCCCAGCTCCCGGCCCACCTGGGCGCACTCAAGGGAGTGGGTCAGGCGGGTGCGGGGCGTGGCGTCCCAGGCCGGGGTGCGGGCGGAGGCGCCGAGGTCCGTGTCGGTGGCCGGGGCTGCGGGCACGACCTGCGTCTTTCCGGCCAGTCGGCGCAGTGCGGCGGAGTGCAGCACCCGCGCCCGGTCCCGCTGGAACGCGGTCCGTCCGGGGCGCTTGTCGGGCTCCTGGACCCAGCGCTCCAGGTCCGCCGCGTCATAGCCGGGGGTCGTCGGTGGTGCGGTGGTGGTGTTGGTGCCGTGGTTCGTGGTGTGACGTGTCGTACGACCTGCTCGACCTGCTCTGCGGCTCATACACCGACGGTAACCGCCCGGTACGACAGCGGAGCACTGGAGAGGGCCTGTTCATAGCGGTGCAGCACCAGCCGGGCGACGGCCGGGTGGGCGCCGAGCGGGGCCGCGGCGATGCTGGGGGCGGCGTCCGCGGACTGGGTGGCGAAGCGCCCGGGGGCGGTGAAGTACGAGGCCACGGCGATGTGGCCTGCCTTGTGCGGGGCGAGGGCGAGGGCGCGTACGGCTTCGGCCACGGTGGGGGTGGCGGCGGAGGCGTACGCGGGGACGACCGGTATGCCGCCGAGCCGGGCGCTGAGCAGGGTGGCGGTGGCGCTGGCGTCCACGGCCGCGTCGGGGTCGCGGGAACCGGCGGCGGCGAGGACGACGGCGTGGGGGCGTCGTCGGCTGGCTTCGCTGAGGCGGGCGTGGAGGGCCTCGGCGAGGAGCGGGTGGGGGCCGAGGGGCGCGGCGATGCGGGTGGTGAGGTGTCCGGCGGCTGCGGCTGCCGCCGGGAGGTCTTCCTTGACGTGATAGCCGCGGCCGAGGAGGAGCGGTACGAGGACGGCTTCGCCTCGGAGGGTGGCGAGGGTGTCCGCGAGGAGCGGCTGGTTCAGCTCGATGTGCCCGAGGCGTACGAGCACGTCGGGGCGCAGGGCCCGGACCGCGTTGAGGAGGGCCGTCACGGTGCGCAGCGCCGCCGGGTCCCGGCTGCCGTGCGCCACGGCGACCAGCGTCGGGGGACGCTTGCCGGTGGGGCGGCCGGAGGGAAAGGGGCGGAGCGACGCTGTCATGGAGCGACTGTGGCAGGGGCATATTGCGCCCCCGTTGCGCGGCCGTGACGGGTGATTGCGGCGAGTTCACGGTGCGGGTGGGGGGTGGGTGCGCTGCCGGTTTGGCGTGGGTGCCGGGGGCGGGGCCTCCGGGGCAGGGGCCTGGACGCGTATATTTTTGGCGCCACCGCCCGGAAACGTGGGGTGGGCCGGAAATAGGCGCCACAAATACACGTCGTCGTCCAGGCCCCCACCCCTGCGACCCCGCCCCCTCCGTCTCGTCGGCGACTCCCCGCCGCTGGCCCCGGGCCCCGGCCCGGCCCGGCCCGTGGCGGGCGGCCGGGCGGGGGTGGGTCGCGACCCCGCACCCGTGCCGGGCGATGGGTACCTCCAGGTTGTGGGCAATCGTTCCGCCGGGGGGCGCCTCCCAGCGGTAGCTGGGGGAGGAACGGGTGGGCACAACCCGGCCACCGGCCCGCACTCTGCAACGAAACCCCGGCCCGGTCCGGGGCCCGGGGTGTCCCCGGTTTCGGGAAGGGGCGGGGAGGGGAGAGCCGCCGCGCAGCGGCCCCCGTCAGTGGTGCCAGGCTTGGCCGTTGGTGTTGTGGATCATGCGCTGGAGCACCTTGAGGGTGGCGACGTAGTCCTCGTCGGGGATGCCGTCGTGGATACGTGCCCGCATCGACACCTGGCGTTCCGCCGCGCGGGCGCGGAGGTCGCGGCCCTCGGGGGTCAGGTGGAGGCGCTGGGCGGTGGTGGTCAGGAGGCCGCGGGACAGGAGGGCGTCGATCTCGGGTTCCAGGGCGGTGCCCACGTCCAGGTAGCCCTGGAGGACGGCCCGCACCTCGTCGCGGGTGCGGCCGTCCTCGCCGCCGTCGAAGACCTGGTTCAGGACCCACCACTGGGGCTGGCTGAGGCCGAATTCCGAGAGCCCTTCCCGGATGTAGGTCACGACCGCCTTGGAGGCGGCCCGGCTCCAGTAGCCGATGGGCTGACGGATCAGTTCGGTGTCGCTGTGTGAGTACTCCATGGCGACGAACGTAGAAGTTGAACCAAGGTTGAGGTCAAGACGCGTCGAGTTCCCGGAGGTAGGACGCGCGCGTCTCCTCGTCCAGGAACGAGGCCTGGAAGGAGTTGCGGGCCAGGGTGCGCAGCGCGGTCTGGTCGAGGCCGAGGGCGTCGCGTACGGCGGTGAAGTTGTCCTCCGCGTAGCCGCCGAAGTAGGAGGGGTCGTCGGAGTTGACGGTGACCAGGAGGCCCGCGTCCAGCATGGCGGGGAGGGGGTGGTCGGAGAGGTGGTCGACGACGCGGAGGCGGACGTTGGAGAGGGGGCAGACGGTGAGCGGAATCTGGTCCGCGACCAGGCGTTCCACCAGGGCCTTGTCCTCCAGGCAGCGCACGCCGTGGTCGACGCGGTCGACGCCGAGGATGTCCAGGGCCTCCCAGACGTACGCGGGCGGGCCCTCCTCGCCCGCGTGGGCGACGCACTTCAGCCCGGCTTCGCGCGCGAGGGCATAGACCTCGCGGAACTTCGACGGCGGGTGGCCGACCTCGGCCGAGTCGAGGCCGACGGCGGTGATCCGGTCGAGGTAGGGGCGGGCGGACTCGAAGGTGGCCAGGGCCGATTCGGCGGTCTCGTCCCGCAGGAAGCACATGATCAGGCGGGTGGTGATGCCGTACGTCTCGGGCGCGGCGTCGAGGGCGCGGGTGAGGCCGCGGATGACGGTGCCGATGTCGACGCCTCGGGCGGTGTGCGCCTGGGGGTCGAAGAAGATCTCGGCGTGCCGGACGCCCTGCTCGCGGGCGCGGGCGAGGTAGGCGTTGGTGAGGTCGGCGAAGTCGTCCTCGGTGCGGAGGACGGCCATCAGCGCGTAGTAGAGGTTGAGGAAGTCCTGGAGGTCGGTGAAGGAGTACGCGGCGCGCAGCTCGTCCTGGGTGGCGTAGGGCAGCTCGATGCCGTTGCGCTCGGCGAGCGCGAAGGCGAGTTCGGGCTCCAGGGTGCCCTCGATGTGGAGGTGGAGTTCTGCTTTGGGGAGCGGCGGCACGGCTGGGATCACCTGCTGGTTTCGCTGGTACGGGACGACCCCCAAGGCTATGCGGGATGGGGCACATCGCTCGTTCGGGGTAATGCGAACGGATAACGGATACCTGGCGCCGCCCGTCGCTACGGTGAGGCCGAGAGTACGCTCCGTAGCAGATGGAGGATGTTGTGACCGCGATATTGGAGCGGCCGATGACCACAGACACACCGGACGCCGAGGAGCCCCAGAAGGGGTTCGACGACCTGCTCCGGACCACGGAGGAACTGGATACACCGGACGGCTTCAAGGCCGAGCTCATCAGGGGGAAGATCGTCGTGTCGCCGTGGTCGGGGCTGCAGTACCTGTGGCCGATGCGGGAACTTCGGCTGCGGCTGGAGCCCTATGCCCCCAAGGGGCATATCGCGGAGACGTCACCATTCCTCTTCACCTTCCCGTCTGCCGAACGGGCGTTCGGCCCGGATCTTTTCGTCGCGGCTGGCAGTGCGTTCCGGGGCGTCCAGGGACGGCATGCCGACAGCGAGGCGCTGTCCCTCGTCGCCGAGTTGACCTCGGTCTCCACGCGTGACGTCGACTGGAAGGAGAAGCTCGAGGTCTACGGCCGCCATGTGCCGGTGTACCTGGTGCTCGACATGCAGGCCGAGGAGGTCACCGCCTTCTGGGATCCGTCGGACCACGGTTACCGGGCCCACATGACCGTCCCCTTCGGCAAGCCGCTGCCCATCCCCGCCCCGTTCGACTTCGAGTTGGAGACGGACATCTTCCTGACCTCCCAGGAGCCCGAGGGGGACGACGCCGCCGAATAGCCCGGTGCAACCGACCCGCCCCTTGGCCGCGTCACTCAGCGCGATGGTGCTGGTGAGGCCAAGGGGGACAGGGCATGTTCAGGTGGGCGCGGCGGCGGTTGCCGCGGACGCGGCGGGGGTGGCGGAGGGTATTTCAGGTTGCTGTGGTCGTCAGTGTGCTGGCGCTGTTGCCCGCGACCTGGCTGCGGCTGAGTACGGAGGGGCGGGTGCGGGCGGCGGGTGGGGACGTGCCGTGGGCGCCGGTGGGGGTGGTGTTCGGGGCCGGGCTGTGGGACGGGGAGCCGTCGCCGTATCTGGCGCACCGGCTGGACGCGGCCGTCACGCTGTACCGGGCCGGGAAGGTACGGGCGCTGCTGGTCACCGGGGACAACAGCCGGGACGACTACGACGAGCCGAACGCGATGCGCGCCTATCTGGTGAAGCGGGGCGTGCCGGACCGGCGGATCGTGAGTGACTTCGCGGGCTTCGACACCTGGGACTCGTGCAGCCGGGCGCGGCGGGTGTTCGGGGTGCACCGGGCGGTGCTGGTGAGCCAGGGGTTCCATATCCGGCGGGCGGTGGCACTGTGCGGGGCGGCGGGGGTCGACGCGTACGGGGTGGCGGTGGACGAGCCACACGACGCTACGTGGGGCTTCGGCGGGCTGCGGGAGACCGTGGCGGCGGGCAAGGCGGTGCTCGACGCCACGTTCCGGCCCGATCCTCAGTTCCTGGGGCCCCGGGAGCGGGGTATCAGCCAGGCGTTGGCGGATAGCAGATGACAGATGTTGTTTTCTGTCAGTCGATTGTTGTTTCCGCTACCACCCACGCCAGATAGTCCTCATTGCCCTGCGTGATCGGCGTCGCGATCACTTCCGGCGTCTCGTAGTCGTGCGCCTCGCGGATGTGCGCCTCCAGCTCGTCGTAGCGCGCGGCGGTGGTCTTGAACAGCACCTGCCACTCGGCGGCGGTCTCGATGGCGTCCTGCCACCGGTAGACGGAGGTCACCGGCTGGCTGATCTGCGCGCAGGCCGCCAGCCGCGCTTCCACGGCGCCGCGCGCCAGGGCCTCCGCCTTCTCGGGGGTGTCGGTGGTCGTCAGGACGGTCAGGTAGTCGGCCACGGATGCCTCTTTCCATGTCGCGGGGGTGCGGACTGGCGCGCATCACGCTAGCCGGTGACGATTGAGGGAACCCGGCGACGATCAGATCAGGCCGATCGAGGGGCACTCATGGATGACCTCACCGCGCTCGCGCGCCACCATCTGGATCAGGCGAAGGCCGATCCGCACGGGCGCAGCGCTCATCTGTTCCTGCATGACGGGCCGCTGCGGCAGAGCGTGATCGCGATGGTCTCCGGTTGTCAGCTGGACGAGCACAACGCTCCCCCGGCGGCGAGTCTGCACGTACTGCACGGTCATGTGCGGCTGACCGGGAGCGGGGTGCGCACGGATCTCATCGCCGGGCAGGTGGAGCGCGTTCCGCACGAGCGGCACGGGATGGTCGCGCTGGAGGACTCCGTGGTGCTGCTGACCGCCGTGACCGCCACCGTGGGCTGCCCCACTCCCGGTGAGGACGCGGCGACCGCCTGACGGCGATCACCTTAAAGCGCGCCGTTCCGGTGTCGTCCGCGCTGACACCGGAAGCGGTGCCCCACGCCCCGGTGCGGCTGCACGGCCGCACCGGGGCGCATCACGCGAAAGGGATCAGCCGATGACCGGGGCCAGGTCGATCCGGTCGAGGTTGGGGGCGTACGCGCCCGGGTTGGCGAAGGTGACCGTGTTGGCGCCCTTGGCGAGGTCGACGGGGACGGCCAGGGGCCAGTAGTCGTTCCAGCCCCAGGTGTTCTTGAACATCACGCGCCGGGGCTTGCCCTGGCCGACCGTGATGTCCGCGCCGCGCGAGACGATGTCGGTGTTGTACGCGTGGCCGTTGTCGCGCCGCTCGTTGTTGGCGTAGCGGACCGCCATCAGGTAGCGGCCCGCGGCGGGGGCCTGGACGGTGAGGGTGGCGGTGTTGGACGCGCCGTTGCCGAGCCAGCCGACGTAAGCGCCGCCCGAGGCGTGCGCGCCGGACTCGGGCTTGGCGGTGCCGGACAGCGCGGCGCTCTCCGCCTCGTATCCGCGCACGCCCGCCGTGTCGTCGCCCGCGCCCGTGACGTCCAGGGAGCGCAGCCGGACGGGGGCGGCTCCGGCCGGTGCGGCGGTGACGCGGTTGTTCCCGGCGGTCAGATAGAGCCGCTGGGACGTCGTCGTGGTCGCGCCGTGCGCGGTGAGCTTCAGCGGGCCGCCCGAGGCGCGCGGGGTCACCGTGTAGTAGCCCTCGCGGGGCGCGTAGACGTCGAAGACGGCGGTGTCCCGGGAGCCGAGGACGAGCGCGCCGGTGCCGGTTCCGCTCGCCGAGCCGTAGTCGTAGGACGGGCTGCCGGTGGTGTCCGCGAGCGTGGCCTCGTACGCGGCGGAGGGCTGCGTGGCGGCAGTGAGGTCGACGCGGTCGAGGGTCACCTCGGCGGTGTCATGGGCCAGGGCGATCTCGTGGCGGCCCGCGGACAGGCGGACGGTGGTGTTCTTGAGGCCGCGGTAGGTCCAGTTCTCGGTGGAGGGGTAGGTGAGGGTGCGGGCCGCGCCGCCGTCAACCGTGAGCCGCTGGGTGGCCGGGCCGCCGCTCTGGTTGCCGTAGAGGACGGCGAGGTCGTAGTCCCCGGTGCGGGGCACGTCCACGGTGAACGCGACCTTACTGGTGTCCTGGTTGAGGGAGCCGACGTCCTTGGTGCCGGAGGCGGCGTAGCCGTTGGCGTTGGCGACGGTGCCCTGGGTGTAGACCTTGCCCTCGGTGATCGCCGCGTCCTCCGCCTCGTACGCCGCGTGCCACGGCACCCGCGCGGGCTGCGGGGTGCCGCCGCCCGCCGGGGTGAGCACGATCCGGTACGCGGACATGCGGTCCATGCCGGTGAGCGGGACGGTGACCGAGCCGTCCGGGCGGACGGTGAGCTTCTTCCGGGCCAGGGTGCGGGGTGCGGCGTGGGCGCCCTCGTAGCCGGACCAGGCGGCCTCCGAGACGGCGGCGGTGACCTGGCCGCCGAACACCTTCGGGTCGACGTGGCCGACCGTCACGTTCGCGTCGCCCGCCGCCCCGCCGACCAGCACCTGCGCCTGGCGCTTGGCGGTGTCGTAGGAGGCGAGGCCCTGGAGGGTGTCGACGGCGTTCGGGGTGGGCGGGGTGACCTTGACGGTCCGGCCGGTCATGGTGGCGTACCAGCGGAAGAACCACCACGCGCCGTTGGGGATGTTGGCCTGGGCGACGCTGCCGGAGAGGTTGCCCGCGGCATCCCAGTACGCCTGGTCGGCGTAGACCTTGTTGCGCTCGAAGAGGGAGACCCACTGGACGAGTTGCCCGGGGACGGACAGATCGCGGCGGTTGGCGTACTCATCGATGTTGATCGGGCGCGGTGCGATCCCCGCGCGCTTCTCCCGGGCGCGGTAGTCGTCGTAGTGGCCCTGGAAGTCGCGCAGGGAGTCCGGGCCCAGCTCATGCCAGGTGGTGACGTCGGGCAGGACCTTCTCCTGCTTCGCCCAGGTCAGGAAGTCGCCCATCAGGCGGGAGTGGTACGAGGACTCGTTGGGGCCCGCGATGCGGGCGTCCGGGTCGAAGGCGCGGATGCGGTGGTAGACGGTCTTCCAGTCGCGGAAGAAGCGGTCCCGGTTCTTCTCGTACGTGGCCTGGTCGGCGACGCCGAGGTTGTACCAGATCTGGTCGGGCTCGTTGAACGGGACATAAACGAAGTGCTCGCTGTTCGGCGCCTTGGCGACGTCGGGCACGATCTTGTCGACCTTGGTGAGGTAGTCCTCGATGCCTAGGTCCTCGTACGGCCACTTGGCGTAGATGTCCTGCATCATCACCAGGACGTCGCCGCCGCCGTTGCGGAAGAACGACTTCGAGACGGTGACGGCGTCGCCGTTCGGGTGCTGGGCGCCGCCCTCCGGCTTCTGGGTGACGGTGGTGAGCTTCAGCGGCGCGAGGGCGGCGTCGGTCGGCACGCCGTCGTCGCTCAGGCCGTACAGCGATCCGTTGGCGCCGCGCAGGACGGGGCCCTCGGGGGCGGCGAGGTCGACGGCGAGGTTCGGGGCGGCTTTAGCAGTAGCTGTGGGGGTGGTGGCGTCGGCGGGGACGGCCGCCGCCAGGAGCGCGGCGGCGAGGGCGGTGGCGGTGGCGGCCGTCCGTATGCGGTGTCCGGTGGACCTGGTGGGCGTACTGGATCTGCTCATGCGCGGGGGGCCTCCGAGGGTGGGGTCGGGGGTAACGGGGCCGGCGGTGGGCCGGAGCTTTCGCGGACGATCAGCAGCGGTACGGAGACGGGGCGCGGCGCGACCGGTGCGGCCGCCTCCAGCAGGCCGTGCAACCGGCCGAAGGCGGCCCGGCCCAGGCCCGTGAAGTCGAGCCGTACGGTCGTCAGGGAGGGGGTGAGGAACGCCGAGTGCGGGGCGTCGTCGAAACCGGCCACGCTCACCTCGCCCGGGATCGCCCGGCCCGCCTCGTGCAGCGCCCGGATCACCCCGAGCGCGAGGTCGTCGTTGCCGCACAGGATCGCGGTGACGGACGGATCGCGGGCCAGCCGCAGCCCCGCCTGGTAGCCACCGGCCGGATCCCAGCTCCCGGCCAGCGGGCGCGGCACCGGCGCCCCGGCCGCGCGCAGCGCGTCCCGCCAGCCCGCGGTGCGCTGGCCGGTGCGGCGGGTGCTGGAGGGGATGGCGACGTAGTGCACGGTCCGGTGGCCGAGGTCCAGCAGATGGCGGGTGACGGTGCGGGCCGCCTCGCGGTCATCCGTCCACACCCAGGGGCGGTGCCCGGCGGGCGGCCGGGACGGGGTCTCGACCACGCCCACGACCGGGAGTTCGGTGGGTACGGCGGCCAGGGCGCGGACCCCGGCGGTGTCGTACGCCATCACGATCAGCCCGCCGCCGGTGTCGGCGGCCCGCCGCACTTCGGTCCGGACGTCGGCCACGGTGTCGGATTCCAGGACGCCGATGGCGACCGTGTAACCGGCGGCGCGGGCGGCCTCCTCGATGCCCTGGAGGGTGGCGGCGTAGCCGTAGTGGGTGGTGTTCGCGGTCAGCACGGTGACCGAGCGGGCGCGTCCGCTGGCCAGGGCGAGCGCGGTGGCGCTGCGGCGGAAGCCAAGGGCCTCGATCGCGGCGAGGACGCGCTCCCGGGTGGCCGGTTTGACGCTCGGATGGTCGTTGATCACGCGGGAGACGGTCTGGTACGAGACGCCCGCGGCGGTGGCGACGTCGCGGATGCCGGGCCGCTTGCCGCCTCTTGTGTGACCGGTCACATGCACGCCAGGATTGTGACCGGTCACACAGGGGCCGTCAAGGGACTCGTCAAGCGGCCGTAGTTGGGGAAGGGGCTGGCGTGCGGGAGACGTTCACATGGGGCCATACGGCGCTCACGGCGGAGTTCGCGACCGGGGCGGACGGGGTGCTCCGGCTCGTACGGCTGGGCCCGCCGGGCGATACCGCACCGTCGGAGCCCGAGGGCACGCCGGTCGTCGAGGTGCTGGCGCTCGGTTACGGCAGCGAGTGGTCCGGGCAGCGCGGCATCGAGACGGTGCTCGGCGCGCGGCTGCGATACCGGGGCCACCAGACCGGAACGGACGACGACGGCCGCTGGCACCGGCTGACGCTCGACCTCCACGACCCCGGCTCCGGTCTCACCGCCGAGGTCCGCCTCTCCTCCCCCGACGGCCTGCCCGTGCTGCGCTCCGAGGTGCGGCTGACGAACGAGGGCACCGGCCCGCTCGTCGTCCAGGCCGTCCCGCACCTCGTCCTCGGCGGCCTCCCCTCCCCCGACGCGCTCGATGCGCACTGGGCGCGCAACGAATGGCTGGCCGAGTGCCGTTGGACCGCCGTACCGCTGCGCGACCGGATCGTGGACCTGTCGCGCGAGGCCCACGGAAACGCCAGCCGCGTCGCCCTCGTCCTCAGCAGCGTCGGCAGCTGGCCCACCGATGGCCACCTGCCGATGGGCGCCCTCACGGAGCGCGCCACCGGCCGGGCCTGGCTCTGGCAGGTCGAGTCGCCGGTGGGGTGGCGGTGGGAGGCCGGGGAGCGGGGCGACGGTACGTACGTCGCGCTCAGCGGGCCGACCGACGCCGAGCACCAGTGGCGCGAACGGCTCGAACCCGGCGCCTCGTTCACCACCGTCCCGGCCGCCCTCGCGCTCGCCGCGCGGGGCGGGTTCGACGCGGCGATGGCCCATCTCACCGCGTACCGCCGGGCCGTACGGCGGCCGCATCCCGACCACACCGCCCTGCCCATCGTGTTCAACGACTACATGAACACCCTGATGGGCGACCCCACCACCGAGCGTCTGCTGCCGCTGATCGACGCCGCCGCCCGGGCCGGGGCCGAATACTTCTGCATCGACGCGGGCTGGTACGACGACACCGACGGCTGGTGGGACAGCGTCGGCGCGTGGCAGCCCTCCACCCGGCGCTTCCCCGGCGGGCTCCAGGCCGTCCTCGACCGTATCCGTTCCCTCGGCATGGTCCCCGGGCTGTGGCTGGAGCCCGAAGTCGTCGGCGTCCGCAGCCCGGTGGCCGCCGAGCTGCCGGACGACGCGTTCTTCCAGCGCGACGGCGTACGGCTCACCGAGAACGGCCGCCACCACCTCGACCTGCGCCACCCCGCCGCGCGCCGCCACCTCGACACGACGATCGACCGCATCGTCGGCGACTGGGGCGTCGGCTACCTCAAGCTCGACTACAACATCAGCATCGCCCCCGGCACGGACTGGGACCCGGCGCACGGCCACGCCGCCCCCGGCGCGGGCCTGCTCGGCCACGCGCGCGCCCATGAGCGCTGGCTGGCCGCCGTGCTCGACCGCCACCCCGCGCTCGTCATCGAGAACTGCGCCTCGGGCGGCATGCGCATGGACGGCTCCTCGCTCGCCCTCACCCAGCTCCAGTCCACCAGCGACCAGCAGGACCCGCTGCGCTATCCGCCCATCGCCGCCGCCGCGCCCAGCGCGGTGCCGCCGGAGCAGGGCGCGGTGTGGGCGTACCCGCAGCCCGGCTTCACCGACGACGAGATCCGCTTCACGCTGGCCGGTGCGCTGCTGGGGCGGGTCCATCTCTCGGGCCACCTCGACCGGATGGCCCCGGCCCAACTGGACCTCGTCCGCGACGCCCTCGCGGTGTACCGGCGGGTGCGCGCCGATCTGCCCTCGGCCGTCCCCTTCTGGCCGCTGGGGCTGCCGGGGTGGACGGACGCGTGGGTGGCGCTGGGGCTGCGTACGGGCGATGACCGGACGTACGTAACGGTCTGGCGCCGGGGAGGCGAAAAACCCCAACAAGTTCTCTCTCTGAGTCACTTGGCGGGGCGCGCGCTGCGGATCGAACACCTCCACCCGGCGGAGTCCACCTCCGGAGCCACCTGGGCGGCGGACCGCGCCGAACTCACCGTCACCCTGCCCCACACCCCCACGGCGCTCCTGCTGTGTCTGACCGCCGCCGAGCAGACCGGCTAGGCGGCGGGACGTCGCAGCGCGTGGAGCACCTCGGCGTCGCTGGCCGGGCGGGCGGTGTGCAGCATGCGGCGTAGCTCGTCCCGGTCGGCCGGGCCGCTCGGGCCGCGCGCGGTCACCGTGAGCCGCATGCCGTCGCGGTACGCCGACAGGACGATTTCGACGTTCCCGCCGCCGAGGGTGCGGGTCGCCTCGGTGATGCCGTCGGCGTCCCGCATGGTGGTGCGGCTCACCATGAACGCCACATCGGGACGCCCGCCGCCCACCGTGCTCGGCGCGTACGGGACGTAGTGGACCCCGAAGCCATCGGCCGTCAGCAGGCCGTTTCCCTCGTCCACGCGGTATCCGGCGGGCGGGTCGGGGAGCAGGAGGTCCTGCCGGGCCAGTGACGTACCGGCCATGAGGCCCCGCATCTCCTTCTCCTGCTGCGACTTGTGGGTGACGGCCGTGCCGTACGCCACCACGCCGAGCACCGCCACACCGGATATCAGACGGACCGTCACGCCCGCGATGAACAGCGCCGCCACCAGCGCGTACGGCACGCCGCACAGCGCGGCGCGCTGTGCGGGCCCGCCCACGTGCAGCGCGCCGGAGCGGTAGGCGCCGATTCCGGCCGCGAGGCCGACCGTGCCGCCGAGGAAGACCGTCACGGCCCAGCCGAGCCGCCCGCCCGCCGTGCGGCACGGCCGCACCACATGGCCCACCGGGGCCACGCCGACCGCGAGCACACTGACCATGGCGGCCGCGCCGATCCCGATCGCGGGCAGCCGCTCGACGTCGATTCCGAGCCCGTGGCCGAAGCCGATGCGGTAGGCGCGCGGCACCACCAGTGCCCCGGCCGCCCACACCAGCCCCAGGTAGAGGGCGAGGTGCGTCCATCGTTTCCCCGTGGCCTTCACGTTCCGATCATGTCAGGGCGCGTACGGCGAACTCATGAGCACCCCCACCCATGTTCAGTCGCTATCGCAGGAGTCCGCCGCCGTCGTGACGGTGGCCCGACTGCCGGTCGTCGAGGGCCTCGCCCAGGCGGATCAGTCGGCCGCCCAGGCTGAGGGGCGTCTCTATCACCTCGCCGATGTGATACCTCAGCGCTACGTCCGGCAGCGCGCCCAGGCCCTCGAAGACGTATGCGGGGTACTCCCCGCTCTGTTCGGCCGCCTCCAGGTGCTGTCGGCCCGCGCGGGTGAGGCGGCAGCGCCTGGGGGTCATCAGACGGGAGGCGATCATGCGGCGCTCGATTTCCCCCACTTCGGGCCCGCCCTCGATCGCTTCGAGCAGGGAGAGCGTGCTCCGCGAGTGGCGGCGGCACAGGGCGATGATGGCGCGCTCGACGGGGTGGACGCGCCGGTCGACCGGTTCCTCCACGAGGCGCACCCGCGAGACGCGAATCCGCACGACGCCACGCTCGTGCAGCGCGACGAGGGCGACTTCCATCATGCGCTGCGGCGCGCCGCTCAGATAGGCGACGTCGTAGAGATCCAGTGTCTGCGGTACGGGCTCGGTGGTGCGCCGGAAAACGCTCCTCATCGGAATGCCCCCTTCCATCCGCTCTTGCTTCCTTGTCGTCAGTTTTGTCCGGGTGGCAAGGTCACGAACCGTGATCACGCCAGTTCAGAGGGGAACTTGAGGTTGGCTGGCCACTCTCCCCATTACCTAAAAGCTTTAGGCATATGCTTAAGTACTTACGGCGAAAGGAAGGAAGAGCATGGCACCCGCACCCGAGCGACTGACCGAGACGACCCCCATCACCGCGCAACTCCTGCGCGGCGCCCTCGATGTGGAGCGCACCGAGCGCGGGGTGCTGCCGCACCGGCTGCCCGCCTGGGCCCGCGCGCAGTGTGCCGACGGGCAGTTGGCCCTGGCGGAGGCTCAGCCCTCCGGGGTGCGGCTGGCGTTCCGTACCCGGGCCACCGCCGTCGAACTGGACGCGCTGCGCACCAAGATGGCGTACCGGGGTGCCCCGCCCCGCCCGGACGGGGTGTACGACCTGCACATCGACGGCCGTCTGGCCGGGCGGGCGAGTGTGACCGGGGGCAACGTCCGGATGGTCGACATGACCACCGGGTCCTCGGAGACCCGGCCCGGCCCGGTCGGCACCGTACGGTTCTCCGGGCTGCCCGACCGCATGAAGGACGTCGAGATCTGGCTGCCGTACAACGAGATCACCGAGCTGGTCACCCTGCGCACGGACGCCCCCGTCGAGGCCGTGCCGGACGGGGAGCGCAGGGTGTGGCTGCACCACGGCAGTTCGATCAGCCATGGCTCCGACGCCGAGAGCCCCAGCACCACATGGCCCGCGCTGGCGGCCTCACGCGGTGGCGTGGAGCTGATCAACCTGGGTCTGGGGGGCAGCGCCCTGCTCGACCCGTTCACGGCCCGAGCGATGCGGGACACCCCCGCCGATCTGCTCAGCGTCAAGATCGGCATCAATCTGGTCAACGCCGATCTGATGCGGCTGCGCGCGTTCACCCCGGCGGTGCACGGCTTCCTCGACACCCTCCGCGAGGGGCATCCCACGGCGCCGCTGCTGGTCATCTCCGCCACGTACTGCCCCATCCACGAGGACACACCGGGCCCCGCCGCGCCGGATTTCTCCGGTCTCAGTGAAGGGAGGCTCCAGTTCCGGGCCACGGGCGACCCCGCCGAGCGCGCCGCCGGAAAGCTGACGCTCACCGTCATACGGGACGAGCTGGCCCGCATCGTGCGGCAGCGGGCGGCCGACGATCCGTTTCTGCACTACCTCGACGGACGCGACCTCTACGGCGAGGCCGACTTCGCCGAACTGCCGCTGCGCGACCAGCTCCACCCGGACGCGGCCACCCATCGCCGCATCGGCGAGCGCTTCACCGATGCGGCGTTCGGGAGCGGCGGACCATTCGGCGCCGCCGCTGCGCGGCCGGAGTCGTGACGGACGCGGTGGCCGCCGGGCCTGTGGCGGCGGCGGTCAGGAGGCGTCGTCCGACATGTCCCTTCAGCTGTCGCGCAGGACGGCGAACCGGCCGCGCCCCTCGCCGCCGTCCGGCAGCCGCCAGCCCGCGCTGACCTGGGCCAGCGCCGCCGCCTCCTCGGCCACGTCCTCCTCTCGCCGGAGGACGCGCGTCACGTCGAGCGTCAAGGACCCGACCGCGAGACACGTACCGCCAGGGCTGTCGGTGACGTCCGGCGCGCCGGAGGGCCTTCCCGGGATCGCCTCCGCGCCCTCCACCGCGACGGAGGGGTCGGGGGTGTCGGACTCGCTCTGCATCTGCGGTGTGGCGCGGCCCTGGAGGAGTGCGAGGAGCTGGGCGACGAGCACCGGGTCATGGGTTCCGTCGTAGATCCACCGCTGCCCCAGCACCCCGTGCTCGGACGTGCCGATCAGGGCGTGCTCGGCGCCGTCGAGCGGGGCGGCACGGTAACTGAGCGGCAGGTGGTACCAGACCGGCCGCTCCCCGGACGCGTCCTCGACCACCATGAACTCGATGCCCACCTCCCCCGCCGGATCGTCGAGCCGGAATCCCCCGACCCGGGACAGCTCCGGCGCGCGCCCCGCGCCGAGGTACCAGGGCCGAGCGGGGAGCCAGGGCGCCAGAAGCTCCAGCTTGGTGGGGCGCATGGTGGTTTTGTGGATGACAGCCATGCCTCATGAACGCCTTCCGTCGGCGGGGTCTTCCCCGTGGCGTCCACCTTCCCCATGGCGTCCACCGGCAAGGCCGGTCATCACATGTAGTCCGGCATCTCGATGCCCCGGCGGCGGCGGACATGGCCACGGCGCCCCGCCAGGACCGTGATCAGGGTCCAGGCCACGGTGCCGCCGATCAGACCGCCCATCCGGCCCCCGGCGTCCACGTCCTCCGCCTGCTCCATCGGCACGGTGCCCTCCGGGTCGCGGATGACATCGAGCCGTTCGCCCACCTTGGGGTCCCAGGTGTCGCCGTCGTACTCCAGCTTCTCCTTGAGCGTGCTTCCGTCCGTACGGCGGAGGGTGAAGCGATGGTTGTCGCCGCCCGTCCCGGCCGCGCTGTCCGCCACGATCACCACGCTCTCGCGTACACCGCGCCGCTCCAAGGCCGCCTCGGGCGCGTACTGGACGGCCCCGACGAGGACGAACAGCGCGGGCACCACGGCCAGTACGGCCAGCCAGGCGGCCCGGTGGAGAAGCATCAGCAGCACGGCGAAGGCCAGGCAGAGGACCACCCCGAGCGCGATGGGGACCACCTCCGAGCCCAGCGTCAGATAGGCGGCGCAGGTGATGGCCGCCGCGGCGGCCCACACGAACACCACCAGCGCGAACGTGCGCCGCGCCGATTTCCACGGACTGATGTCCTCCGGGACCAGCCCGTTCCGCGCCGCGATCCGCCAGTCCCGTGTCCCCGTTGCCATCCCCGCTCCTTGTGCCGACTGCCGGCCCGGGCCCTGTGCCCGCCTGGGTCGCTGACTCCTGTTTACAATCATCTTGCGTGACGGCGCGGTTCATAGCTCCGGTGTACTCGCGTCGCAGGTAACAGGCAGAGACGCTCTTGAGGCTGTTGACCAGCTTGGAGACGGCGATCTTCGGCGGGTAGTGCACCAGCAGGTGCACATGATCGCGCTCGCCGTTGAGCTCCTTGGAGTCCGCCTCGAAGTCCTGGCACACGTTCCGCATGATCTTTTCGCAGCGTGTCACCATCTCATCGGTGAACACTCCACGCCGGTACTTGGCCACAAAGACCAAGTGAACGTGCATCGCCGAAACTATATGCCTGCCACGGCGACATTCCTTCTCGCAGTCCATGAGACCGCAATATGTTCGGGTTCATGCAGCTCCGTTACAACTACCGGGTTTACCCGGACGCCCCGCAGCGCGTCGCGCTGGCGCGTGCGTTCGGGTGTGCACGTGTGGTGTGGAACGACTGCCTGCGCGACCGGAAGGAAGCCCACGCGGCCGGGCTGCCCTATATAACGTCGGCCGAACTGTCCCGGCGCCGCATCACCCAGGCCAAGCACACCACCGGGCGCGCCTTTCTAGCCGAGGTATCGGCGGTCGTGCTCCAGCAGTCCCTGCGCGATCTGGATGCCGCGTACAAGAATTTCTTCGACTCCCTCAAGGGCACACGCAAAGGCCGCAAGGTCGCCCCGCCCCGCTACAAAACGAAGAAGGACACCCGGCAGTCCATCCGCCTGAACACCAACGCCTTCTCTCTCCAGGACAACGGCAGGGTGTATGTGGCCAAGGTCGGCACCATCAAGGTCACCTGGTCCAGGCCGCTACCGGCCGCACCCACCTCTCTCACCGTCACCAAGGACTGTGCGGGCCGGTACTTCATGAGCTTCGTGGTGGACACCGGACCGGACCCCCTTCCCGAGCTGGAAACCGAAGTCGGCATCGACCTGGGTCTGTTCACCTTCGCCGTCCTGTCCGACGGCACCCGCATCCACTCCCCGAAATTTCTGCGCCGCGCGGAGAAGAAGCTCAAACGGTTACAGAAGGACCTCAGCCGCAAGGCCCAGGGATCAAAGAACCGGACCAAGGCCCGTATCCGGGTCGCGCGGCAGCATGCTCGGGTGGCCGACCGCCGCCGGGACTGGCACCACAAGGCTTCCACACAGATCATCCGCGACAACCAAGCGGTGTATGTGGAAGACCTCGCGGTGTCCGGCCTGGCCCGGACCCGGCTGGCCAAGTCCGTGCACGACGCCGGATGGTCGGCGTTCGTGAACATGCTGGAGTACAAGGCGGTCAAGCACGGCCGGTACTTCGGGAAGATCGGACGCTTCGAGCCGACCTCGCAGGTCTGCTCCGTGTGTGGCATCAAGGACGGCCCCAAGCCCCTCCACGTCCGCCAATGGACGTGCGCAGAGTGCGGGACCGTCCACGACCGTGACGACAACGCCTCGAAGAACACCCTGGCCGCCGGACGGGCGGACAGGCTAAACGCCTCGCAGAGCGCAGGTAAGACCAGGACGAGAGTCCCGGCACAGCGCGTTGAAGCAGGAAGCCACCCAGATGGTCACACGACCGTGGCAGGAATCCCCGGACTTTAACCGGGGAGCACGTCAAAGCCAGTCGCGCTTGCGGGCGTACCGGGCGGCCTCGTGGCGGGTGCGGGTCTGGGTCTTCTGCATCGCGTGGGAGAGGTAGTTACGTACCGTGCCGCCCGCCAGGTGGAGTTGGGCGGCGATGTCGGCGACCGAGTAGCCCTCGCCGGTCGCGCGCAGCACGTCGATCTCGCGGTCGGTGAGTGGGCAGTCGTCGACGACGGCGAGGGCGGAGACGTCCGGGTCTATCCAGCGCTTGCCCGCGTGGAGTGTCGCGATGACCGACGCGATGTGCGCGGGGTCGGCGGCCTTGCTCACGAAGCCCTGGACGCCGAGCTTCAGCGCCTTGCGAAGCACACCGGGCTTGGCGTGGCGGGTCAGCATGAGGATCACCTGGTCCGGGCGGGCCCGGCGGATCGCCGCGACGGCCTCCAGCCCGTCGACGCCCTGCATCTCCAGGTCGATGACGAGGACGTCGGGCTGGTGACGCAGCGTCGCCCGCACCGCCGCTCCGCCCTCTTCCGCCTCGGTGAGCACGGTGATGTCGCCTTCGAGCGGGAGCAGTGCGGCCAGGGCCTTGCGGAGCAGGGCTTCGTCGTCGGCGAGCACCACGGTGGTCATCGGCCCTCCTCCGGAGCCGTGGACGTGGCCGTCGGGCGGGGGTGCGAGCGGGGGTGCGGGAATGTCGCGGCCGTCAGGAACCGGCCGTCCTTCTGCTCCACTATCAGTTCGCCTCCGTTGTCGGCCACGCGCTCCATGAGGGTGGAGAGCCCGCTGAGTTCGGGCGGCAGCCCCTCCTGGGCGCCGTCGTTGAGGATGGTGATGCCGGACGCCACGAGGGTGATCCGTACCTGTTCGGCCTGGGCGTGCCGCAGGATGTTGGTCGTCGTCTCCCGGAGGACCTGGCCGAGCAGTTCGTTGTCCCGCTCGTCGATCTCGGCCTCGCGGTCGACGCGCACGCGGATGCCCGCGGCTTCGAAGAGGTTCTTCGCGTTCTCCAGCTCCGCGGACAGGTTGAGCCGCCGCTGCGCGTAGGCCAGCTCCTTGGTCTGGGTGATGGTGTCGCCGACCAGGGCGTAGATCTCCCGTAGCTCTTCCTCCGCGCGTGTGGGGTCGCTGCGCACCAGCTTCTGGGCCAGTGCGGTCTTCAGCTTCACCACGTGCAGCGTGTGGCCCTGGATGTCGTGCAGGTCGCTGGCGAACCGCATGCGCTCGCGGATGACGGCCATCTCGGCCTCGCGCTGCCCTGACTCCTCCAGGTCCGCCACGACGTCGTAGAACCGCTGGTTGGGGAACATGAGCCCGGCCGCCACCGCGGCGACGCCCGTGGGGATGATGACGTACGAGACCAGAACGCCGGAGACATCGTCCGGTGTCACCGTCAGCCTCGCCGCCCCCACGGCGGCGACGAAGACGGCCAGCCCCACCGCCGCCGCGCCCCGGTGGCGGCGCAGCTGGCGAATGGCGAGGGGGCCCACGATGGAGATGCCGTAGAACGCCGTCGCGCTGTCGGCCACCAGGACCCCGCAGAGCCACACCGCCGCGGTGATGGCCAGGCAGGGGAGGGCGACACGGGGGGCGATGTCTCCCCCTGCCCACTTCACGAAGGCGACCAGCGCCGCCACCACGCCCAGGCCCAGGATGGCGGCATGCCACCAGCTCCGGGCGTCGACGGCCACCACGAGCGCTCCTGTGGCGGTGAGCGTCGGAAGCAGCAGGGTGAGGTTCAGTCGGCGCAGCCGTTCCTGCGTGGTCTCAGCATGTTCGGACATCGGTCTCCGGGATCGAACAGCAGGGTCCGCGCTTCAGTATTCTTCCGGTTCCGTTCCGCCACCAGTGACACTGCGTCATGGCTCGACCGGCGATATGTCATGGCGAGGTTATGACACCGTGGCACTGCCGGGCCGGTGGGACGTCGGCTGAAATCGGCGTATGCACACGACACCAGTCATCGACGTCGACAGCCTGAATGTCACCTACGGCGACTTCCACGCCGTGAAGGACCTGTCCTTCCAGGTGTGGCCCGGGGAGTTCTACGCGCTGCTCGGCACGAACGGGGCGGGCAAGACCTCGGCCCTGGAGACCATCGAGGGCCACCGCACGGCCACCTCAGGTTCCGTACGGGTCTTCGGGCGCAGCCCGCACGACCGTCCCGCCGTGCGGCCCCGGATGGGCGTCATGCTGCAGGAGAGCGGGTTCTCGCCAGACCTGACGGTGCGGGAATCGGTCCGGCTGATAGGCAAGCTCACCCGGCGCACGGACGAGATCGGGCGCGTGCTCGGCATCGTCGGCCTAACCCACAAGGCCCGCACCAAGGTGTCCCAGCTCTCCGGCGGTGAGAAGCGCCGTCTGGACTTCGCCACGGCCGTGTACGGCACCCCGGAGCTGATCTTCCTGGACGAGCCCACGACCGGCCTGGACATCCAGTCCCGGGACGCCCTCTGGGACGCCGTGGACAAGCTGCGCGAGGGCGGCGCCACCATCGTCCTCACCACGCACTACCTGGAAGAGGCCCAGGCGCGGGCCGACCGCGTCGGCCTCATGCACAAGGGGGCGTTCCGCATGGAGGGGACCGTCTCCGAGCTGACGCGGACGCTGCCGGGCACGATCCGCTTCACCCTTCCGAACCTTCCGGCTCCCGGGGCGTCGCTTCCGCTGGACGCCACGCGCGGGAGCGACGGGAAGGTGCTCATCGAGACCCATCGCCTCCAGAAGGATCTGCACACCCTGCTCCAGTGGGCGCAGGAGCAGGCGGTGGAGCTGCACGACCTCGAAGCGGGGCCGACCCGGCTCGACGACGTCTTCCGCTCCATCGGCAGCGACTGAATCGCCCCGGAACTCCCCGAAAACCAGAACGCCCCGAACCAAGAAGTCCCCGAAAAGGAACCCCCGCCATGCTCTCCATCGCCCTCAGTGAGCTGATTCAGCTCTTCCGGAACCGGCTCGTTCTGGTCACCAGCCTCATCATGCCCGCAGCGGTCAGCGCGTTCTTCCTCTACCGGCACGAGATCTTCGCGGACCTGTACGGTCTGGGATACATCGCGGCGGTGGTGGTGTTCACCGTGGGGGCGTTCGGGCTCTACACGACCACGGTGACCACGCTGGCCTCGCGCCGCCAGAACCTCTTCCTCAAGCGGCTGCGCTCCACCGCCGCCGATGACACCAGCGTCCTCTCCGGGCTGCTGTTGCCGGTCACGGTCATGACGCTGGTCCAGGTCGCGGTGATCCTGGGTGTGCTGGGCGCGGTCAGCGGCAAGCCCGCCCAGGTGCTGCTGCTGGTGGCGGCCGTCCTCTCGATCGTGATCATGATGCTGGGCCTGGGGCTCGCCACCGCCGGGCTGACGAACTCCCCCGAGCACGCCCAGGTGACCACCCTGCCCGTCAGCCTCGGCACCATCGCCGTCGCCAGCTGGGTGGGGATCAGCGGCAGCGAGGACCTCACCGTGCTCAAGCGGCTGCTTCCCGGCGGCTCGGCCACCGAGCTGGTGGTGAACGCCTGGGATGGCGGCACCGCCGTGTCGGACTCCCTGGTGCTGCTGGTGCCCACGCTGAGCTGGGTCCTGGTCGCCGTCGGGCTGGCGTCCCGGCTCTTCCGCTGGGAGCCGCGCCGGTGAAGACGCAGGTGAAGAGGCGGGTGAAGACGGGCGCCTCAGGCCACCCACTGGTCGTAGCCGAGCTTGACCACCAGCGAGACCACGACCACCACCAGCACCCCGCGCACGAAGCCGGTCCCGCGCTTCAGCGCCATCCGCGCGCCCACCATGGCGCCCGTCAGGTTGAAACAGGCCAGCAGTGCGGCCAGGCCCCACAGCACCCTGCCCTGGGAGCCGAAGGTCACCAGCGCGCCCAGGTTCGTGCAGACGTTGACGACCTTCGCGGTGGCGGAGGACGTCACCAGGTCCGTGCCCAGCGTCGCGGCCAGCGCGATGACCAGGAACGTGCCGGTGCCCGGCCCGAACAGACCGTCGTAGAAGCCGATGCCAAGACCCACGCCCAGCACCGCCGTGAGGACGCGGTGGCGGGAGAGCGGACCCGCGAGGGCGGGAGCGGCGCCGAAGGCGGGGCGCAGCAGGACGAACGCGAGCACCGCCAGCAGGACGACCATGATGAGGGGGCGCAGGACGGCGCTGTCGATACCGGAGGCGAGGACGGCCCCCGCGAGCGAGCCGATGGCGGCCGCGACGCCGATGCGTACGGCCATCCGGACGTCCACCGGGGCCTTGCGGGTATAGGTGACGGCGGCGCCTGTCGTACCGCAGATGGCGATGGCCTTGTTGGTGCCGAGGATGAACGTGGGCGGGAGGCCCGGCAGCCCGACCAGCAGGGCGGGGAGCAGCAGCAGTCCCCCGCCGCCCACCACGGCGTCGATCCAGCCCGCCGCTCCCGCCGCCAGGCAGAGCAGGAGCAACGTCATCAGCGGTATGTCAGGCATGACGGGGAGCCTACGAGGCGGGCTCGGGCGGGCTCGGCCGGGCCCTGAAGGCGGTCGCGCCTACCGCAACTTCGGGCCGCTGTGAAGGCGTCATCCGTCACGGGTGAGAGTTTGGCAACTACCAGACGCAACTGATCAGTTGATGAGTAGTATCTGCCCGGTTCATGGCCGTGTCCCGGATGGAGGTGTCAAAGGTGCTGTCGGGGACGGTGGCCGTCATCGTGGCCTTGTCCGTCGCTCTGGTGCTGGTGCTGCTCCTGGGGCTGCTGTGGGTCTCCAGACTGCGCAGAGCCGTCGCCCGGGCCGAGGCCGCGACACTGCGGGAGCGCGAGGTCGCCGGGCAGGAGCGCGCGACCGCCGAGCGGGAGCGGGCCCGCGCCGCCGAGCGCGCCGAGGAGATCACCCGGCTGGCTGCCGTACGGGCGGAGCTGGACGAGGCGGCCCGCCGCGAGCGGATGCTGCGCGACTCCGTTCAGGCGTCGTTCGAGTCCGTCGCCCGCAACATGCACGCCATGTCGACCGTGCAGCAGCAGGTCCTCGACGGCCTGGAGCAGCACGTGGCCGACGCGCGGCTGATGGCCGAGGTGATGAAGGCCGACCACGCCGCCGCCCAGATGACCCGCAAGGCGCAGACCCTGCTGGTGATGTGCGGGATCTGGCCCGCCCGGCGGGAGACCCGGCCGGTGACGCTCTTCGACTGCGTACGCGGCGCCCAGTCGCGGATCGTGGAGTTCGGGCGGGTGGAGGTGCACGGCGGGCAGTCGCTGTACGCGGTGGCACCGGCCGTCGAGGGGCTGATGCACGCGGTCGCCGAACTGCTGGAGAACGCGACGGTGTTCTCGCCGTCCCGCACCCAGGTGGCCGTCTCCGTCCGGGAGGTGGCGGCGGGCGCGGTCATCGAGATCGACGACGCGGGGCTCGGCATGCCGCTGGACGTGCTGGAGCAGGCCACCGGGCAGCTGCGCGAGGGACTGGATCTCGCCCAATTGGGAGCGGTCCCACGGCTGGGGCTCGCGTGTGTCGGGCGCTGGTCGCGGGAGCTGGGGTTCGGCGTCGAGCTGTCGACGGCCTCGGCGTACGGCGGGACCCGGGTCGTGGTCTTCGTACCGCACCGGCTGCTGACCGAGCCGCTGGACAGCGCCCCCAGGGCGGACGCCGAGCCGGTGGTCATCGAGCCGGTGGCGGCGGAGCGCGCCGACCGGGACCCGGCCGGGGACGCCCCCGCCCCGGCCGTCGGCGGCCTTCCGCAGCGCCGCAACCGGCGCCGTACGACACCGCGCGACGCCTCTCGTGCAGCCGCCCCCGACCCCGGCGCCCCGGACCCCGGAACCCCGGGCCCCGCCGCCCCGGACCCCGGCGCGTGGTCCCCCGATGCCGCGCGGGCCTCCATCGCGAGCGTGGTGTCCGGCACCCGACGCGGGCGGGCCGAGGCGGCGCAGGCCGGGGAGGACGGGGGCCATGACCGGGTGCGCGTCCCGGAGCACGACCGGGACCGGGACCGTGAAGATCACGAGGATCGAGAAGGAGGCCGGTAGTGGCCGGAACCATATCCAGACTGCCCGACGTTGGATGGATGCTGCGTCCCCTGACCCAGATCGCGGGGGTGCGGCACGCCGTCGTCGTCTCGGAGGACGGTCTGCGCATGGGGCACGGCTCCGCCGAGGGACTGACGGGAGAGGTCCCCGAACTGGGCGTCGCCGAGGCCGAGTCGCTGGCCGCGGCCTGCGCGGCGCTGACGGTGACCAGCCAGTCCACGGTGTCGCTGCTGTTCGGCGAGGAGGCGGGGGTGAGACAGCTGATGATCGAGTCGGACGGCGGATTCGTGCTGTTCACCTCGGCCGGTCAGGGCGCCTCGCTCGGGGTTGCCACCGGCACCGAGGCGGATGTCGGGCTGGTGGCCCAGCAGATGCAAGTGCTGGTGGCGAGAATCGGCGCCCATCTGAGCAGTCGGCCACGGGAGCAGATCAGCGCGCCATGACCGACCCCGGGGAGGAACGAACCACCGCTGCGGTGCGCCCATACGTGATCACACGAGGGCGCGCGGGTTCCTCACGGGATGCTCTGCCGCTGGAGACGCTGGTGAAGGCCTCCGGAAGCGCGCTGCCCCCGACCCTCCAGCCCGAGTACCGGCGGATCGTCCGCTGCTGTCAGGGGCTGCTGTCGGTGGCGGAGGTCGCCGCTCACCTCGGCCAGCCACCGGCCGTGGTGCAGGTGCTGCTCGCCGATCTCATCGACTGGGGGCACATCGTGGCGCGCCCGCCCATCCGGGTGGCCGAGCGCGCCGATATGGACTTGCTGAGGAAGGTGCTCGATGGGCTTGAAAGCAAGCTCTGAGATCGTGGACGACAACAGGGATGACACCCACGACATGGACGACGCGACGGTCATGTACGTGCAGCCCAGCGTGTCCGGCGCGGCGAAGATCCTGGTCGTCGGGCCGATGGGGGTCGGCAAGACCACGCTGATCGGCACGGTCTCGGAGATCAAGCCGCTGTCCACCGAGGCGACCATGAGCCGGGCGGGTGCCCGGCTGGACATGCCGGTGCGGCCGACGAAGTCCACCACCACCGTCGCGCTGGACTTCGGACGGATCACGCTGGGCGGCGAGTTGGTCCTGTACCTCTTCGGCACCCCCGGCCAGCAGCGCTTCCTCCCCGCGTGGAAGGACCTGGCGCGCGGCGCCCTGGGCGCGCTGGCGCTGGTCGACACCCGCGATCTGGAGGCGTCGTTCGACGCCATCGGCCACCTGGAGGACCTGGACGTCCCGTTCTCGGTGGCCGTCAACTCCTTCCCGGACAGCGTGCTGCACAGCGAGGACGATCTGCGCTCGGCGCTGGATCTGCTCCCCCACACCCCGCTGGTCATCTGTGACGCGCGCGAGCACACCTCGTCGGTCAAGGCGCTGATCTCGCTGGTGAGCCATCTCATCGAGTCCGTCACGGAGGCGCCGTGACGACCGCGCGCCCAACCGGTACGGCCACCACCCGCGTGCCGCTGTACGGGACGGCGCTGGACGGGCCGCTGACCGAGCTGTACGAGCGGATGCGCCGCGACCACGGCAATGTGGTGCCGGTCGAGATCGCGCCCGGGATCGAGGCGTGGCTCGTCATCGGCCACCGTGAGCTGCTCCATCTCACCCGCGACGAGCAGTACTTCTCGCACGACCCGCGCCGCTGGACGCCGCTGCGCGACGGCCGGGTGCCACCTGATTCGCCGCTGATGCCGCTGGTGGGCTGGCGTCCCGCGCTGCTGTTCGCGGACGGCGCGCAGCACCGCCGGATGCGCTCGGCGGTGGCCGACGCGCTGGGCCGGGTCAACGGGCACGAGCTGATCCGTACGGTGCGGGCCACCGCGGAGCGGCTGGTCGCCGGGTTCGCCGATCAGCACCGGGCCGACCTGGTCGCGCAGTACGCGCGCGTCCTGCCGCTGCAGGTGGTCACCGAGCTGCTGGGTCTTGACGCGGAGAGCGGGCCACGCCTGGTCGACGCGATCGCCACCATCGTCGCGCCCACCGTGGCCGCCACCGGCGCCAACAAGCGGATGGGCCGCATCCTGCTGGACCTGATCGCCTGGAAGAAGCAGCGGCCGGGCGCGGACCTCACCTCCTGGCTGCTGGAGCACCCGGTCGGGCTGAGCGACGAGGAGGTGCTGCACAACCTGGTGGTGATCATCGTCGCGGGCAACCAGACCACCGTGAACTGGATCGCCTCCACCACGCAGATCCTGCTCACCGATCCCGCGTTCCGCTCCTCGCTGGCCCGGGGCCATCTCACCGTGGACGACGCGCTCGACCTGGTGCTGTGGCGCCAGCCGCCCACCCAGAACTTCCCCGGCCGCTACGCCACCCGGGATCTGCGCCTCGGCGGACAGGACGTCCGGGCCGGGGACATGCTGATCCTCGGTCTTGCCGGGGCGAACGCCGATCCGGAGGTGCTGCCCGAGGACGGGCGGCCGGTGGTGGGCAACCGCTCGCACCTGGCGTTCGGCGCGGGACCGCACACCTGCCCGGCGCGCGATCCGGCCCGGCTGATCACCCGTACCGCCGTGGACACGCTCCGCCACCGGCTGCCCGATCTGGAGATCGCGGTGCCGGAGGAAGAGCTTCCGTGGGTCACCTCGCCCTGGTCCAAGGGGCTGGCCGGGCTGCCCGTGCGGTTCTCCGCACCGCAGCTCGCCGCCGAGGCCCCGGCGCCATCGCCGCCATCTCCGCCATCGCCCCAGAGACCCGACTCGCCTCCAGGAGACCGCAGATGACCGACGGCCGCTGCCCCGTGGCGCACGACGACCCCGTACCGCACGACGTAGCGCATGACGGCCCCGCGACGCCGCACCGGCTGGAGCCCGACGACCAGCACGCGGTCAACGCCGGGTTACGCGCCCGGGGGGCCGCGGTCCCGGTCCTGCTGCCCGGTGACGTACCGGCGTACGCCGTCACCCGGCACGAGGAGCTGAAGGGCTTCCTCGCCCACCCCGACGTGGCCAAGAACGCCCGCCACTTCGCCGCCCTCCAGAGCGGCGGGATCCCGGCCGGGTGGCCGATGCTGACCTTCGCCACCGTGCCCGGCATGACCACCGCCGACGGCGACGACCACAAGCGGCTGCGGTCGCTGGTGACCCGGGCGTTCACCCCGCGCCGGATGGAGGCGCTGCGTCCGGTCGTCCACGAGCTGACCGGCACGCTGCTGGACCGGCTCGCCGAGGCCGCCGACGCGGACCCGGACGGGGTGGCCGATCTGCGCCGCCACTTCGCGCTGCCGCTGCCGATGAGCGTGATCTCCCAGCTGCTGGGCGTCGACGCGGCGCACCAGGACCGGCTGCACGAGCTGTCCAACGAGATCGTCTCCACCGCCACCGCCCCCGAGCGGGTCCCGGCGGCCAACCGCGAGATGGTGGCGATTCTCGGCCAGGTGGCGGCGGCCCGGATGAAGGACCCGGGGGACGACCTGACCAGCGCGCTGATCGCGACCCGCGCGGAAGACGGGGACCGGCTCAGCGAGGAGGAGCTGATCGGCACCCTGATGCTGACGATCATCGCCGGACACGAGACCACCCTCAACCTGATCACCAACGCGGTGCGGGCCCTGTGCAACCACCGCGATCAGCTGGAGCTGGTCCGCTCCGGGGCCGCGAGCTGGGACGACGTGGTCGAGGAGACGCTGCGGTACGACAGCCCGGTGAGCTACTTCCCGTTCCGCTACCCCACCCGGGACCTCCCCGTCGGCGACGCGGTGATCCCGAAGGGCGCGCCCGTGCTCGTCTCGTACACCGCCGCCGGGCGCGACGAGCGGGAGTACGGAGCGGACGCGGACCGGTTCGTGGTGACCCGGGCGGCGCGCCATCTGTCCTTCGGCCACGGCGCCCACTTCTGCCTGGGCGCCCCGCTGGCCCGGATGGAGGCCGTGATCGCCCTCGAAGCGCTCTTCACCCGCTTCCCCGGCCTCGACCTGGCGGTCCCGGACGATGAGCTGGTGCCGCACCGGAGCTTCGTCGGCAACAGCCCGCAGAAGCTGCCGATCACGCTGCGGTAGGGCTCCCCCGGGGCTCACAGTCACTGCGGGGGCGCGCTGAGGGCAGCGTTGCGTCCGGGAAACGATGGTGATGCGGTCGGGAAACAGCGCTCCCGCACGCTTCCTGGCATGACGAAGAGCGCACCGAAGACCGAGACCGCCCCCACGATCGTGCTCGTCGGGCACGGCATGGTCGGCCAGCGCTTCCTGGAGGCCCTGGCCGACCGGGGCGTGACGACGCGCGCCCGGGTCGTCGTGCTGTGCGAGGAGCCCCGGCCCGCGTACGACCGGGTGCAGCTGACCTCGTACTTCTCCGGCCGGACCGCGGACGATCTGTCCATGGTCGAGGACGGCTTCATGGAGCGGCACGGCATCGAGCTGCATCTGGGCGACCCGGCCGAGACCATCGACCGGGGGGCGCGCACGGTCACCGCGCGCTCCGGGCTGACCGTCCCGTACGACACGCTGGTGCTGGCCACCGGCTCGTACCCGTTCGTCCCGCCGGTGCCCGGCAAGGACAGCGAGGGCTGCTTCGTCTACCGCACCGTCGACGATCTGCTGGCGATCGAGGAGTACGCCAAGGACCGGGCGACCGGCACCGTGGTCGGCGGCGGGCTGCTCGGCCTGGAGGCGGCGGGCGCGCTCAAGGGGCTCGGGCTGACCACGCACATCGTGGAGTTCAACGCGCGGCTGATGGCGCTCCAGGTGGACGACGGCGGTGGCGCGGCACTGCGCCGCACCGTCGAGGACATGGGGCTGATCGTGCACACCGGCGTCGGCGGCAAGGAGATCACCGCCGACACGAACGGCGCGGTGACCGCCATGGCGCTCTCGGACGGTTCGTCCATCGACACCGACCTGGTGATCTTCTCGGCCGGGGTGCGCCCCCGCGACCAGCTCGCCCGCGACTGCGGCCTGACCGTCGGCGAGCGCGGCGGCATCGCGGTCGACGAGCGGTGCCGCACCAGCGATCCGGCGGTGTACGCGATCGGCGAATGCGCGCTGACCGCCGACGGCAAGGTCTACGGGCTGGTCGCGCCCGGGTACGAGATGGCGCAGACCGTCGCCAACGACCTGGCCGAGGTGGGCTGCGAGGGCTTCACCGGCGCCGACACCTCCACCAAGCTCAAGCTGCTCGGCGTGGACGTGGCGTCCTTCGGTGACGCCCACGGCACCGCCGAGGGCTGTCTCGACGTCGTCTACTCCGACTCCCGCGCGGGCGTCTACAAGAAGCTGGTGGTCGGCGCGGGCGGCGAACTGCTCGGCGGGGTGCTGGTCGGCGACGCCGACGCCTACGGCATGCTGCGGCCGCTGACCGGTTCCGTGCCGCCCGTCGCGCCCGAGCAGCTGGTACTGCCCGCCGGGCTCGGCGCGCCCGCCGCGCTCGGCCCGTCCGCGCTGCCCGACGAGGCGGTCATCTGCAGCTGCCACAACGTCACCAAGGGCTCGATCCGCTCGGCGGTCACCGAGCACGAGTGCGTCACCGTGCCCGAGGTGAAGAAGTGCACCAAGGCGGGCACCGGCTGCGGCAGTTGCGTCAAGACGCTCACCACGCTCGTCAACGACGAGCTGGAGGCGAGCGGGGTCAGCGTCGACAAGGGGCTGTGCGGCTGCTTCGGCTACACCCGCGCCGAGCTGTACGAGATCGTCCGCACCCTGCGCATCACCACCTACGCGCAACTGCTGGAGGGCCACGGCCGCGAGGAGGCGCGCGGCGGCGACGGCTGCGAGGTGTGCAAGCCGACCATCGGCTCGATCATCGCCTCGCTCGCCCCGACGCTCGGCGCCAGCGGCTACGTCCTGGACGGCGAACAGGCCGCGTTGCAGGACACCAACGACCACTTCCTGGCCAACCTCCAGCGCAACGGGTCGTATTCGATCGTGCCGCGCATCCCCGGCGGTGAGATCACCCCCGAGAAGCTGATCGTCATCGGCGAGATCGCCCGGGACTTCGGCCTCTACACGAAGATCACCGGCGGTCAGCGGATCGACCTCTTCGGCGCCCGAGTGGACCAGCTCCCGGTCATCTGGTCCAAGCTGGTGGACGCCGGGTTCGAATCCGGCCACGCGTACGGCAAGGCGCTGCGCACCGTGAAGTCCTGCGTGGGCCAGACCTGGTGCCGCTACGGCGTCCAGGACTCGGTACGCATGGCCATCGACCTGGAGCTGCGCTACCGGGGCCTGCGCTCCCCGCACAAGCTGAAGTCGGCCGTCTCCGGGTGCGCCCGCGAATGCGCCGAGGCGCGCGGCAAGGACTTCGGCATCATCGCCACCTCCAACGGCTGGAACCTGTACGTCGGCGGCAACGGCGGCGCCGAGCCGCGCCACGCCGATCTGCTCGCCCAGGACCTGGACGACGAGGGCCTGATCCGGCTCATCGACCGCTTCCTGATGTTCTACATCCGCACCGCGGACCGGCTGGAGCGCACCTCGGCCTGGCTGGAGCGGATCGAGGGCGGCCTGGACCACGTACGGGACGTGGTGGTCCACGACTCGCTGGGGCTGTGCGCCGAGCTGGAGGCGCTGATGGCCGACCATGTGGCGGGCTACCGCGACGAATGGGCCGAGACCATCAACGACCCGGAGCGGCTGCGGCGGTTCGTCTCCTTCGTCAACGCGCCCGAGTCGCCCGACCCGACCGTCGCCTTCGTGCCCGAGCGCGACCAGGTCAAGCCGGATCTGACGCTGCTGTCCGGCCCCACCATCCCCGTCCGTACCGCACGCACTCTCGAAGGGACCTCCAGCCGATGACGATGACGACGATCATGGCGCCCGAGCGGATCGACCTCCGCGTGGAACTCCTCGTCGACCAGCGGTGGTTCGCGGTCTGCGCCCTCACCGACCTCATCCCCGGCCGTGGCGTGGCCGCCCTGCTGCCGGACGGCAGCCAGGTGGCGGTATTCCTGGACCGGGCGGGCAGCCCGTACGCGATCGACAACCGCGACCCGTTCACCGGCGCGTACGTCCTCTCCCGGGGGCTGCTGGGCTCGGCGGACGGGCGGCCGTTCGTGGCCTCGCCGCTGCTCAAGCAGCGCTTCGACCTGGAGACGGGGCGGTGCCTGGACGATGAGACGGTCACCGTCCAGGCCTATGCCACGCGAACCGCTGATCAGGTGTCAGCGCAGGTAGCGTGAGACCAGCAGGCCGCACTGGACGGGGTCGCCCGCGCATCCGGCCAGCCCCGTGGCGAACACGCCGTTCGTCCCGGGGACACCGGCGATGCCGGTCACCGAGGACATCTCGCTGTGCTCGGTGACGTCGGCGGGCAGCTCCTCCGCCGCCCACTCCCTACCCGTCCAGCGGGCGGCCATGGTGGCCCGGGGCGTGTCCTCGTTGGTGCCGCCCACGATGGAGACCGCGTTACGGCCGGTGGCCACGGGGATTCCGGCCGTCCAGCCGGTCGGGGACGCGGCGGGTACGGGCACCTCGCGGACCGTCCAGCCGCTGCCGTTCTAGTGGTGGAGCAGCGGCTTCGTCACCCCGCCGGTGGAGGCGTCGGAGGTGACCCACACGTCGTCCGGGCCTCGGCTCATGGCGTCCTCAGCTGCCGGTCGGTCCACTCGGCCGTGACGGTGGCGTTGTAGCCGACCACCGTGCCCGCCGTCAGCCCCGCCTCGGCGGCCTGCGCGTTCGGCTTGATCACGCGCTGCTGGTCGGCCAGCAGGGCCCCGGTCGCCGGGTCCACGATCAGCTCCGAGCGCGCCGTCCCGTAGTCGGTCCCCTCGGTCGCGGGCAGGGCGAAGCCGATCCCCTTGCGGCCGGTCGGGTCGGTCACCTCGCCGAGCGACGCGATGCCCGGCAGCTCCGCGATGACGCGGTACGCGGCGGCCCGCACCTCGGGCTTGACCGGCAGCCGGATCAGCCCGGCCGCCTGCTGCCACATCCACTCGGTGCGGTCCTTGATCTCGCTGTACCGGTCCGCCTCGTACAGGTCGGCCAGCGCCGCCCTCAGCTTGGCGCTGTCGCCGGGGAGTTCCCTCAGGTCCCCGTAGGTCACATTGCGCGCGCCGAGCGAGGCGATCCGGTCGCCCTGGTTGGTCCGGGTCACCGTGGGCCGCTTCTGCTTCGACCCGGTGTCCATCCGCAGGCCCAGCTTGCCGCCCGACTCGGCGGCGAGCGTCACGTCCTTCGGTGACCCGGCGGCCCGCCAGCGCGCCGCGTCGCGCTCGGTGCGGGGTACGACGCGGTCCTCCAGCCCGGAGATCCACAGGCTCTCCGTACCGGGGCGTACGCCGATGGACTGCTGGTCCGTCGCGGAGGTGAGGACCGCGAAGGCCGTTCCGGAGTGGTCGACGACGCCGGTCCAGGCCGAGCGCGTGGTCGTCTGCCAGTACGTGCCCTCGTGCGCGGCGCGGTCCGCCCGGGCGGCCACGTTCAGCAGCGCGAGACGGCCGTTCTCCGGGGTGTGCCGGGGGGAGTCGTCCGTGGCGGGGGTGGCGGAGGCGCGGGCACCATCGGGGCTCCGGGCGCCCTCGGGCAGGGCCACCACCACCCCGACGACGGACGCCGCCACCGCGACAGACAGCGCCCAGCGCCAGGTGAACGGCCGGGCGGGGCGGTGGGCTTGGGGCGTCTCCGGCGTACTGGCCAGGATGGTGATCAGGTCGTGCCGGGCGCGCGCGGAACCGGCCAACTGGTCGGGGTCCAGCTCCGGGGGGCGCGCGTCCGCCAGGGTCTTCATGACATCGGGCCGCTTGCGTGCCATGTCAGTGCTCCTTCACTGTCACTGTCGGGTGAGCGTCACGAGAGAGCCCGACCGCGTCCACGGCCCGCTCCAGCCGCCGCCGGGCCCGGTGCAGCCGCACCGAGAAGGTGGCGATGGTGCAGCCGAGGACGCGTGCGGCCTGCCGGGGGCCGAGCCCCTGCCAGGCGACCAGCGTCAGCAGCTCGCGGTCGGCGGCGGACAGCCCGGCGAGGGCCTGCAGCGCCGCCGCGCGTTCGGTCACATCGGCGGCCACGTCGCCGACCTGGGCGCCCGAACTGATCAGACGCTGCGCCTCCTCGGCGGCCAGCGCGTACTGTCTGCCGTCGCGGCGGCGCAGCTCGCGGGTCAGATTGCGGGCCACGCCGAGCAGCCACGGCAGCGGCGGCGCGGGGATGTCCCGCATCCGGCGCCAGGCGACGGTGAAGGTCTCACTGGTGATGTCCTCACCGACCTGCCGTCCCACCAGGCTGGATGCGTAGGCCAGCACGCGGGGGTGGCACTCCTCGTACAGGTCCCGGAAGCGTTGGGCGTCGGTCACGCGCCGTCTCCTCATCTTGGCTCTCTCACCTGGGAATGGCCGGGAGCCGCGACTTCTTACAGCGTTGTTCTCAGAAACAGCGTTGTTCGCGGAAGAGGAGAGGGATTTTCGGGGCGGCGGGGTGCCTGGACGGCGGAGGCTCGCACCGTCCAGGCGTCTGCGGAAGCGCTCAACGCGTGGTGCAGGTGAACGTGGCGGGCGCGGTGTTGGCGCCGGACCAGGTGCCGTTGAAGCCGAACGACACGGAGCCACCGGCCCCGATGGTGCCGTTGTACGCGGCGTTCGCGGCCGTCACCTGGGCGCCGGACTGGGTGACGGTGGCGTTCCACGCGGAGGTCACCCGCTGGCCGGAGGGGTAGGTCCAGGCCACCTGCCAGCCGCCCACCGGGCTCGATCCGGTGTTCTTGACGGTGACGTTCGCGGTGAAGCCGGTGTTCCACTGGCTGGTGACGGTGTAGCCGACCGTGCAGCTGCCGGTAGGCCCGGGATCGCCGCCGCCGGTCCAGCCGAGGGATTCGGCGATGCCGTAGTAGGCGGGTTTGGGGCGGTAGTTCTCGTCGTACGGGGTGGCGGCGCCCTGGCCCTCGAACACGTCCGGGATCCAGGAGTCGGAATCAGTGAAGCCCCAGGCGGTGACGCCCTTGCAGCGGGATACGGCCACGCAGGCGTCGGTGACCGCCCGGTAGTCGGCCTTCTGCTGGGCCAGCTTGGCGTCGGTGGCCGGGAGCGTCATCCGGATGTCGAGTTCGGTGACGGCCACGTCGACACCGAGGTCGGCGAAGCGCTGCAGGTTGGCCTTCATCGTGGACGGCACCTGGCCGAGGATGAGGTGGCCCTGGAAGCCGACGCCGTCGATCGGCACGCCCTGCGCCTTCAGCGACTTGACCAGGTTGTACATCCCGTCGCTCTTCGCGCCGAGACCGTCGGTGTTGTAGTCGTTGAGGTACAGCTTGGCGTCCGGGTCGGCGGCGCGGGCGGCGCGCAGCGCGTCCGCGATGTACGAGGGCCCGAGCTTGCTGTGGAAGAGCGACTGACGGAAGGTGCCGTCCTCGTTGAACGGCTCGTTGACCACGTCCCAGTGGCTGATCCTGCCCTTGTAGCGACCGGCCTCGGCGGTGATGTGGTCGGTCATGAGGGTGCGCAGCTGGTCGGCGGTCCAGGAGCCGTTCGTCAGCCAGCCCGGCAGCTGGCTGTGCCAGACCAGGGTGTGGCCGCGTACCTCCATGTCGTGCGCCTCGGCGAAGTCGACGATCCTGTCCGCGCCGGACCAGTTGTACGTGCCGCGACTCGGCTCGACGGACTCCCACTTCATCTCGTTGCCGGGAGTGATGGAGTTGAACTGGGAGCCCGCGATGTCGGCGTACGTGCCGGTCAGCTTGGACGCGGTGACGGCGGTGCCGTAGTACTTCCCCTTGGCCTCGGCGAGGTCGCGCAGCACGGGGTCGGCGGCCTGGGCCAGGGCGCTGGGCGTCGCGAGGCCGATCAGGAGCGCACCGGTGGCCGCCAGGCCCAGGGCGGTTCTGCGTAACGCGTGCGGGTGGAGTCTCATGGCGTACGTGTCCTCCCTACGATCCGGCGAGTCCGTCGCGGAAGGCGTTGTAGGCGGGCTTGGGCTGGTAGTTGGTGTCGTACAGATTCGCCGCGCCCTGGCCGGGGAAGGTGCCCGGCACCCAGGAGTCCCGGTCGCCGAAGCCCCACACCGTGATGCCGGTGCAGCGGGCGACCGCCAGGCAGGTCCTGGCCACCGACTTGTAGTCGTTGGCCTGCTGCTGGAGCTTGGTGGCGTCCGCGGGGGTGGTCATCCGGATGTCCAGCTCGCTGATCACGACCTCCACGCCGAGGTCGGCGAAGCGCTGCAGGTTGGCCTTCATCGTGGACGGCACCTGGCCCACGATGAGGTGGGCCTGGAAGCCGACGCCGTCGATGGGCACGCCTTGCGACTTGAGCGACTTGACCAGGTTGTAGAGGGCGTCGCTCTTGGCGTTCGTGCCCTCGGTGTTGAAGTCGTTGATGAAGAGCTTGGCGCTCGGGTCGGCGGCGCGGGCGGCCCGGAAGGAGTCGGCGATGTACGACTGGCCGAGCTGGGTGTAGAACTTGGACGCGCGGAGGGTGCCGTTCTCGTTGAACGCCTCGTTGACCACGTCCCAGCGCTGGACCTTGCCCTTGTAGCGGGCGACCTGGGTGGTGACGTGGCCGGTCATGATGGTGCGCAGCTCGGTGTTGGAGAACGAGCCGTTCGCCAGCCAGTTCGGCATCTGGCTGTGCCAGACCAGGGTGTGGCCGTACACCTTCTGCTGGTTGGCCTGGGCGAACGAGACGAGGCGGTCGGCGGCTGCCCAGTTGAACTGGCCGCGGTTCGGCTCGACCGAGCCCCACTTCATGGCGTTCTCGGCGGTGACGCTGGAGAACTCGCTCTTGGCGATGTTCGCGTAGGTGCCGTCGCCGAGGCGGCCGTCGTTGACGGCGGTGCCGACGAAGCGGCCGGTGCGGTCGGCGACTTCGCGCAGGGTGGGGTTGGCGGCGGCCGCCGTCTGGGACGGCGCGGTGAGGATGACGGCGAGCGCCGCCGTAGCGCCAAGTGCGGCACTACGTAAGCTCAGAAGCTTCATGGGAGTGTCCCTCTCTTCTCTTCACGTCTGATCCGGTTTTCCGGAAGACTTCTGCAAGGTTCCGAGGGTGCGACCGGAAAGCTAGAGGCGGGCGTGATGCCCGTCAACGGAGGAGGCGGAAATGGCTACGGAGAGCGCGGGCCCCGACGGCGGCACCAGGCCCAAGGTGACGATCACCGCCATCGCCCAGGAGGCCGGAGTGTCCGTACCCACGGTCTCGCGGGTCGTCAACGGACGGTCGGACGTCTCCCCCGAGACCCGGGCCCGGGTCGAGGACCTGCTACGCCTCCATGGCTACCGCCGCCGCCAGACCGCCCCCGGCGACCGCGCCGCCCTCGTCGACCTGGTCTTCAACGACCTCGACAGCCCCTGGGCCGTGGAGATCATCCGTGGTGTGGAGGAGATCGCGCACCAGGACGGGGTCGGTACGGTCGTCTCCGCCATCCACGGGCGGGCGGGCTCGGCCCGGCAGTGGATGAAGAACCTGCGGGCCCGCGCCTCGGACGGGGTGATCCTGGTGACGTCCGTCCTGGAGCCGGTGGTCCACGCCGAGCTGCGGCGGCTGAACGTCCCCATCGTGGTCGTCGACCCGGCCGGTTCCCCCGCCCTCGACGCCCCCACGGTCGGGGCCACCAACTGGGCGGGCGGCATGGCCGCCACCGAACACCTGCTGAGCCTGGGCCACCGGCGGATCGGTCTCATCGCCGGGCCGCCCCGGCTGCTGTGCAGCCGGGCGCGGCTGGACGGACACCGGGCGGCCCTGGAGGCGGCGGGGGTTCCGTTCGATCAAGCTCTCGTCGCACAGGGGGACTTCTACCACGAATCCGGTTTCCACGGCTGCGACCAGCTGATGGCCTCCCCCACCCCGCCCACCGCCGTCTTCGCCTCCAGCGACCAGATGGCCCTGGGCGCCATCGAGGCCCTGCGGCGGCGGGGGCTGCGGGTGCCGGAGGATGTGAGCGTGGTCGGCTTCGACGACCTCCCCGAGGTCCGCTGGTCGGCCCCGCCCCTGACGACGGTCCGCCAGCCCCTGGCCGACATGGGCAAGCTGGCGGCCCGCACGGTGCTGCGGCAGGCGCGCGGCGAGGAGATCGACTCCCCTCGCGTGGAGCTGGCCACGCAACTGGTGGTCCGCGCCAGCACCGCTCCCCCGACCAAGGCGTAATCCCCCACCCCGCCCCTTCCCTCAGTATCGACATGCGGCTCCGCCGCGTGGCGGGCTCCGCCCCGGCCCCCGGTCCTCAATCGCCGGACGGGCTGGCTTCCCACGGCCCCCCGGCGACCCCCAGGACCGGTCGGGAGAAGCGCACCCCCAACTCGGCCTGGCAAACCAGCCCCAGCAGGAGCCCGAGGCATCCCCCCGGCAAGGCGCCGAGACCCCAGCCCCGCCACACCCCGGGTGCCCAGCCCCCAGCGGGGGCCAGGGGCGGAGCCCAGCGAGGCTTGGGGTCGTGGGCCCAGCACGGGCCCAAGTCGGAGCCCGGCAAGGCTCGGGGCGCAGGCCCAGCAGGGGCCCGGGGCGGAGCCCAGCGGCGTTCGGGGCGTGAGCCCGGCTGGGGGGCCGTGCCCCCAGGGCGGGGCCCGAGGGCGCAGCCCCGGTGAGGGCCGGGGCGGAGCCCCAGCGAGGTTCGGGACGTGGGCCCAGCGAGGCTCGGGGCGCGGGCCCCTGGGGGACCCGGGCGTGGGGTCCGGGGCGGAGCCCGCCACGCGGCGGAGCCGCATGTCGATGCTGCGGGAAGGGGCGGGGCGGGGGACAAAGCCGGGGCAGCGGCCCGGGGCGGAGCCCAGCGGCGTTCGGGGCGTGGGCCCGGGGGCGCAGCCCCGGTGGGGGTTCGGGGGCGGAGCCTCCGTTCGGGAAGGGGCGGGGCGGGGGAACAAAACCGGTGGCTGTCGGGGACCTTGACACCGCATCAGGGCCCCCATACCGTCCACGCAACCGCTTCCGAGAATTATCGGGCTACTTCCGGAAGGCACGCGATGCGCATACCTCGGTCAAGGTCATCTCTCCGTGCGACGGGCCTCGCGGCGGCAGCCGCGCTCGCCATCGGGGGAACGCTCAGCGGCTGCGGGAGCAGTGGGCCCGGGGGGTCAGGGGAGGGGGAGGTCAGCGTCTGGGTCTACCAGGACCCCTCGACCAAGGTGCAGCGCGACGTCGTCGCACGCTTCAACAAGACCTCGAAGGTGAAGGTCAAGCTCACCCAGGTGCCCGGCGACGGGTATTCGGACAAGCTGCGCACCTCGATGGGCACGCCCAACGCCCCCGACGTGTTCTTCAACTGGGGCGGCGGCAGCATCAGCGAGTTCGTCGAGAAGGACATGCTGCTCGACCTCGGTCCCGCGATGGAGAAGGACCCGTCGCTGCGGAAGGGGTTCATCCCCTCGATCCTCGACGCGGGCGCGATCAACGGAAAGCATTACGGCGTCCCCATGCGCGGCATGCAGCCGGTGATCCTCTTCTACAACAAGGACGTGTTCAAGGAGGCGGGGGCCCAGCCCCCGAAGTCCTGGAACGACATCATCAAGCTCATCGGCACCTTCAAGGGCAAGGGCGTCACCCCCTTCGTCGTCGCCGGTACCGACCCATGGACCGAGATGATGTGGGTGGAGTACCTGGTGGACCGCTACGGCGGGGCCGGGGTCTTCAAGAAGATCCAGAGCGAGGGCAACGCCGCCTGGGACGACCCCGCGGTGCTGAAGACGGCGCAGACGATCAAGGACCTGGTGGACCGCGGCGCGTTCGGCAAGAACTACAAGTCGGTCAACTACACGGCGGACGGCGCGTCCACGTACTTCGCCAAGGGCAAGGCCGCGATGCACCTCATGGGCAGCTGGGAGTACGCCAACCAGAAGGCCAACCAGCCCGAGTTCGCCAAGTCGGGCCTCGGCTGGACCACCTTCCCGGCCGTCCCCGGCGGCACCGGCGACCCCAAGAACGTCGTCGGCAACCCGACCAACTACTGGTCGATCAGCGGAAAGCTGAAGGGCAAGAAGCAGCAGGCGGCGATCGACTTCGTGAAGTTCGCGGCCAAACAGGACTACGCCAAGGCGCTGATCGCCAACGGCGACGTCCCCACCACCTCCGACGCGTCCTCGCTGCTGAACGGCCACGAGAACCCCACGTATGCGAAGTTCCAGTACGACATGGTGCGCGAGGCACCGGACTTCACGCTCTCCTGGGACCAGGCGCTGCCCGCCAAGTACACGCCGCCCCTGCACACCAACATCCAGAAGCTGTTCAACGGACAGCTCAGCCCGACCGCGTTCGTCGATGCCCTGAAGGGCATGTGATGGCGAAGGCCGCCACCGAACCCAAGGCCGGGAACAAGGGCGTCGGGCGGCCGAGCGCCGCCTGGGCCCTGCCCGGCGCCCTGTTCTTCGTCTTCTTCGCCGTCGCCCCCATGATCCTCGTCGGCGCGCTGGCCTTCACCGACTGGGACGGCATCGGCACCCCGCAGTGGACCGGTGTCAGCAACTGGACCCGGCTGTGGGACGACCCCGACACCCACCAGGCCATCCGCCTCAGCCTCGTCCTCACCGTACTGACCTGGCTGGTCCAGACCCCGCTGGCGCTGCTGCTCGGGGTCTGGGCGGCCGGGCGGCAGCGCAACCGGGCCGTGCTGTCGGCGATCTTCTTCCTGCCGCTGCTGGGGTCGTCCGTCGCGCTCGCGCTGGTCTGGAAGTCGCTGCTGGACCCGAACTTCGGCCTGATCGCCGACATCGGCCCGGCCCTCGGCTTCGCGGACGGCGATCTGCTGGGCAGTTCCACGGGCGCGTTCGGCGCGATCCTCTTCGTCACCGCGTGGCAGTTCATCCCGCTGCACACGCTGATCTACCAGGGCGGTGCCCGCGCCGTCCCGCGCTCGCTCTACGACGCGGCGGCGATCGACGGCGCCGGCGCCGTACGCCAGTTCTTCTCGATCACCCTCCCGCAGCTGCGGAACACCATCGTCACCTCGTCGGTGATCATGGTGGTGGGCGCGCTGACCTTCTTCGACACCGTCCTGATCCTCACCAAGGGCGGCCCCGGCACGGACACCACGATCCTGCCGTACCTGATGTACAGCAACGGCTTCAAGGCGTTCGACCTCGGCTACGCCAGCGCCCTCGCGACCATCCTGGTGATCGTCGCCACCACCGTCTCCCTGCTGCTGGTACGGCTCACCGGCTTCGCCGCGATGCGCAGCACGCGGGAGGGAATGTGAGCGACGTGCTCTCGGAACGTCCCACAGACGGCGTCCATGCGCCGAAGAGGACTCCGGCGGCGGTTCACCCCCGCCCCCGCCGCCGGGGTCTGCCCCGCTGGAACTACGCCGCCGGGCTCGGCTCGCTCATCTGGCTGGGCATCGTCGGCCTGCCGCTGTACGTGCTGGTCGCGGCCACCTTCCAGAGCCGCGACGGCTATATCGACGACGGCCCGCTGGCGCTGCCCGACCGCCCCACCTTCGCCAACTACCGGCGGGTGCTGGACTCCGGCTTCCCCCAGTACCTTCTGAACACCGCGCTGGTCACGGCCGTCTGCGCGGCGCTCGTGATCGTGCTGTCGGTGACCGTCGGCTACAGCGTCGTCCGCACCCGCAGCCGCGCCTCCCGCCGGATCTTCCAGATCTTCCTGCTCGGGCTCGCGATCCCCTCCCAAGCGGTGATCATCCCGATCTATCTGGTCATCACCAAGCTGCAGCTGTACGACACGCTCCTCGCCGTCATCCTGCCGACGGCCGCGTTCTCCCTCCCCGTCAGCGTGCTGATCCTGGTCGGCACGATGCGCGACATCGACGAGGAGCTGTACGAGTCGATGGCGCTGGACGGCGCGAGCCCGACCCGGGTGCTGCTCCAGCTGGTCGTACCGCTGTCCCGGTCCGGGATCTCCACGGTCGGGGTGATGTCCGCGCTGCACGCCTGGAACGGGTTCCTCTTCCCGCTGATCCTCACCCAGTCCAAGAGCAACCGGCTGCTGACGCTGGGCCTGTACGACTACGTCGGCGAGTTCCGGGTGGACACCCCGGCGCTGCTCACCGCGGTCGTGCTGTCCATCCTCCCGATCTTCCTCGTGTATCTGTTCGCGCGGCGCCAGCTGATCAACGGTCTGATGGGCATGGGCGGCAAGTAAGCCGCACATCCCGGTACGACGCCGCTCACCACAAGGAGCTTCATGCCTCACTCCTGGCAGGACACCTCCCTCCCCGCCGAGGACCGCGCGGACGACCTGCTCGCCCGTATGACGCTGGAGGAGAAGCTCGCCCAGCTGTACAGCGTGTGGCCGGGTTCGGAGAGCGAGGAGGGCGAGGACGTCGCCCCGCTCCAGCACGAGGTGGCGGAGGACGTGGACCTCGACGGCCTCCTCCCGCACGGCCTCGGCCAGCTGACCCGCCCCTTCGGCACCGCCCCCGTCGACCCCGCCGAGGGCGCCGCCGCGCTCGCCCGCACCCAGGCCCGTATCGCCGCCGCGAACCGCTTCGGGATCCCGGCGCTCGTCCACGAGGAGTGCCTGACCGGGTTCACCGCCTGGCGCGCCACCGTCTTCCCGACGCCGCTCGCCTGGGGCGCCTCGTTCGACCCGGCCCTGGTGGAGCGGGCCGCCGGGCAGATCGGCGGCTCGATGCGGTCGGTCGGCGTCCACCAGGGGCTCTCGCCCGTACTGGACGTGGTGCGGGACGCGCGCTGGGGGCGTACGGAGGAGTCGATCGGCGAGGACCCGTACCTGGTGGCGACGGTGGGCACCGCGTACGTACGCGGCCTCGAATCCGCCGGGATCATCGCCACGCTCAAGCACTTCGCGGGCTACTCGGCCTCGCGGGGCGGCCGTAACCACGCGCCGGTCTCGATCGGCCCGCGCGAGCTGGCGGAGATGATCCTGCCGCCGTTCGAGATGGCGCTGCGGGACGGCGGGGCCCGCTCCGTGATGCACTCCTACAACGACCTCGACGGCGTCCCCTCCGCCGCCAACCCGTGGCTGCTGACCGAACTGCTGCGGGAGCGGTGGGGCTTCACCGGCACCGTCGTCGCCGACTACTTCGGCGTCTCCTTCCTGGAGCTGGCCCACCGCGTCGCCGACTCCCCCGGGCGCGCCGCCGCCCTGGCGCTGGCGGCGGGCGTGGACGTCGAACTCCCCGCCGTCCGCTGCTACGGCACCCCGCTGCGGGACGCCGTACGGGCCGGGGAGGTGCCGGAGCGGCTGGTCGACCGGGCGCTGCGCCGGGTGCTCACCCAGAAGTGTGAACTGGGGCTGCTGGACCCGGACTGGTCGCCGCAGGCTCCGGAGCGCGTCGACCTCGACCCGCCCGCGATGCGGGCCGTCGCGCGGCAGCTGGCCGAGGAGTCCGTGGTGCTGCTCGCCAACGACGGCGATGTGCTGCCGCTGGCGCCCGACGCTCGCGTCGCCGTCGTCGGACCGCTCGCCGACGACCCGGCCGCCATGCTCGGCTGCTACACGTTCCCCCGCCACGTCGGCATCGAACACCCCGATCTGCCCATGGGCGTCGACGTGCCGACGCTGCTCGCCGCGCTCCGTGCCGAGCTGCCCGGCGCCCGGATCAGCCACGCCGAGGGGTGCGCCGCTCCCGGCCCGGCGCCCGCCGCGCAGGCCGGACCGGGTTCGGGGGGCGCCGCGGCGCTCACCGCCGAGAGCCGCCTGGCGCAGGCGGCGCGGATGGCGGCGGACGCCGAGGTGTGCGTGGCCGTGCTCGGCGACCGCTCCGGGCTCTTCGGGCGCGGCACCTCGGGCGAGGGGTGCGACGCCGCCGACCTCGAACTCCCCGGCGATCAGGGCGCGTTGCTGGACACGCTGCTGGCCACCGGGACGCCCGTGGTGCTGGTGCTGCTCACCGGCCGCCCGTACGCCCTCGGCCGCTGGTCGGGGCTGCTGGCCGCCGCCGTGCAGGCGTTCTTCCCCGGCGAGGAGGGCGGTCCTGCGGTGGCCGGGGTGCTGGGCGGGCGGGTCGGCCCGTCCGGGCGGCTGCCGGTGAGCGTGCCGTACGCGCCCGGCGGCCAGCCGTGGACGTATCCGCAGCCCCCGCTCGGCCGCCTCGGCGAGGCCAGCACCGTCGACCCGACCCCGCTGTTCCCCTTCGGCCACGGGCTGACGTACACCTCGTTCGCCTGGGAGCGGCCGGAGGCGGACGCCGCCGAGGTGCCGACGGACGGCGAGACGACGGTACGGCTGACCGTGCGCAACACGGGCGAGCGGGCCGGGACCGAGGTCGTGCAGCTGTATCTGCACGACCCGGTGGCCCGCACCGCCCGCCCGGTGGCGCGGCTGGTCGGCTACACCCGGGTGCCGCTCGGGCCGGGCGAGTCGGCCGAGGTGCACTTCACCTTTCACGCCGACCTCGCCTCGTACCCGGCGGACCAGGACGGCACCCGGATCGTCGAACCGGGCGCGCTGGAGCTGCGGTTGGCGTCCTCCAGCGCCGACGCCGACGTACGCCACACCGTGCCGCTGACGCTGACCGGGCCGGAGCGCCGGGTGGACCACCGGCGGCGGCTGGTGTGCGAGGCGCGCGTGAAGTAACCGGCGGGCCCGCGTGAAGGAACCGGTCGGCCCGCGTGAAGCAACCGGTGGGCCCGTGGGTGTCAGCGCGGGCCCTCCCCCGCCTCCACCCGCGCCCAGCCTTCCGCGAACAGCTCGGGCAGCGTGCGGGTGGGCAGCGGAAGCGGGTCCTCCACGCGTCCGTCGTAGCCCAGCCGCAGACCGTGGAGGTCCGCCTTCCACACCTCGATCGGCTGGTAGAACTTCTTGGGCGCGGGCGCCCAGCCGCCGGGCAGGAACACCTGGCGCCCGGCCCGGGCCCGCTTGTCCGCGACCGCGAGCCCCCGGTCGACCAGCGCGGCGGCGGCCTCCTGGTGCCGGGCGGCCGTCCATCCGTTCCAGACGCGGACGCCACGGTCGGTCGGCCGGGGCAGGACCAGCAGCTGCAGATAGAGGACCGCCGGGTCCTGGTCGAGCCCCAGCTTCCCGGCGACCGACGCCACCACGCCGGGCGCCGAGGCCGCCGGATCGCTCTCGTACGCCCCGGCGGGCAGCGCCCCGGAGACGATCCGGTCCACGATGCGGGCGCAGACCGGGCCGCGCAGCCACTCCACGGCCTCCAGCTCACGGCGGCCGACCCCGGGCGCGGACGCCGTCGACAGCCGCTTGGAGCGCTCGTCGTCCCCGTAGAACGCCGGGCGGAAGTAGAGGCGGGTGTTGTCCCGGTAGCCACGGCGGTCGATCATGCCCTCGGCGCCGATCGTGAGCCCGTCGTCCACCGTGGCGACGTCCAGCCGCTCCGGTCCGGCGTACGGGCTCCCGCCGAACACCTCGCGCAGCTCCGCGATCGGTTCGTCGGTCTGGTGGCGGAAGTAGCCCGCGTCCAGCAGCAGTCCGGGGTGGTTGAGCCGGTCCTTCATGAGGCCGACGAATCCGGGCACCCCGTCCCGGACCGGGTCCCCGGCGGGCAGCTCGGCGCAGGCCCAGGGAAGGTCGCTGACGGCGCCGCTCAGCAGCTCCCTGAACCGCACGATGTCGTACCGCTCGTCGGCCGCCGTGCATCCGTAGTCGGTCCTGCGGATCCAGGTGTCCAGGTCGGCGCGGAGCGTGGGCTCCCCGGCGGGGTCGGTGAACGCGGCGCAGAAGCGGCCCGCCGACAGCGGGAACGTCCCCCGCTCCACGACCGCGCTCAGCGTCCGCTCCGGGACGACGGTCCGCCGCCCGTACCGCTGCCGCCAGGCCTCGGCGATCCGCTCGGCCACCGGGCCCATCCCGCCCGGCTCCCACAGCTCGGCGGGGTCCTCCGGCAGGACGCCCGCCAGCAGCTCCAGCCGCTCCGCCGCGCCGATCCCCGCCAACTCGCTGTTCGCGTCCTCGGCTTCGGCCGTCTTCAGCCGCAGCGTCGCCCGCTCGTCGGCGTCGAGGGCCGGGCGGTAACTCAGGCTGACCATCCCGGCCAGCGCGAGCGACGCCGCCGCCCGGCCCAGCCCCGTACCGTCCCTGAGCAGGTCCACCGCCGCCCGGTCCCACGGCACGGGCCCCCGCTCCCGCACCAGCGCCACCAGCCGCCGCAGCTGCTCCGCGCTGCCCCAGCCGCGCGGCACCTCGGTGACCTCCGCGATCTCCCCGAGGCCCGGCGGCTCCGCGCCCCCGGTGCGCAGATCGACGAACCGGCGCCGCCGGTCCCGGTCCCACCCGACGCTGACGGCCGCCCCGCGCTCGTCACGCACCGCCGCCCGCTCGGTGACCACGATCCCGGTCCGCAGCCGGGCCGCCGGATCGGCGAACGGCGTCTCCGCCCACATCTCCAGCAGCGCCAGCTGCCGCTGCCGCCGCCCGTCCCGCGTGGGCGCGACGGCCGCCCGCAGCGCGACGGCCCCGATCCGCCCGATGAACCGCGCCCAGGACCCCTCACCGGCCTTCCCGGGCCCCTCCCCTGTCTCTGTCTCTGTCTCCGCCGGATCCCACGCGCCCCGCAGATACGCCCCGGTCCGCTCGATGCCGCCGAGCGCCCCGGGCCCCCAGTACCCCGTGCCGTCGATGAGCCCCGCCAGCGCGTGCACCAGCCAGCGGTCGTCCAGAGCGGCCCACGCGCGCGCGTCCGTCATCGACCCTCCCCCGTTCGATCGCGTCATGGGGAGATCCTCGCTCATGGGTACGACAACGGGGTTCTGGTGCACTGGGGGCGGCCATGGCATGTTCGTTCCCGGCAGCACCGACCACCACTGGGGTACCGCGAAGGAGCGCGTTGATGAAGGGCTGGACCGCGAGCGACATCCCCGACCAGACCGGCCGCACCGCCGTGGTGACCGGCGCCAACAGCGGCCTCGGCTACGCCACCGCCGTCGAACTGGCCCGGCACGGCGCCCAGGTGGTGCTGGCCTGCCGGGACGCGGGGCGCGGCAAGGACGCCGAGGAGCGCGTCCGGGCCGAGGTACCGGGCGCGGCGGTCCGATTGGCGCCGCTGGACCTGGCCGACCTGGCGTCCGTACGGGCCTTCGCCGCCGATCTCCCGGGCGACCGGCTCGATCTGCTGATCAACAACGCGGGCGTCATGGCCATCCCCTACCGCAGGACCGCAGACGGCTTCGAGACACAGTTCGGCGTCAACCACCTCGGCCACTTCGCGCTCACCGGACTGCTGCTCCCGAAACTGCTGGCGGCCGGGCCGGGCGCCCGGGTGGTCACCGTGTCCAGCTTCATGCACCTGCTGGGCACGGTCGATCCGGCCGACCTCAACATGCAGCGCAGATACCGCCGTTGGGCCGCGTACGCGCGCTCCAAGAGCGCCAACCTCCTCTTCACCCACGAGCTGGCCCACCGCCTGCGCACCGCGAACGCCCCCTTGGTGGCGGCCGCCGCCCACCCCGGTTACGCCGCCACCAACCTCATGTCCGTCGCACCGAGGATGCGGGGCCGCCGGGCCACCGAACGCTTCATGGGCATCGGCAACCGCTACTTCGCCCAGCCCCCGGAGCGCGGCGCCCTCCCCACCCTCTACGCGGCCACCGCCCCCGACGTCCACCAGGACGACTACTTCGGCCCACCCCTCCAAGGCCTCCGCCCCGGCTCCCCCACCCACGCGACCCGCGCCAAGTGGACCCTCAGCGACAAGGCATCCCGCCAGCTGTGGGCAGCTTCGGAACAACTGACGGGCGTGCGGTTCGCCGGGCTCACGTAAGCCGCTGCGGGCAGGGGATCTCGGGCCGCATCCGGTGCGGCCCGCAGGCGACCAGACAGACGGACAGAAACCGCCGCCCCGTCAGATACCACCCCCCGACGACATCCTCCCCGGCCTCCACGGCGCCGACCGCGCGAGCCGCCGCGCCCGTGACCGCTCCGTGCGCGTGTGCCTGACTTTCGAACCAGTCGACCGCGTCCGTGGGGTCGGTCCAGGTGCCCTGGATGAACGACGGCGGCTTCAGCAGCCAGTGGGCCACTTCCAGCGGAACGACCTTGCTGGACGTGAAGTCAGGGTGGATGGGCCGCCGGGGCCCGTCCTTCGACAGCTCATGGCCGGAGCCGAGCCAGGTATAGCCGTGGTGATGGTGCACATGCGCCGCCTTAGCTGACCGCGCGGGCAGCCCCGGCACGCCGACCGGGACTGCCCGCGCCTACCGGAGTTACTGACGGCCGCAGCCGTCACCGCCACCGCAGCCGCCGCCCGAAGGGGGTGACGGCGCGTCGGTGTCGGGCATGGTGTCGCCGTCGTCCGGGTCCTGCCGTAAGACGGTCTTGTGTCCTGCCAGCCGCATCGGGATGATTCCCTCCTGTGCTGTCGGCGCGTGGGCTCTCCGCACGCCGTCGTGCACGTGCACCCGTTCCGGCTGGGCTCGACCTGCCAGGGCTCCGGTCCAGTCGGTACGGGGGTCTGCGCCGTCTACGGCGAGGTGGCCTTCTTCGTCTGCTCCTCCAGCGCGGCGCGCATCAGGACCTCGGCGAGCCGGTTCGCGCTGTCGAGCGGAATGCGACCGAGGGCCACCAACGGATAGCCGGACACGGTGAGTTCGCCGCGCAGGGTGGGCCAGTACAGCTCCCCGCCCTTGACGCCGTGCGGCACGTCAGGGGTGAAGCCGAGCCGCCCCAATACCTGGCGCAGCAATTCGGCCACGGCCTGGGCCTCGGCCCTGGGCGTCGCGCGCTCATCGGCACCCATCGCCTCGATGTCCTGTTCGCGGATTCTCATCGGTCACCTCTCCCGCCGTTTCTGCGTGAACGGGACGTTAGGGACAAGGGGTCAGGGAGCGCGGGCGATGTTCTCGAATGTTCTCGCCTACCGGCGGGATGTTCTTGATTGATCTCACGTAGGGTCATGGAAGGCATACCGAGCGCGCACACAGGTGCGGCATGCTCGTGGCGTCCAGATCAACCAGGGAGGACGTGATCATGGCGCGACGACTGCGCTTCAACGGCACGGACAGCAAGAGCGGTTCGTGCCCTGCCGTTCACGAGGACCTTGACACTGGTGAAATCATCGTCCAGGGAACACCGCTCACCGATCTCGAGGACATCGCCCAGCTTCAGCACCTGGGCACTGGGGACACAGCGGTGATCGTCCCGCGCGAACTGCTCGTCAACCACGGCCCCAAGGAGATCGACCGCGTGCCCAAACTGATCGACTCGGAAGAGTTCAGGAAGCTCTTCGAGACCTTCGAGCACTCGGCCTGGCACCTTGAGACGCGACACGGCTACGCGTCCGACCGCGAGGACGACTCCTATGTGGCTTTCGTCGAGACAGGCATCGCCACATGGGACCTCGATAGCGAGTGGTGCACGAACATGCGGCGCCAGACGTCACAGGGCAAGCACGTCGGCCGGGTCCGCGTCGTCGACGACCCGCCGACCACTGGACAGCTCTTCCTGCTCGACTACGCGAAATGCAACGCCGCCACAGGTGAGGACGTACGCAATCTCTGGCGCGGCGAGGCCGACCGACTGCGACTGCCCGCCGAGGACTTCTGGATCTTCGACTCCCGGCTCGTCGCTCTCCTCAACTTCGATGACGACGACACACTGCTCAATGTCGAGGTGATCACGGAACCCGCAGAGGTCCTGCGGTACTGCCAGGTGCGTGACGCGGCAATGCATCGCGCCATCCCGTACGACCAGTTCGCGGCAGAGGTGGCCGCGAACAGCTAGCGAGCGGTATCGGTGAGCACTGACTTTCAGCAGGCACGGGTGGCCCTAGGAGCGCGGCTTCGGGAGCTGCGTGCGTCATGTCCTGGAGGTCGACTCACCGGTACACAACTGGCCGAGCGGCTGGGCTGGCCGCACTCCAAGATCTACAAGCTGGAGAACGGGCGCCAGACCGCGACGGCGGACGACCTGCGCGCCTGGGCGACCGCGACCGATCAGCCGGAGGCCGCGCAGGAGCTGCAGTCCCGGCTGACCGGCCTTGAGTCCCAGATCCGGTCGTGGCGCCGCCAACTGGCCGCAGGACACAAGCCCGTGCAGGACACGATCAACGCCGAGCACCAGCGCTCCACCACACTGCGCGGCTGGGAAAATTGTCTCGTGGTGGGCCTGCTCCAGACGCCCGACTACGCACGGGCCGTCTTCACTCAGAACGCCGACCTGCACAAGTCGCCACGCGACACCGAGGCCGCGGTACGCGGTCGGCTACAGCGCCAGCAAGGACTGTACGACTCGCGCAAGCGGTACCACATGATCATGTGGGAAGGAGCGCTCCGCGCTCGCGTCTGCCCGCCGTCCGTGCTCGCCGCCCAGCTCGACCGGCTGATGAGCGTCATCGGACTGGACACGGTCGAGCTGGGCATCGTGCCGTTCACGGCAGCCCTGAAGATCCAGCCCGCCAATGGATTCTGGATTCACGATGAGCGGCTAGTCCTCGTTGAGGACTGGCACGCCGAACTCTGGATCAACGACGCCGACAGCATCGCCCTCTACCTCCGCGCCTGGAACGCCCTCCGCGAATCCGCCGTCTTCGGCGCCGACGCCCACCGCCTCATCCACGAGGCCCGGCGGGCGCTGATCGGGTAATGTGGCCGTCACTCGTACGCACCAAGGAGGTGAGACCCATCAACGCCAGTTCAGGCTGGGTGCTCTCGCCTCAGGGCTACGCGGGATAGCTGACCGCCGGGAGCGCCCTCGGGGATTCCGAAAGGCTTCCAGGCTTCCATGTCGGCACCTTCACTCGTCACCTTCTCCACCGTCGTCGCCCGGCTCCGCGCCGCCGGGTGTGTGTTCGCCGAGGACGAGGCGCGGTTGATCCTTTCCGGAGCACGCGGTCCGGACGAACTCGACGTCATGGTGGACCGGCGCGCCGCCGGGCTGCCGCTGGAGCATGTTCTGGGGTGGGCGGAGTTCCGGGGGTTGCGGATTTCTGTGGACGTCGGGGTGTTCGTACCACGGCGGCGTACGGAGTTCCTGGTCGAGCGGGCGGCCGCGCTGGCGCGGCCCGGGGCGGTGGTGGTCGATCTGTGCTGCGGGTCGGGCGCATTGGGGGCCGCGCTGGTGGCGGCGCTGGGCGGGCGGGCCGAGTGGCACGCCGCCGACATCGACCCGGCCGCGGTGCGCTGCGCCCGCCGCAACGTGGAGCCCGCGGGGGGCGCCGTATACGAGGGCGATCTGTACGAGCCGCTGCCCGCCACCGCACTGCGCGGCCGGGTCGATGTGCTGCTGGCGAATGTGCCGTACGTCCCCACCCGGGAGGTCGGGCTGCTGCCGCCCGAGGCGCGCGTCCATGAGGCGCGGGTGGCGCTGGACGGGGGCGCGGACGGGCTGGACGTACTGCGCCGGGTGACCGCCGGGGCGCCGGGGTGGCTGGCACCGGGCGGCAGTCTGCTGTTCGAGATGAGCGAGCGGCAGGCGTCGCGCGCGCTCGACATCGTCGCCGCCGATGGGCTGGTCCCGCGCATGGAGGTGTGTGCGGAGCGGGAGGCCACGGTGGTGATCGGGACGGTCGGCCGCTGAGAGGCTCAGATCTCCAGTTCGGCTTCGATCTTTCTCAGCTGGTGGCGGGCCATCGCGAGGTTCGCGCGCCCGGAGTCCAGGACGAGGTAGAGGAAGAGGCCGTTGCCGCCACGGCTCTTGAGCAGCCGTATCAGGTGGTACTGGGTACCCAGGGTGATGAGGATGTCCTCGATCTCGTCCTGGATGCCGAGGTGTTCCATGGTGCGCAGCTTGGCGCGGACGACGTCGGTGTTACCGGCGGCCGCCACGTTCAGGTCGAAGTTCGCGCTGCCTCCGAGGGTGCCCAGCGCCATCCCGCTGGTGTAGTCGACGAGCGCGGCTCCGGTGGCGCCCTCGATCGTCGAGAGCGCGTCCTTCAGTGCTGTTTCGGTGTTCGACATGACGGGTGTCGTTCCCTTCGGGTTGCGGGGGGGCGGTTTAACGGGTGCGTCGGGAGGTGGGCCGTACGGGCAGAGGAGGGGCATCGGTGGCGGCGGGTGGCTGTTCGCGGGGGCGGTCCGGCTGCTGGACGGTGGTCTGCAGCAGTTCGCTGACGCGGCGGCCAGAGCGGCGTCCTTCCAGGTGCAGTCGGCCGACGTTCACCTGCCCCTCGGCCAGCAGGGTCAGCACGGCGGACGGTCCGGCGGCGTAGGTGGCCAGATAGCCGCGATCGCTGCGGATGAGGAGTTCGCGGAAGCCACCCTGCCCGGTGGCGTCGGTGAGCCGTAGGGCGATGCCCAGGGCGGCCGCGGTGAGGGCGGCCACTCCCTCCGGCTCGACGCCCCGGGTGTCCTGCGCCAGTACGAGGCCGTCGGCGCTGGCCGCGAGCGCGCCGGTCAGCTGCGGCATGCGCGACCGGAGCCGGTGGAGTTCGTCGAGGATTTCGGCCTCGGCCGACATGAGCTGTCTCCTTTCGGCACGCTGTCTGAGCGCGCGGATCACAGGCCCTCCAGCGCGTTCCTGAGGCGGCGCAGGAGGCTGATGTCGGGGCCAGTGCTGGATGTGGCAGCAGTACGGGGCTGCGGGGCAGCCACGGCGCCGGGCCGCCGAGGTGGCCGCCCAGGTGGCCGCCGGGTCGGTGGCTGCCGGGTCGGCGTCACGATCCCGGCGGCGACGAGACGGCGTACGTCCACGAGCGTGTGGAACGCGGGGCGGCCGAGGAGGCGGGAGATGTCGGCCGCGGTGCACACCCCGTCGACGTTGTCGAGGACCGCCCGCTGCCGCGACGGCACGTTCGCGTCGAGGGCGCGAGGGGTCCGTACGAGCGGTTCGGTGTCCGCTTCCCCCTCCGGCCAGATCTCGCGCAGCAGCTCCCGTCGCCGCGCGGCCTCCCGCTGCACCGCGCCGACCGGCACGGGGCGGACGGCTCCCATCCAGTGGGCGGCCCCGGACCGGAAGCGGGCCGGGCCGCCGTCCGGGGCGAGGACGAAGAACGCCGCGTCGTACAGCGCGCCGAGGTGGCACAGCTCCAGCGCCCCCTCGGGGAAGCGGCCGCTGTCCACCAGAAACCGCCCTACCCGCTGTTCGGGTCCGGCTTCGGCAAGGGCCTGCCGCCACTCCTCGGTGGACAGGGCGCCGCCCGCCGTGAGCAGCAGCCCGAGATCAGGGGTCTCCGGGCTCTCCGCGTGGATGACGTGTCCGCCCGCGAGATGGAGCGTGCCCCGCTCCCGCATGAACGTGCCGGTGGCCTTCTCGGCGGCGAGCCGGTGCAGCAAGGCGCTCACCCCAGAACCAGTTGCCGCGCCATCTCGCCCAGCCGGATGCGGGCGAGGGCGAGATTGCCCTCCGTACGGCCGAGCCACAGATGCAGGAACACACTGCTGTCGAAGGTGGTGCGGACGAACTGGAGCACGTGATAGCTGTCCCGGTTGCTGACGATCACGTCGTGCACAGGCGTGCCCTCGTCAGGCCCGCCGGATCCCTCGGACCAGTCGGAGCCGTCGGCCGGGGCGAAGGACGGGTATTCCGCCGCCATCCGCGCGAGTTCCGCCGTCTCGGCCGCCGTGGCCTCGTGGTCGCCGCTCGGCGACTCCCCGACCGTGCCCAGCACCAGACCGCTGGTCCAGTCGACCACGGCGGCACCCCGGGCGCCGGGCAGCTTCATGGCCTCCAGCAGACACTCATCGATTCCGGGCACCGTGACATCCCTCCCCGTGGGCGTCGAATGAATATGGAGAACCTAGACTCCGAATGTGAGGGAGATGTGAAGGCACGGGTAAATTTCCGTGGAACCTGTGACTAATGAGTAGCCAGTGTCAACGTTCTGAAATTCCGTCGCGGCCGATACGGCGATCCAGCGCGCGGCGGGCGCCCTCGAGGGCGGGGCCGGTGGCCCGCCGGGCGGACGCGGCGTCGGGGTGGCCGAGCGCGTCCGCGATCTCGTCCCAGGTGCGGCCCGAGGCGAGCAGCGCGTGGACGGCGGCGCCGAGCGCGTGGTCGGTGGCTCGGCTGGCCTCACCGATCCGGCTCAGGGTGGCGAGCAGATCGGGTGCGGTGTGGGCGGCGTCGGTGTACTGGCCGACGAGGGTGAGCGACTGGTCCGCGGTCACCCACCAGTCGGCGGAGGTGGGGCGTTCTGGAGTCACGGTCACCCGGCCATCGTAGGCTCGGCGGACCGCTGAGTGGGTCATGTGGTCCGCACAGCGGACCCGTCATGACGAGGCTCACGCCTCGATGCGTTCCACCCGGTCGATGAGCAGCGCGTACGCCACCAGACCCACGGCGACGACGATGGCGATGTAGCCGAGCGCCCAGGTGAAGGAGCCGGTCGCGTCGACGATGAAGCCGATGACGAGCGGGGTGAGCACACCGCCCGCGTTGGCCATGAAGTTGAAGACACCGCCACCGGTCCCGGTGAGCCGCCGTGGGACGGAGTCCGCGAACAGCGCCCAGCTGTTCTGCATCAGCCCCTGCGCGAAGAACGCGATCGACATGAAGGTGATCACGAGCGGGGCGGAGTCGGTGAAGTTCGCGCAGACGATGATCGAGGCGAGTACGAAGCCGATCATCACCGGAAGCTTGCGGGCGACCGTACGGGACCGGCCGTTGTTCAGCATCCGGTCCGACCAGGCGCCGCCCGCCAGCGTGCCGACCAGCGCCGCGAGGTAGGGCGCGGAGGCCCAGAACCCGGCCTTGATGATGCCCATCCCCTTCTCCTCCACCAGATAGCTGGGGAACCAGGTGAGGAAGAAGAAGAGGACGGAGGCGCTGGCGAACTGGCCGATGTACATGCCCCACAGCCGCTTGTTGGTGAGCAGCACCCGCAGATCGGCGCGCAGGGTGGAGAGTTCCGCCTCGGACGCGTTCTCCACGGCGGCCGCCGACTCCTGCTCGTCGGGCTGCTGGATGTGGGCCAGCTCCTCGACGCTCACCTTCGGGCTCTGCTCGGGACGGTCGTACACCCGGCGGAACCAGACGACGGAGAAGAGCAGCCCGATCGCCCCGGTGACCAGGAACACCGAGCGCCAGCCGAAGTGGACGGTGAGCAGCGACAGTACGGGGGCGGCGATCGCGAGCCCGATGTACTCGCCGGAGGTGTACGTGGCGGTGGCCCGGCCGCGCTCGCTGCCCGGGAACCAGTTGACGACCAGGCGGTTGTTGGACGGGAACGCCGGTGCCTCGAAGGCGCCGAGCGCGACCCGGATGCCGACGAGCGAGCCGAAACCGCGCGAGAGGACGACGGCGGCGGTGGCGAGGGACCAGCCGATCAGGGCGTATCCGAAGGCCAGCTTGGCGCCGATCTTGTCGATGAGACGGCCGGTGGGGATCTGCAGCAGCAGATAGGCCCAGCCGAAGGAGGAGAGCAGGATGCCCTGCTGGGTGGCGGTGAGATGGAGGTCGTCCTTGATGTGCGGGAGGGCGACCGAAAGGTTCGTGCGGTCCAGGTAGTTGATCGCGGTGATGATGAAGAGGGAGGTGAGCAGCCCGTAGCGGGCCCGGCTGACGGCCGGGCGGGCGGAGTCGGGGACGAGGGCCGGGGGCGCGGCGGTGGCGGGCGTGCCGGTGGTGCTCATGGTGAGACTCCTTCGTCTCAGGATTCGCCTCGGGATTCGTTCTCAGGGAGAGGCGTGGGGAGGGGAGTTCAGTCGGCGGGGGTGAGCGAGATCCAGGTCTTGCCCGCGCGTTCGCGGGCCCCGGCGAACGCCTCCTGCGCGCGCTCCAGCGGGAAGCGAGCGTCGATCGAGTCGCCGGGCCGTACCGCGCCCGAGGCGATGTCGGCCAGGGCGGCGGTGAAGTCGCCGGGATGGTCGTAGATGAGCGAGCCGCGCAGGGTGAGCTGTGCGCGGACGAGCTGGTTGAGGGTGAGCGGCAACGGGTCGGCGCCCAGCCCGACCAGGACGTACGTGGCGCCCGGCGCCGTACGCTCCAGCGCGGCGCGCAGCGCGGCCTGGGCGCCGGACGACTCGAAGACGTACCCGAAGCCGCCCTCGCCCTCGGCCGCCGCGCGGGCGCCCAGCTCCACGGCGCGCGCCAGCCGCGACGGATGGGGTTCGACGACGGCCGGGCGCACGCCGATGGCCAGCAGCGCCTGGCAGAGCAGCAGCCCCTGAGCGCCCGCGCCGACAACGAGGGTCTTGTCGTCGGCGGTGACACCGCCACGCCGTACGGCGGTACGGGCCACCGTGTACGGCTCGGCGCAGGCCAGGTCGACGGCGCGGGCGGAGTCGGGGACGGGGTGGGCGAAGTGCGCGGGGACGGCGACGCGCTCGGCGAGGAGGCCGGGGGCGTTCATGCCGACGATGGTGCGCTTGGCGCAGGCGGAGGTGAGCCCGCGGGCGCAGTCGGGGCACTGGAGGCAGGCGTAGTTGGGCTCGATGACGACGCGCGTTCCGGGGGCTGTCGTGACCTGGGCGCCGACCGCGACGACGCGTCCGAAGCCTTCGTGGCCGACCACCCAGGGGAGGGCGGGAGGCTGCCGCGTACCGTCGAAAACGGCCAGGTCGGAACCGCAGATCCCCATCCCGTCGAGCTGGACGAGGACATCGTGGGGGCCGCATACGGGTTCCGGCCAGTCATCGGCGATCTGGAGGCGGCGGGGTGCGGTGAGAACGGCTGCTTTCACCGTGACTCCTGACATTGGTCCGCTGAATGGACCCGGAGGTCCGAGTGACGGTGACGATAGGACGTATGCTGAGCATCGACAAGAGGTTGCGGGCGAGTATCCGCGATGTGACACGACCCGCGCCCCCGGGTACCGCCCTGACGTGCCCGGACGCCCCCGCCGCCACGGAGGCGTTGGTCCGCGCAGCGGACCCGGGCCCATACTGGGGCCGTCGGTGGACCAGCCGGCGGACCGGTGCGAGGAGTGGCGGCATGGGCAAGGGCGGGGCGTCGGAGGACACGGGGACCGGCGACGGCGGCCATGTGAGTGACGGTGGCGGCGGCAACGGCGGCATGCGGACCGTCCAGCGGGCCATCGACATCCTCGGCCTCTTCAGCGAGCACCGCCCCGCCCTGTCCATCCGCGAGATCGTCGAGGCCAGCGGGCTGCCGAAGACGACCGTCCTGCGCATCCTGCAGACCCTGCGCCTCAACGGGCTGCTCTGGCTCGACGAACACGGCCGCTACACCGCCGGGCCCACCTTCCTGCGCTGGGTCCGCATGGCGGACCAGGGCTGGCGGCTGCCCGCCCCGGCCCGGCGGGCCCTGCGCGAGCTGGCCGCCGAGCACCGGGAGACGGTGCATCTGTACGTACGGCGCGATGTGCACCGCGTCTGCGTCGCCCAGGAGGAAGGGCCGCAGGCGCTGCGCCACATCGTGCAGGTCGGGGACGAACTGCCGCTCTGGGCGGGCGGCCCCTCCAAGGTGCTGCTGCTCGGCGCCGACGACGCCCTCCTGGACCGGATCGCCCGCCGCTCCCCGAACGGCCCGGCCCACGCCGATACGCTGCGCCGCTGGGCGGCGGAGACGGCCCGACAGGGGTACGCGGTCAGCCACGGCGAGCACGAGGAGGGGCTGTCCTCGGTGGCCGTCCCTGTGCGCGGGCGCGGCGGCGAGGTGGTCGCGGCGCTCTCCTTCGGCGGCCCGTCGGCGCGCTTCACGCCGGAGCGACTGCCGAGGTTCGTGGCCTCGCTGTCGAGCGCGGCCCGCACGGTGGCGGGCGGTCTGGGCGCGCTGCCGACGGAGGGCTGACCAGCACGTTCATGCCGTAGAGCTGCGGCAGGCGTTACGACCGCAGCTCCTCCGCCGCGTCCGCCACCCGCCCGATCAGCCGGAGCAGCAGCTCCCGCTCGCTCTCGTCCAGCGGCGCCAGGAAGACCCGGTTCATCCGCGCCGTCCGCGTCACCAGCTTCCGGTGCAGCCGGACGCCCTCGTCGGTGAGCTTGAGGACGTTGCGGCGCCCGTCGCGCGGGTCGCGGACCCGCTCCAGGAGGCCTCGGCGGCCGAGCCGGGCGACCACGTCGGCGATCGTGGAACGGTCCAGGTGGACGTGTTCACTCAGAGTGCGCTGATCGATGTCCGGCTTCTCGACCAGCGCGTTGAGCACCGCGAACTGCGGCGATGTGGTCTCCTCGGAGACCATCGCACCCCACAGCAGCGAGTGGGCCTGCTGAAGTCGGCGGGCCAGATGCCCGGGGTGAGTATTGAGATCGACCGCACCCATGCCCTGACCTCCCGGCGCCCCGCCTTTGGTTCGTGTACTGAACGATTCTGCCCTGTGGAAGCACCAGTGTCGAGCGGCCCATCTTCGTCCTAGACTCCCTTGACGAGCGCCCCGAGCGATGGGAGCGTTCGAGACCGGCAAGAAAATAGTCAGCACACTGAGCATTCCGAAACCGTGTGCGATCACCGCGGAGTGACGATGGCCGACATTCGAAGCCTGCACGACGCCGTGGCGGACCTCGTCCACGACGGGGACACCGTCGCGATGGAGGGGTTCACCCACCTGATCCCGTACGCCGCCGCGCACGAGGTCATCCGCCAGGGCATCACCGACCTCACCCTCGTCCGCATGACCCCCGACGTCGTCTACGACCAGCTCATCGGCGCCGGGCTGGTCCGCAAGCTGGTCTTCTCCTGGGGCGGAAACCCCGGCGTCGGCTCGCTGCACCGCTTCCGCGACGCCGTCGAGAACGGCTGGCCCCGGCCCCTGGAGCTGGACGAGCACAGCCACGCGGGCATGGCGAACCGCTACGTGGCGGGCGCGTCCAAGCTGCCGTTCGCCGTGCTGCGCGGCTACCGGGGCAGCGACATCCCGACCCGTACGGACACCATCTCCACCGTCACCTGCCCCTTCACCGGTGAGGAGCTGGCCGCCGTCGCCGCGCTCAACCCGGACGTCACCGTGATCCACGCCCAGCAGGCCGACCGCGCGGGCAACGTCCAGCTGTGGGGGCTGACCGGGGTGCAGAAGGAAGCCGCGCTCGCGGCGAGCCGGGTGCTGGTGACGGTCGAGGAGATCGTCGAGGCGCTGGAGCCACGGCCCGGCGGGATCGTCCTGCCGACCTGGGTGATCGACGCCGTATCGGTCGTGCCCGGCGGGGCGCACCCCTCGTACGCCACCGGGTACTCGGTGCGCGACAACGGCTTCTACCAGGCATGGGACCCGATCGCCCGGGACCGCGAGGCGTTCACGCAGTGGATCGAGGAGAACGTGCGTACCGAAAAGGCTGCCGTCCGATGACCGAGAGCACCCCTGACTTCACGCGCGACGAACTGATGGAGGTCAACGCCGCCCGCGCGCTCGCCGGGGCGAAGACCTGCTTCGTCGGCATCGGCCTGCCCAGCACCGCCGCCAACCTCGCCCGCGCCACCGTCAACCCCGGTCTGGTCCTCATCTACGAGTCCGGCACCATCGGCTCCAAGCCGACCCGCCTCCCGCTGTCCATCGGCGACGGCGAACTCGCGGAGACCGCCGACTCCGTGGTCCCGGTGCCCGAGATGTTCAACTACTGGCTCCAGGGCGGCCGGATCGACGTAGGGTTCCTCGGCGCCGCCCAGGTCGACCGCTACGCCAACATCAACACCACCCTCGTGGACCGTGGCCCGGACAAGCCCGAGGGCCGTCTGCCCGGCGCGGGCGGCGCCCCCGAGATCGCCTCCAACTGCGGCCAGGTGCTGATGGTGCTGCGCCACTCCACCCGCAACTTCGTGCGGAAGCTCGACTTCGTCACCACCATGGGCCACGGCAGCGGCCCCGGCGACCGCACCAAGCTCGGCATGCCCGGCGCGGGCCCGGTCGCCGTCATCACCGACCTCGGCGTGCTGCGCCCCGACCCGGCCACCGCCGAACTGACGCTGACCGAGCTGCACCCGGGCGTCACCGTCGAGCAGGTACGGGCCGCCACCAGCTGGGAGTTGGCAGTCGCCGACACCGTGACCACCACCGAGCCGCCGGCCCCCGGCGAACTGGCCGCCCTCCGCGCCCTCAAGGCCGCCGGAAAGGACGCGTGATGACCGCATCGCCCGCCGTGCGTGACGTGTACATCGTGGACGCCGTCCGCACCCCCATCGGCAAGTACGGCGGCGCGCTCGCGGGGGTGCGCCCCGACGACCTCGCCGCGCATGTCCTGCGCGGCCTGGTCGCCCGTACGCCCGCGCTCGACCCGGCCCGTATCGACGACGTCTACCTCGGCAACGCGAACGGCGCGGGCGAGGACAACCGCGATGTGGCGCGGATGGCCGTCCTGCTCGCCGGGCTCCCGGTCACCGTGCCCGGCGCGACCGTCAACCGGCTGTGTGCCTCCGGCCTGGAGGCCGTGCTGCAGGCGGCCCGCGCCATCGCCGTCGGCGACGCGCATATCGCGCTCGCGGGCGGCGTGGAATCCATGTCGCGCGCCCCCTGGGTGCTGCAGAAGCCGGAGCGCGCGTTCCCCGCCGGGCATCAGCAGCTGTACTCCACCACCCTCGGCTGGCGCATGACCAACCCCGACATGCCGCCCGAGTGGACCGTCGCCCTCGGCGAGGGCGCCGAGCTGATCGCCGACAAGCACGGCATCACCCGCGACGCGCAGGACGCGTTCGCGCTGGCCAGCCACGAGAAGGCGGCGCGGGCGTGGAAGGACGGCGCGTACGAGGCCGAGGTGCTGCCGTACCCGGACACCGGTCTCGTCCGCGACGAGACGATCCGCGAGACCACGTCCCTCGACGCCCTCGCCAAGCTGAAGCCCGCCTTCCGGCCCAAGGACACCGGCACCGTCACCGCCGGAAACTCCTCCCCGCTCAACGACGGCGCCGCCGCTCTGCTGCTCGTGGACGACGAGGGGCTCAAGGCCACCGGACGCGAGCCCCTGGCCCGCATCGGCGCCTCCGCCGTCACCGGCATCGAGCCGCAGTACTTCGGCCTCGGCCCCGTCGAGGCCGTACGCCGCGCCCTCGCCAAGGCGGGCCGTACCTTCGCCGACCTGACCACGCTGGAGCTGAACGAGGCCTTCGCCGCCCAGTCGCTCGGCTGCCTCGCCGAATGGCCCGGCCTCGACCCCGCCCTGGTCAACCCGCGCGGCGGCGCCATCGCCATCGGCCACCCCCTCGGCGCCTCCGGTGCCCGCCTCGCCGGAGCCGTCGCCCACCAGCTCGCCGCGGCGGGCTCGGGCACGGGCGTGGCGTCCCTGTGCATCGGCGTCGGGCAGGGCCTCGCCCTCGTACTCGAAAGGTAAGGCGTACCGCCATGGCACTCACCCAGGCCGACATCGACCGCGAACTCGCCGACAGCCGCGCCGCCTACGACAAGGCGCGCGCCGACGGCGCCCCCGCCGCCGACCACCCCGCGCGCGACTTCGCCCCGTACCGCAGCAGCGTGCTGCGCCACCCGAAGCAGCCGCTGGTCGCGGTGGAGGGCGACCCCGAGACCGTCGAACTGCACACGCCCGTCTTCGGCCACACCGACATCACCGACGTCGACAGCGACCTCACCATCCAGCACCCGGGCGAACCGCTCGGCGAGCGCATCACCGTCTCCGGGCGGCTGCTGGACAGCCACGGACGGCCGGTGCGCGGCCAGCTCATCGAGCTGTGGCAGGCCAACGCGGCCGGTCGCTACGCCCACCTCCGCGACCAGCACCCGGCGCCCCTCGACCCCAACTTCACCGGTGTCGGACGGACGTTGACCGGCGACGACGGCTCGTACCGCTTCACCACCATCAAGCCCGGCGCCTACCCGTGGCGCAACCACGAGAACGCGTGGCGACCGGCGCACCTCCACTTCTCCCTCTTCGGTACGGCGTTCACGCAGCGCCTCATCACCCAGATGTACTTCCCCGGCGACCCGCTCTTCGCCTACGACCCGATCCTCCAGTCCGTGACGGACGCATCGGCGCGGCAGCGGCTCGTGGCCGCCTACGACCACGCGCTGTCCCAGCCGGAGTGGTCGCTGGGCTACCGCTGGGACATCGTGCTGGACGGGCCGTCGGCCACCTGGATCGAGGAAGGCCGCTGTTGACTTCTCCCCTCTCGTGAACGAGGGGGATTCTCACGGCTCGCGCTGTGAGGCTTTCTGCTTCGTCGCCGACTGCCCGCCCGGAGTTCTCCGTTGAGGTCTTACACCAGCTCCACAGACAGACACCGCCAGCCCGGCGGCCAGAAGATTCTTCCCCGCGTTCACATCCCGGTCATGGGTCGCACCGCAACCGCCGCACGTCCAGGTACGGACACTGAGCGGCATGGCTTCGGCGAGCGTGCCGCAGTTCGAGCACAGCCTGGAGGAGGGAAACCAGCGGTCCACCGCGATCACCTCGCGCCCGTACCAAGCGGCCTTGTACTCCAGCATGCTCCGGAACTCCGACCACGCCGCATCACTGATCGCGCGGGCCATCTTCCGGTTCCTGACCATGTTGCGCACGGTCAGGTCCTCGATCACGAGCGTTTGGTTCTCACGCACGAGTCGGGTAGTCAGCTTGTGCAGATAGTCCCTGCGGCGGTCGGCGATCCGGGCATGGATACGGGCGACCTTCCGCCGGGCCCTGGCCCGGTTCGCACCATCCCCCCGCGCTGTGCGGGACAGCTTCCGCTGGGCCCTGGCCAGCCGTTCCCGGTCACGGCGCTCATGGCGCGGGTTGACGATCTTCTCCCCGGTGGAGAGGGTCAGCAGGTGATCGAGACCGACATCGATCCCCACCGCCTGATCGCGGGCCGGAAGCGGCTTCACAGCCGGGTCCTCGCACAACAGCGACACGGACCAGCGGCCGGCCGCGTCCTGCGAGACGGTCACCGTGGACGGCTTCGCGCCCTCCGGGAGGGGCCGGGACCACACGATGTCCAGCGGCTCGCTCATCTTCGCCAACATCAGCTCGCCATCGCGGTACCGGAACGCGCTGGTGGTGTACTCGGCGGACTTCCGGGACTTCTTCCGCGTCTTGAAGTGCGGGTACCCGGTCCGCTTGGCGAAGAAGTTGGTGAACGCGACCTGCAGGTGCCGGAGCGCCTGCTGCAGCGGGACCGAGGACACCTCGTTGAGGTAAGCCAGTTCCCCGGTCTTCTTCCACGCCGTCAACATCGCCGAGGTCGCGTTGTAGTTCACCCGCACCTGCCGGGCCCACGCCTGGGTACGGGCGGCAAGCGCCATGTTGTAGACCTTCCGCACGCACCCGAACGTCCGCGACAGCTCAGCTGCCTGCGCATCCGTCGGATAGAAGCGGTACTTGAAAGCCCGCTTCACGTGAGTGGCCACAACTCACAAACTACCATGACACGTTGTGACTGCCTGACTGCATTTGGTGCCGAACACCCATCCCCCCCAGCGGCGAATCGGCTTACCCTGCCCGGCTCCGCAGGAGTCCGTTTCCTCTCCGCCCTGAAGGGCGGAGTATCCACGGAGGAGACCAGATGACCCAGCTCTCCCCTACCCCCTCCCACACCGTCGGCCCCTTCTACGGGTACGCGCTCCCCTTCCCCGGCGGCGGCGACCTCGCCCCCACCGGCCACCCCGACGCCATCACCGTGCACGGCCACGTCCACGATGGCGCGGGCGCGCCCGTCCCCGACGCGCTGATCGAGCTGTGGCAGGCGGGGCCGGACGGCTCGCTGTCCGGCGCGCCCGGATCGATGCGCCGCGACCCGGTGACCGGCGGCTTCGCCGGGCGCAACGGTGTCGACTTCACCGGCTTCGGGCGCGTCGCCACCGACGCCGACGGCCACTGGACGGCCCGTACGCTGCGCCCCGGCGCCCCCGCCGCCGTCCCGTACATCAGCGTGTGCGTCCACGCGCGGGGGCTGCTGCACCACCTCTACACGCGCCTGTACCTCCCCGAGGACGCGGCGCGGCCGGGCGCCGCCGACCCGCTCCTCGCCGCGCTGGATCCGGCGCGGCGGGAGACGCTGGTGGCGACGGCGGAGGCCCAGCCGGGGACGTACCGCTTCGACATCCGGCTACAGGGTGAGGGAGAGACGGTTTTCCTTGAGTTCAGCTAGTTCAGGCAGCGACGACGTGGGTCTTCTCGCTCCCGCGCGGGTCGGCTCGGCGGTCGAGTCCGCCACCGGCGATACGGCCTTCCTCCAGGCCATGCTGGACGCCGAGGCCGCCCTCGCCCGGGCGCTGGCCCCGGCCGAGGCGGCGGCCGTGGTGACGGACGCGGCGCGCGCCGGGCTGTACGACGTACGCGACCTCGCCGAGCGGGCCCGTTCCGGCGGCAACCCCGTCATCCCGCTGGTCGCCGACCTCACCGCGGCGGTGGCCCGTACAGACCGCGATGCCGCGGCGTACGTCCACCGGGGCGCGACCAGCCAGGACATCGTGGACACCGCCACCATGCTGGTCGCGGCCCGCGCCCTGCCGCTGATCGTCGCCGACCTCGACCGTACGGCGGCGGAGCTGGCGCGGCTCGCCACCGCCCACCGCGCCACGCCCATGCCGGGCCGCACCCTCACCCAGCACGCGGTGCCCACCACGTTCGGGCTCAAGGCGGCGGGCTGGCGGTCGCTGGTGTTGGACGCCCGCGACCGGCTCGGGGTTTTGCGGCCGGTGGCCCAACTGGGCGGTGCGGCGGGCACGCTGGCCGCCTTCGACGACGGCATCCCGCTGCTGGCCCGCTTCGCGGCGGAAACCGGCCTCGCCGAACCCGATCTGCCGTGGCACACCCTCCGCACGCCCGTCGCCGACCTGGGCTCGGCGCTGGCCATCGCGGTCGGCGCGCTGGGGAAGCTGGCCGCCGACGTACTGACTCTCTCCCGTACGGAGATCGGCGAGGTGGCGGAGGGGGCGGGCGGGGGCTCGTCCGCGATGCCGCACAAGTCCAACCCGGTGCGCGCCACCCTCATCGCCTCCGCCGCGCGCCAGGCCCCGGGCCTGGCCGCCACGCTGTTCGGCGCGCTCGCCGCCGAGGACGAACGCCCCGGTGGGGCGTGGCACGCCGAGTGGCAGCCCCTGCGGGACCTGCTACGGCTCGCGGGCGGCGCCGCCCGCGATGCCGCCGAACTCGCCTCCGGGCTGCGGGTCTTCCCTGACCGCATGGCGGCGAACCTGCGCTTGACGGACGGCCTGATCGTGAGCGAACGCCTCATCGCGGCCCTCACCCCGGTGGTGGGCCGCGCCCGAGCGAAGGCCCTGCTGACGCAGGCGGCCCAAGAGGGCAAGCCCCTGGCCGAAGCGCTGGCGGGCACCCTTCCCCCAGACCACGTACGCGACCTACTCAACCCCACCACCTACGTAGGCGAAGCCCCCACCCTGGTAGACCGAGCCCTACGCCGCCATGCCCAACCCTGAGCCCCGCCGATTCCCCACCCCGGGGCACGCCCCGGACCCCACCGGGCGCCGCAAGGCCTCCGGCGGTCATGCCCCACCCCGCCCCTTCCCGAAACCGGGGCAAGCCCCGGACCCCACGGGGCTCCGCCCCGGACCCCGCTCCTCAAACGCCGGAGGGGCTGGAGGGTGGGACATCTCCGCCCCACCCCAACCACCGGAGGGACTGCGAGTGGGAACCCTCCTCCCCAGCCGCCGGAGGGGGCGCATCCGCCAGCCCTGCGTCGGCGGTCCGGCAGGCTGCCCCGGCGGGACCGCCCATCCCCGCCGCTCCGCAGCCGTTGTGGGCAATCGTTCCGCGAGGGGGCACCTCCCAGCGGTAGCTGGGGGAGGAACGGGTGGGCACAACCCACCCACCGGCCCGCACCCGGCAACGAAACCCCGGGGTCCAGGGGCCGTGCCCTTCGTTCGGGACGGGGCGGGGTGGGGAACACGCACCGGCCGCAGCCAACCCACAGACCCCCACCCCGGAGAGCAAACCGTGACCCACGCCCCGGAACTCCACACCACCCTGGACGGCCCCACCACCGCCCCACCCCTCATCCTCGGCCCCTCCATCGGCACATCCCTAGCCGTCTGGGAACCCCAACTCCCCGCCCTCGCCCGCACCCACCGCGTCCTGCGCTGGGACCTGCCAGGCCACGGCGGTTCCCCCACCGAAGCGCTCACCCGCGGCAGTGCCACCATCGCCGACCTAGCCACCCTCGTACTCAACCTCGCCGACGCGAACAACTGGCCCCGCTTCGCCTACGCAGGCATCTCCATCGGCGGCGCCGTAGGCCTGCACCTCGCCACCCACCACCCCGACCGCATCACCTCCCTAGCCGTCATCTGCTCCTCGGCACACTTCGCCGAGCCCCCCGTCTGGCGAGACCGCGCAAAGCTCGTACGCGAGCAGGGCACAGAGGCGATGGTCGCCAGCCGCCCCGGCCTCTGGTTCTCCCACGCGTTCGCCGAAACGCCCCGCGGCCGCGCCCTGCTCCAGGACCTGCGCGACACCGACCCCGCCGGGTACGCCGCCTGCTGCGACGCCCTCGCCGACTACGACGTACGCACCGCACTCCCCACTATCACCGCCCCCACCCTGATCATCGCGGGCCGCGACGACCCGGCCACCCCTCCCCCGCACGCTCGCGAAATCGCCGACGCGATCGAGGGCGCGAGCCTGGTGGAGGTCGCCCACGCGGCTCACCTGGCAGGGGTGGAGCGCCCGGAGGAGGTCACCTCCGCGCTGGTCACCCACTTCGCGCGAGAGAAAGCGGACGACGCCTCCCGCCACGCCGCCGGAATGGCCGTCCGCCGCGCCGTCCTCGGCGACGCCCACGTGGACCGCGCGGTGGCCCGTACGACCCCGTTCACCGCCCGCTTCCAGGACTTCATCACCCGCTACGCCTGGGGCGAGATCTGGACCGGCGACGGCCTGGACCGCCGGATGCGCAGCGCCATCACCCTCACCGCGCTCATCGCCCACGGCCACGACACCGAACTCGCCATGCACATCCGCTCCGCCCTCACCAACGGCCTCACCCGCGACGAAATCGGCGAAGTACTCCTGCAGAGCGCGATCTACTGCGGCGTCCCGGCGGCCAACTCGGCGTTCACCACCGCCCAGCGGGTCTTCGAAGACCTGGACAACGAGAGTTGATATACGGCCGCAACCTACCTGTCGTAATCCCACCCCATCGTTGATCGTTGAGTCTGACGGCGATACAGACACACCGGCATCGAGGGGGCTCGGCCATATGTCCATCAGCCGTAGGAGACTGCTCGGCACCGGCGGCGGCCTCGTCCTCGCCGGGGCGGCGGCCGCCGGGTGCGGGTCCAACACCGGGCGGGGCGGGGACGACAAGGGCAAACCGACCCTGTCGCAGTGGTACCACCAGTACGGCGAACCCGGCACCGAACAAGCCGTGAAGCGCTACGCGGACGCCTTCGACGACGCACACGTCGAGGTCCAGTGGCGGCCGGGCAACTACGACCAGCAGACGGCCGCCGCCCTGCTCACCACCTCCGGGCCGGATGTCTTCGAGGTCAACGGGCCGACCCTGGACCAGATCCAGGGCGGGCAGGTGGTCGACCTCACCGACCTCCTCAAGGAGGCGAAGGACGACATCAACCCGGCCGTCCTCGCGCCCAAGACCTACGAGGGCAAGATCTGGGCCATCCCGCAAGTAGTGGACATGCAGCTCCTCTACTACCGCACCAGCATGCTGGAGGACGCCGGGGTGGAGCCGCCCCGCACTCTGGACGCGCTGGTCGACGCGGCGAAGAAGCTGACCACTAGGGACGTCAAGGGGCTGTTCCTGGGCAACGACGGCGGCCCCGGCGTCCTCGGCGGAACGCCGCTGCACGCCGCCGGGCTTGAGCTGATCACCGAGGACGGAAAGGTCGGCTTCGACGACCCGGCCGCCGCCCGCGCGCTCTCCAAGCTGCGCCAGCTGTACGCGGAGAAGTCGCTGCTGCTGGGGGCGCCTTCGGACTGGTCGGACCCGGCCGCGTTCACCCAGGGGCTGACGGCCATGCAATGGTCGGGGCTCTGGGCGCTGCCGCAGGTCAAGAAGGCGCTGGGGGACGACTTCGGGGTGCTGCCGTTCCCCAGGGAGGGCGCACATGGGAGGCCCGCGGTGCCGGTGGGGGCGTACGGGGCGGCGGTGAGCGCCCGTAGCCAGCACAAGGCCCTGGCCAAGGCGTTCGTGAGGTGGCTGTGGGTGGAGAAGACGGAGTATCAGGAGGACTTCGCGCTCACCTACGGCTTCCACATCCCGGCCCGCATCTCGCTCGCGCAGAACGCCGCCAAGCTGCGGCAGGGCGCGGCGGGCGAAGCGGTGCGGTTCTCCACCGAGCACGGCCACGCCGAGCCGCTGCTGTGGACACCGGCCAGCAAGGTGGCGTACCAGGACGCGCTGAGCCGCGTCATCAAGGGCGGCGCGAACCCGGAGAGCGAGCTGCGGACGGTGGTCCGTAAGACCACCGCAGAACTGCGCCGCGTACAGAAGAAGCGGTGATGCCGGGCAAGCTGACGGGTCGCCGTAACCGCACGCTCTGGTTCTGGATCTTCGTCGGTCCCTTCGCCCTCGGTCTGACCCTCTTCACCTACGTCCCGCTCGCCTGGAGCGCCTACCTCAGCTTCTTCGACGCGCACAACACGGTCTCGCCGACCCGCTTCGTCGGGTTCGACAACTACACGGCGATGCTGCGCGACGACGCGTTCACCGGCAGCCTGGTGACGTTCCTCGTCTTCACGGCCTTCATCGTCCCGGCGACGTACGTCCTCTCGCTCTCCCTCGCGCTGATGGTGAACCGGCTGCCCCGCGCGCAGGCGTTCTTCCGGTCGGTGTTCTTCCTTCCCGTGGCGTGCAGTTATGTCGTGGCGGCGCTGATCTGGAAGATGTCGATCTTCAACGGGGTGCGGTTCGGGCTGGCCAACACCGTCCTCGGCTGGTTCGGCGCCGATCAGATCGCCTGGCTGTCGACCACAGAGCCGCCCTGGTACTGGCTGGTGATCGTCACCGTGCGGCTGTGGCTCCAGGCGGGCTTCTACATGGTGCTGTTCCTGGCCGGGCTGCAGCGCGTCTCGCCACGCCTGTACGAGGCGGCCGCCGTGGACGGGGCGCGGCCGGGGTGGCAGGTGTTCCGGCACATCACGTTTCCGCAGCTGCGGGCGACATCGGTCGCGGTGGTGCTGCTGCTGGTGATCAACGCGTTCCAGGCGTTCGACGAGTTCTACAACCTGCTGGCCGACTCGCGCGGCTATCCGCCGTACGCCCGCCCGCCGCTGGTCTACCTCTACTACACGGCGCTCGGGCAGGGGCAGAACCTGGGCCTCGGCAGCGCGGGCGCGGTGATCCTGGCGCTGATCATCGCGGTGGTGACGGTGATCCAGGCGCGCTGGTTCGGCCTGGGCCGGAAGGAGGACTGATGCTGATGCGCCCCCGCCAACAACACCCGCGTGACGTACGGGACGCCCTGGTCAGCGCGGGACGCGCGGTCCGGCTGGTTCTCCTGATCGCCCTGGCGCTGCTGTTCCTGATCCCGTTCTACCTCCTCGTACGCAACGGCCTGTCCAGCGAGGCGGACATCACCTCGCCCGACTGGACGCTCTTCCCCGGCGAGCTGCACTGGTCGAACGTCAGCGAGCTGTTCGACGACCCCAACGTGCCGATGGCCCACGCGCTGCTCAACTCCTCCCTGATCGCCGTCCTCACCACCCTCGGCACCGTGCTGCTCGCCTCCCTCGCCGGGTACGGGCTGGCCCGTATCCCGTACCGCCACGCCGACGCCGTCTTCTACTACATCCTCGGCACCCTCATGGTCCCGGCCGCGGTCACCTTCGTACCGAGCTTCGTGCTGGTCAGCTCGCTGGGCTGGATCTCCACGCTGCGCGGCCTGGTCATCCCGACGCTGTTCAGCGCGGTCGCGGCGTTCATCTTCCGCCAGTACTTCCTGGGCTTCCCGAAGGAGCTGGAGGACGCGGCGCGGGTGGACGGGCTCGGCTACTGGCGTACGTACTGGCTGGTCGTGGTGCCGAACGCGCGGCCGGTCTTCGCGGCGGTCGGCACGATCGTCTTCATCGGCGCCTGGAACGCCTTCCTGTGGCCGCTGGTCATCGGCCAGGACCGGGAGGCGTGGACGGTCCAGGTCGCGCTGTCGACGTTCACCACGGCCCAGAGCGTCAACCTCCACGAGCTGTTCGTGGCGGCCGCGGTGTCGATCGTGCCGCTGCTGGTCGTCTTTCTCTTCCTCCAGCGCTACATCGTCGCGGGCGTCGAGCGTTCCGGCATCGACGACTGACGCCCCGACTGACGCCCCACGCCTCGCGACGGCGCCACCGGGACACCGCCGCGCAGCAGGGCGGCGCCCAGCGGGGTGAGGGTGTGCAGGACGGCGCCGCCCTGGCGCAGCGTGTGGACGAGCCCCGCCTCGCGCAGCACGCTGGCGTGCTGGCTGGCCGAGGCGAGCGATACGCCGACCCGGCGGGCGAGTTCGCTCGTCGTACAGCCGCCGCCGACCTCCAGCAGCACGGCCGAGCGGGTGTGCCCGACGAGCTTGCCGAGCGACCCGGCCCGGCCGGGCACGGCGGGGGCGGCGACCGTGGGCACGATACCGGCCCGCGGCTGGGCCGGGGCCCCGCCGCGGGCGTGCTCGACGGGATAGACCAGCACCGGAGTCAGCTCCGGGTTGAGATACGTCACCGGGGTCCTGCGGCAGAAGAACGAGGGCAGCAGCAACAGCCCCCGCCCGCGCAGCTCCAGGTCCCGGTCGACGGGATAGTCCACCTCCAGCACGGGCGCCCGCCAGCGCATGGTCGGCGGCAGCGAGGCCAGCAGCCCGTCGGCGCCCCCGTCGAGCAGCGCCCGGCCACGGGCCGCCCGGTCCGCCTCGATACGGGCCTGGATATGCGGCCAGTACGGCGCGACGGCGGCCTCGTGATAGGAGCGCAGCACGCCCACCAGCCGGTCCAGCGGCCGCCGTTCGCCCTGGGCCAGGCCGCGTATCCATCCCGGGAGGGTCCGGGCCGAGGGCAGCCGGTCGATTTCGGAGTACAGCCGCTCGGCGGGGGTCGCGTGCAGCGCGTCCATGGCGGCGTCGCACCCGATTACGCCTTCGGCGGGCGTCAGGAAGTCGGGGAAATAGCCCCGCGAGGGAATGAGCGGCGCCAGCAGCCGCCCTTCGCCGTTGAGTCGGTTACGCGCCTCCGAGCGCCATTCCCCGTATACGGTCTCCGCCCGGTTCTCCCGCAACCGGTGGAAACTTAAAACGGTCTCCCAGAGCGCGTCCGGGCGGACTGCCATCCGCAGCCGGGCCAGATCGAGTTCACTGAAATGAACACGTAGCACCAGACCCTCACAAGTGACATGGTGACCGGCCCCCCGACCACCGTTGAGTATGCACGGTGGCACGGTCAGTGACCATGCCCTTTTGGCCAGATGTGAAAGGGGGAGCGCTACGCCCCGTCCAAGAGGAAAGCTGTTCTCCGGGAAAACCGGACGCGCCGGGGAAACGCTCCCGACGTCAGTCCGTAATTCAACAGGCGGTGCTCTGGGCCGTATTGCTCGTTCCCGTGGGGGGTGACGAGTGTGCGACGGCGACAGGGCACTTGTTGCCGCCCGATCCGATGCCGGGCGGCAACGGCTCCCGTGGGGGGAGTGAGAGGGGGCGGCACCTCCGCACAAAGGTGCCGTCCCTTCAGCCGTTCCTTCATGCATGCTGCGGCTACCCTCCTCCCCATGCCCGACAACCCCACGCCCGCCCGGCGCGACGACCGCCCCGAGGAGTCCCGGCGCGCGCGCCTGAGCCGGACGTTCGACGAGGACGCGGAGCTGTACGACCGGGCCCGCCCCGGCTACCCGCCGGAGCTGTACGACGACCTCATGGAACTCGCGAGCACCGGCCCCGGCAGCCGCGTCCTGGAGGTGGGCTGCGGGACCGGGCAGGCGACGGTCCCGCTGGCCGGGCGGGGCTGCCGGATCACGGCCGTCGAGGCGGGTCCGCACATGGCCGCCGTCGCCCGCCGCAACCTGGCCGGGGCCTCGGCGGTGGAGGTGGTGACGGCCGAGTTCGAGAGCTGGCCGCTGCCGGAAGAGCCATTCGACGTGGTCGTCTCGGCGACGGCGTTCCACTGGATCGACCCGGCGGTACGCATCACCAAGGCCGCCGACGCCCTGCGCCCGGGCGGCGCGCTCGCCGTGGTCCGCAGCCAGCATGTGCGGGGCGGCACCGAGGAGTTCTTCGTCGAGGTCCAGCGCTGCTACGAACGCTTCGACCCGGAAACCCCACCCGGCCTGCGCCCTCCCGAAGCCGCCGACATCGACGGCTCGGACCACGCGGCGGAAGTGGCCCGAAGCGGCCGCTTCGCCCCCACGGCCTTCCGCCGCTACGAGCAGGACCTCACGTACACCACATCGGCCTACCTGGACCTCCTGCGCACCTACTCCGGCCACCGAGCCCTCCCGGACCCCGCCAGAAACGGCCTGTTGGACTGCGTCGCGAACCTGATCGACGGCCGCTACGGCGGCCAGGTGACCAAGCGCTACCTCATCGAACTGGGAGTCTCCCGCAGCCGGTGAGCCTCCCCGGCGCAAGTGAAGGGGGCGGCACCTCCGCACAAGGTGCCGCCCCCTTTGAGATCCGGGGCCGGGTGCCGGGTGAGGGTGGGTGGTCCCGGCTGGGCCCCGGTGGCCTTATCGGCCCGCGCCCGCCGTCAGCGGCCGTTGGCCGCCGCGCGGCCCGACTCCAGGCGGGCTACGGGGATGCGGAACGGGGAGCAGGAGACGTAGTCCAGGCCCACCTCGTGGAAGAAGTGGACGGACTCCGGGTCGCCGCCGTGCTCGCCGCAGACGCCGAGCTTGAGGTCGGGGCGGGTGGCCCGGCCGGCCCGGGCGGCGTCGCGGACCAGGGCGCCGACGCCGTCCTTGTCGATGGTCTCGAAGGGGCTGACGCCGAAGATGCCCTTCTCCAGGTAGGCGGTGAAGAAGCTGGCCTCGACGTCGTCGCGGGAGAAGCCCCACACGGTCTGGGTGAGGTCGTTGGTGCCGAAGGAGAAGAAGTCGGCGGACTCGGCGATCTGAGCGGCGGTCAGTGCGGCCCGGGGCAGCTCGATCATGGTGCCGAGGGAGAGCTTGAGGTCCACGCCGTGGGCGCGCTCGACCTCGTCGATGATCTGCTCGGCCTCCTCGCGGACGATCTCCAGCTCCTGGACGGTGCCGACGAGCGGGATCATGATCTCGGCGCGCGGGTCGCCCTTGGCGTTGCGGCGGGCGGCGGCGGCCTCGGCGATGGCCCGGACCTGCATGGCGAACAGGCCGGGGATGACGAGGCCGAGGCGTACGCCGCGCAGGCCCAGCATCGGGTTCTGCTCGTGCAGCCGGTGGACGGCCTGGAGGAGCCGGAGGTCGTTCTCGTTGTGGTCCTTGCGGGACTCGGCGAGCGCGACGCGAACCGACAGCTCGGTGATGTCGGGCAGGAACTCGTGCAGCGGCGGGTCGAGCAGCCGGACGGTGACGGGCAGCCCGTCCATCGCCTCGAACAGCTCCACGAAGTCCTTTTTCTGGAGCGGCAGCAGCTCGCCGAGGGCGGCGTCGCGCTCCTCCTCGCCGTGGGCGAGGATCAGCCGCTCGACCATCTCGCGGCGCTCGCCGAGGAACATGTGCTCGGTGCGGCACAGCCCGATGCCCTGCGCGCCGAAGCGGCGGGCGCGGGCGGCGTCCTCGGCGTTGTCCGCGTTCGCGCGGACCCGCAGGCGGCGGACCCGGTCCGCGTACGCCATGATCCGGTGCACGGCGGCGACCAGCTCGTCGGCGTCGTCGGCGCCCGCGTGCATCCGGCCCTCGAAGTACTCGACCACCGGGGACGGGACGACCGGGACCTCGCCGAGGTAGACCTTGCCGGAGGAGCCGTCGATCGAGACGACGTCGCCCTCCTCGATGACCAGGTCGTCCTTGCCGTCCGGGCTCGGCACGATCATGCGGCGGCGCTTGGTGTCGACCTCCAGGTCCTCGGCGCCGCACACACAGGTCTTGCCCATGCCGCGGGCGACGACGGCGGCGTGCGAGGTCTTGCCGCCGCGCGAGGTGAGGATGCCCTCGGCGGCGATCATGCCGTCCAGGTCGTCGGGGTTGGTCTCGCGGCGGATGAGGATGACCTTCTCACCGGAGCGGGACCACTTGACGGCCGTGTACGAGTCGAAGACGGCCTTGCCGACGGCGGCGCCCGGGGAGGCGGCGATGCCGCGCCCGATCTTCCGTACGGCGTCGCCCGCCGCGGCCTCCTCGTCGAAGCGCGGGAACATCAGCTGCGCGAGCTGCGCGCCGTTGACCCGGCGCAGCGCCTCGGCCTCGTCGATCAGGCCCTGGTCGACCAGCTGGGTGGCGATCCGGAAGGCGGCACCGGCGGTGCGCTTGCCGACCCGGGTCTGCAGCATCCACAGCTTGCCGCTCTCGATGGTGAACTCGATGTCGCACAGGTCCTTGTAGTGCGTTTCGAGCGTTTCCATGATCTGCATCAGCTCGTCGTACGAGCGCTTGTCGATCTGCTCCAGGTCGGCGAGCGGAACGGTGTTGCGGATGCCCGCGACGACGTCCTCGCCCTGCGCGTTCTGCAGGTAGTCGCCGTAGACGCCCTGGTGGCCGCTGGCCGGGTCGCGAGTGAAGGCGACGCCGGTGCCCGAGTCGGGGCCGAGGTTGCCGAAGACCATGGAGCAGATGTTGACCGCGGTGCCCAGGTCGTGCGGGATGCGCTCCTGGCGGCGGTAGAGCTTGGCGCGGTCGCCGTTCCAGGAGTCGAAGACGGCCCGTACGGCGAGGTCCATCTGCTCGCGCGGCTCCTGCGGGAAGCTGCGGCCGGTCTCCTGGGAGACGATCGCCTTGAACTCGGTGACCAGCTTCTTGAGGTCGGCGGCGTCGAGGTCGATGTCGACGGTGACGCCCTTGGCCTGCTTGGCCGCGTCGATGGCCTCCTCGAAGAGGTCGCCGTTCACGCCCAGCACGGTCTTGCCGAACATCTGGATGAGGCGGCGGTAGGAGTCCCAGGCGAACCGGTCGTCGCCCGCCTGCGCGGCGAGCCCGGCGACGGACTCGTCGGAGAGGCCGATGTTGAGGACGGTGTCCATCATCCCGGGCATCGAGAACTTCGCGCCGGAGCGTACGGATACCAGGAGCGGGTCGTCGGCCTGGCCGAGCTTCTTGCCCATCTTCCCCTCAAGGGCTTCGAGGTGCGCACTCACCTCGTCGCGGAGGGCCGCGGGCTCGGTACCGCTGTCGAGGTAGACCTTGCAGGCCTCGGTGGTGATGGTGAATCCCGGTGGCACGGGGAGACCGAGATTGGTCATCTCGGCGAGGTTCGCTCCCTTCCCGCCGAGGAGGTCCTTGAGATCCTTGTTGCCCTCGGTGAAGTCGTAAACGAACTTCTGCTGATCTTGTGTTTCCGGCACGGGACTCGATCTCCTCGGCTCGGCTGCCCTGACGGCGGGGAGCGTACCCAGATCGAAGGCTCCTGAGTATGTCCACTCCACCGTCATCGGGCTGTAACCACCCGCCTGCCACGTGTTCGAAAGTGCGCCGGGAGAGGGAGTGGCGCGGGTCACTCCTTCAAGAGTCGAACGCATGCACACGCCACGCATATGAGGCGGCGGCCATTCGCTACTTTCCGTTATCACTGGTTCGAGGGCTCGAACATCGAGAGCGTGGCACTGAGTGCCATGCATTGAGGAGGTGAGCACAGCGGACGACCGCCGGACCACCTCCATTCACCCGCTCATCTGAGCGAGGGGGTGATCAGAGTGGCGAGAATCACCCCCCTCCAGGGTGCCTCGTCTCACTCCGTGGACGCGACGAGAGGGGCATCGCTCAGATGAGCGATTCGCAGGTGAGCGGCGTCGCGGGCCCGGTATCGTGCCCGCATGGGCGATGACGAGGAGGGCCCGTGACCAGCGCCCGGCCCGCGCTCACGCAGCTGGTGCCCGGCGCGCGGCGCGTCCTCGACGAGAACTGGACCGGCTCCTCCACAGTCCCCTCCCGCGCGCTCTATCCGCACCAGTGGAGCTGGGATTCGGCGTTCATCGCGATCGGATCGCGTCATCTTTCGGTACGCCGCGCCCAGCGGGAACTGGAAACCCTGCTCAGGGCCCAGTGGGGCGATGGACGCGTCCCCCACATCGTGTACAACCCGGCGGTGCCGCCGGGCGCCTACTTCCCGGGCCCGGACTTCTGGCGCCCGTACGCACAGGGCACCGGCGTCGCGACCTCCGGGATCATCCAGCCCCCGGTGCACGCGCTCGCCTGTCTGCTCGTCCACCGCGCCGACCCGCGCGCCTCGGCGCGGTCCGGCTTCCTGGCCCGTACGTATCCCCGGCTCGCCGCCTGGCACCGCTATCTGACGGACCGGCGCGATCTGGGCGGCGGCGGGCTGGTGTCGGTGGTCCATCCCTGGGAGCCCGGCATGGACAACAGCCCCTGCTGGGACGCCCCGCTGGCCCGCGTCGAGCCCGTCCCGCCGGACGCGTTCCGCCGTGCCGACCTCGACCACGGCGCGGCCGCCGACCGTCCGACGGACCTGGACTACGGGCGCTACGTACGGCTCGCGGCGGACTACCGGGACGGGGGCTACGAGGACCGCCCCGGCGCCCACGCCTTCGCCGTCGAGGACCCGGGCGTCAACGCCCTGCTCATCGCCTCCGAACACGCCCTGGCCGAGATCGCCCGGCACCTCGGCGCGGACCCGCGGCCGCACCGCGCCCGGGCCGCCCGGCTGACGGCCGCCCTGCTGGACCGGCTCTGGGACCCGGCCGCCGGGCTGTTCCTGTGCCGCGATGTGGTGGGCGGGGGCCTGATCTCCGAGCGGAGCGCGGCGGGCCTGCTGCCGCTGCTCGTCCCGGAGCTGCCCCGGGCCACGGTCGGCGCGCTGCTCCGTACGGCGGCGGGCGAGCACTTCGGGCTGGGCACCTCAGTACGCCTGGTGCCCAGCTACGACCTGCGCGGCCACGCCTTCGACCCGTCCCGCTACTGGCGCGGCCCCGCCTGGTTCAACGTCAACTGGCTGCTGGAGCGCGGCCTGCGGCTCCACGGCGCGGCGGACGAGGCGGACGCGCTGCGGGACGCCGCCCTGGAGGCGGCCGCCGCGACCGGGTTCGCCGAGTACGTCGACCCGTACACGGAGGAGGCGCGCGGCACCCGGGACTTCAGCTGGACGGCGGCCCTGGCCCTGGACCTGGCGGTGGCGGTGGCGGCGGATCAGGGCGCCTGATCGTCATCGGCCGCCCGGAGCCGGGCGAGCGCCGCGCGGGTCATCCGGGTGCATCTGTGGTCGTCGCCCAGCACCCGCTCGCTCACCTCCAGCACCGCCCGCCACTCGGCCTCGGCCTCGTCGAGCCGACCGAGCCCCTTGAGCGCGGTGCCCAGGTTGTGGCGGGTCCACAAGGTGGCAGAACTCTCGGCCCCGAGGGCACGCGTCCGCAGCTCGGCCGTCGCGCGGTTCTCCGCTTCCGCCTCCGCGTAGCGGCCCAGCTTGCCCAGCACATTGCCGAGGCTGTGCCGGGCCGACAGCGTGTCCTCGGCCTCGGGCCCCAGGACCCGCGCCCGCCCCTCGGCCACATGCCGGTACTCCGCCTCGGCTTCTCCGTAGCGCTCCTGGGTCCGCAGCAGGTCGGCCAGCATCCGATGGGTCAGCAGCGTGCCGGGGTCGTCCGGCCCCCGCACCCGCGCCTCCGCCCCCATGATCGCGCGGTACTCGGCCTCGGCCTCCTCCAGTCGGCCGAGGTCGCTCAACGCGTTCGCGCGGCAGTACCGGGTCACGAGCGTCACCGCCGCTTCGGCTCCCAGAGTGTCGGTCCGGTCGCGCAGCACCGCGGTGAACTCCGCCAGCGCCTCCTCATATCGCTTGGCCTCGGCCAGGCAGACCCCCAGGCCGTGCCGCGTGGTCAGGGTGCTGAAATGCTCCCCGCCCAGCACGTCGGTCTGCATCGCCAGAAGGCCCCGGAACGCCGCTTCCGACTCCTCGGATCTGCCCTGATCGGCCAGGAGCATCGCCCGCAGACGGCGTGCCTCGAAGGAATTGACGTGCCGCTCCCCACGGGCCCGGTCCGACACGTCGATCAGCGCCGCGACCTCGGTCTGAGCCTCTTCGTAGCGTTCCAGATCGCGCAGCACGGTGATGTGCCAGTGCGCCGCGCTCAGGGTCCGCTGGTGCTCCGTACCGAGTCCGTCCCCCAACCGGTCGGCCGCCTCCCGCCACAGCTCCTCGGCCTCCTCCTCCCGGCCCCGCTCTCCCAGGAGATGCGCCAGCCTGAAGACGGCGGTGGCCCACGCGGGCAGACCCCCCTCTTCCGAAGGCCCGCAGTCCGCGACGGCCGCCCGGCTCTCCAACTCCGCCTCGTCATACCGTCCGAGCTGCGCCAGCGCGTCGGACAGCCACACCCTGGCATTGACCGTGTCCTGGTGCGCCCAGCCCTTGAGTTCCCCCAACTCCTCCTGTGCGACGCGGAACTCCCGCTCGGCCTCCTCCGGGCGCCCCAGCGCCATCAGCATGCGGCCACGGCTCACCCGGAGATCCGCGACAAGCCCGTGCGGGTCATCCGGCTGGCCGAGATACGCGTCGATGAGCGTGCGGCGCTCCTCCTCCGCCTCCTGCTTCCGCCCGGCGTATTCGAGCAGGTTGGCCAGGTGGCCGCGGGCGTTCAGCGTGTACTCGTGGTCCCTGCCGTGCACCCGGCCCGAGATCTCGACCACCGCGCTCAGATGGCGCTCGGCCTCCTCGTGCTCGCCCAGCTTGTTCAGCGCGAGGGCCAGATAACCACGCAGGGTGCGCGACTCCAGCTCTTCCCCGCCCGACACCTCGGGAAGCTGTTCCAGGATCGTGCCGCGCAGCTCGTCCGCGTAGTCCCGCCATCCGCCCTCGACCAGCGCCTCGACCAGCCCGGGCAGTCGCCGGACCCCGCGCCAGCCGCACTTCTCGTCCTGGTCCTCCGCCTCCGCCAGCAATCGGTCGACCCATACGCCCACCGGCACCGTCATCCTCTCGTCGGCCGCGATCCGGCGCACCAGGGCGAGGAACGGCGGCTGGACGCGCTCCGACACATGGGAGCGAACGGTGAGATCGGGGACCGGGAGCGTCGGCTCGGGCGGGGACGGGGGCTGCGGCGGCTCCGGGCTCTCGTACGGCTCCTCGTCCCGCAGCCCCAGCCGCTGCAGCAGCTCCGGGGAGGCCGCCGCGAAGGGGCGGGCCTCGTCGGCGACGCGGGAGTCGCCGTGGTCGCCGGAGAGCCGGGCGCGGAACTCGGGGCCGCTGCCCTGGCGGCGCAGCAGGAACTCGGTGACCTGCGCCGCCGTTTCCAGCGCGTCCGAGGTCCGGACCGCGTCCAGCAGGAGATCCGCGACCCCCGGGTGGAACGCGTACTCCTCCGCGCCGCCCTCCCGCCTCCGCAGCAGCCCGCCGAGGAACACCTCGGCCAGCTGCGCCGGGTGGAAGCGCTCCCCACGGCCCGCGCCCGCCTGGTGGATCAGCCGCATCACCGGCAGCGTCAGCGGATGGACGGTGGCCAGCGCCCCGGCCAGCCGCTGGGCCTCGGGCGAGGCGGCGCCCCGGAAGCGGCGCAGCCGCTCCTCGGCCGTCGGCTCGGGGACATGGGCGGTGGCCTGCGCGGCCACCGGCTTCTCCGCCCCGTCCAGCAGCATCACCGGCAGCGCCGCGCCACCGCCGCCGGTGCCGGTGCCGGTGCCGGTGAGCGCCGCCCAGGCGCCCAGCTCGCCCTCGGCCAGCTCCAGCACGGGTACCGGGGTCTTGCCGTCGTACGACACCAGGCCGCGCGGAAGCACCGGGTGGCGCACGGACAGCGCACGGCACGGCGCGCCCTCCCGGCCACCGCCGTCGACCAGCAGCCGCTGCGTGGGCATTCCGCGCTCCGGCCACATCCGCGCGGGCAGCGGTTGGAGGACCGCCACCGGCGAGTGGCGGGCCCAGCGGCGCAGCAGACGCGGAAATCGCGCCGCTGCGCCACCCCGGGCCCACTCCGTCCGAGAGGACCAGCATCACGGTGCGGCCGGAGATGTCGGTCAGCTGGCGCGCGGTGCGGCGCGGGGCGCCGGGGGCGTAGGGGCGGGCCGTGAGCAGCGGTTGGGGTTCGTGCCCGGGCGCCGGTCGGGCGTCCTGAGCGCTGTCCAGCCCGTAGGTCCGTACGGAGCGGAAGGCGCCCTGCCGCTCCAGCAGTCCGCGCACCTCGGCGGCGAGCTGCTGCCACAGGACCATCGACGGGCCGTCGTCCACGATGAGCGCGACGCTCAGCCAGCGCTCCGGGCGGGGGCGCAGCACCACGTCCGGCAGACCGGTTTCGGCGATCCACTCGGCGGTGGCGGCCTCGTCGACGCGGAAGGACGTGCGCGACGGCACGCTCCGCCGCAGCGGTCGCAGCGCGCGGGACAGCCCGCGCGCCGCGGGCAGCGCCCGTACGCCCCGGACGCCGACGCCGCGCGCCGGGCGGGCCGCGGTGGAACGGGCGGCGCCCGCGGCGTAGAACCCGGCGGGGGCGAGGGGGCCGGGCACGGGTTCATCCGCGGTGTGCGCCCCGGCGGGCGGGCGCCGGGCGCCCTCCCCCTCGTCGTCGCCGTCGGCCGCGCCGGGGGCGGGGCCGGTCGTGCCCGGGGGCGGCGTCCGCTCCTCGCCGTCCCCTTCGCCCCGCGCCGGGGCCGTGGTCGCGGCGAACCACAGGACGTCGCACAGCTCCTCCTGGGAGAGGTCGACCCCCGCGTCCTCCAACAGGGCGCACAGCCGCTCGATCATTACGCGTCGACTTCGTTCAGCGAGCGGAACAGCTTGTCGAGGACGTCCTGATCGACCCGCACCCCGGAGGAACGCAGGCGGACCGCGTTGAGGAGTTGGTCGGTGGCCAGCTCTCGTTCGTTCCGCCGGGCCACGAAGTCGGCGATCAGCTCCCGTGCCCGCGCGCCGACCTCCTCGCCCAGATGCATGGTGACGATCTGCTGGAGCTGCCGCTCATCGGGCTGCTTGAGGTCGAGCCGTACACAGCGGCGCAGAAACGCCGGAGGGAACTCACGCTCACCGTTGCTGGTGATGACGACGACGGGGAAGACGCGGCAGCTGACCCAGCCGCTGGTGATCCCCACCTTCGCCCGGGAACCGGCGGTCTGCACATAGACCGTCTTCTCCTCCCCCAGACGGGCCAGCTCCGGGATCTCGAACTCGCCCTCCTCGAAGACCGTGAGGAGGTCGTTGGGCAGGTCGACATCGCCCTTGTCCAGCTCGTCCACGAGCAGAACACGCGGTGTGTCGGTCGGCAGGAGCGCGGTGCCGAGCGCGCCGAGCCGCAGATAGTCGCCGATGTCCGGCTCGGCTCCGGCGCTCTCGTCGGCGCGCCGTTTGAGGGAGACTTCGCGCAGTCGGCCCACCGCGTCGTACGAGTAGAGGCCCTCGGTGAGCGTGGAGCGGCTGTTGACCGGCCAGTGCAGCACCTCGCCCAGCTTCAGTTCGCGGGCGATGGCGTGCGCCAGGGTCGACTTGCCGGTGCCGGGGCGGCCGGTGACCAGCAGTGGGCGGTGCAGATGCAGCGCCATGTTGACGACGTCGCGGTCCTCGTCGGTGATCAGATACGGCAGCCCCCGCCCCTCGTCCCGGCCCCGCCCCTCGTCCCGGCGCCGCGCGCCGTCGCCGAAGCGCCGCCACGGCGGGGCGGTGGGCCAGGTCTCCACGTCGTGGGGCTCGGTGTCGCCGCCCTGGAAGAGCCTCCAGTCCTGTGCCATATTCTTCGTCTCTCCTCAGGGTGCGGACAGGTCGAGTTGGTCGGGGAGCGGGTGGTGCGGATCGTCCCACAGGAGGGACATGTGCCTGCCGTGGTGGCTCCGGTAGGGGTCGCTGTCGGACCGGAGTTCACGCAGCCGCTGGGGAAGGGAGCGCAGCGGTCTCTCCTCGCCGAGCAGCTTGCGTATCTCGTCCTCCGCTATGGCCGGTTCCGCCTCGCCGTGCCAGATGAGGACGGGCACCCCGCCGAACAGACAGACGTTGAAGAGGTCCGCCCGGGCCCGCGAGGGGGTGGCCGTCATCGCGCCGGGAGCGTCCACGGTCTGCTGGACGACGGCGTACACCTCACCGCAGTCCATGTCGCCCGGCAGCCAGCGCAGATCCCTGGTGGCGGCGGTGCCGACCCGCTTCCAGCGGCCCTTCCACAGATCGTGGCGCTGGGGTTCACGGAATTCGGTGCAGCGCATGACGACCGGGTAGTCGGTGCCCAGATGCCGCTTGACGGGGCGCGCGAACTGCCAGCGGTGCACGGCCAGTTCGAGGTCGGTGGAGGGAACGAAGAATTCCACCAGAGTGTCCGGGGTGTAGGGCTGGGCGCTCAGCACGGCTTCCAGGCCGTCCCGTATCTCCTCCAGGGAAGCGGGGGTGTCCACCTTGGCCAGGGAGTTGACGTCCTCGCCGCGCCGCGTCCACACCTCGTACGCGCGCCCGGGCCCGTTGGAGGGGTGGAGCCTGATCTGAACGCGCTGCTCCTGGGCGGGACCGGCCGCCTCGACGCCTTCGGCGTACTCCTCGGCCTCGCCGCGCCGCTCCTTCAACTGGCCCTTCATGCCCAGCCGTTCGGCGCACCGCAGCGACCAGGCACGCAGATCGGCGGCGACCGCCCCGCCGTCGACGGCCGCGAAGCGCTCCACGACCCTGAGCAGTTGAGGGAGCTGGTCCGGTTTGGGGAGCAGCTCCTCCAGCGCGTCGGCGAGCGCGGCCGGATCGTGGAACGCCAGATCGACGAGGCCGAACAGCGCGCGGGCCTCCTCGGCGGCGTCGTACCGGCCCCGCTCGTCCAGCCGCCCCAGCAGCGCGACCAGCTCCACGTACTCGGCACGGGTCAGCCACTGGTTCTGGAGGACGTGGCACGCCTTGCGGATCTCCGCGCGGACCGGGACGGGTGCGCTCAGCTCGGCCAGGAGGGTGACGGTGCCGTGCGGGTTGTCCAGGGCCCAGTCGACCAGTTCCCCGGCCGGGAGAGGAGTCATGGTGGGCGGGCCGGTGGTGAACTGCTCGCACAGCCGGGCGGCGACCCTCGCCGCCGACCCGGCGGGATCCGCCCCGAGCAGCCCCGCCGCCTCCAGTACCACCATCTCCCGGAACCGCCGCTTCTCCGGATCCAGGGGCGGGGCGGGTGGGCCGAGCCGGTCCGTCCGCTCTTGCTGGTCCCAGTCGATGACATGCATCGTCGGGTACTGTCGGCCGCTCCCGGTCGCGGGTCGCTGGGCGAAGTCGTCCCGTACGCCCTTCCCGACCCGGTCCAGATCCAGCGCCGCTCCGGCGCCGCCCGCCGCTTCGAGCTGCCGCAGCAGAGCAGAGGTGAAGCGCCCGGCTCCCTCCTGCTCCATGGCGACGGCACCGGCCTGGCAGGCGCGCATCCAGAAGACCCGCCGATCGGATCTGATCTGGGGCGCCTTGGTGAGCGGCTGCGGGGTGTCGGCCAGCTCATGAGTGTGGAGGGGAAGGGCGCGCCGACAGGCGTCGACGATCACGGTGACCCGGTCCACTCCGTCCCAGGGCAGATGGTCGGTGCGCACCAGGTCGAGCAGGCTGTCGGCGTCCAGCCCCTGCAGGTCGGTGTCGGACGTCTCGGGGTACAGCAGGCTCCACCCGCCGCCCGGTGCCTGCACCCCGTGCCCGGCCCAGTAGATCCACAGCCAGTCGCCGTCGATCTCGCGCAGCCCGTCCCGGAAGACCTCGCGCACGTCCCGGCGCTCCGCCGGGCGGTAGTCGGGGTGCGCCGCCGCCAGGGCCTCCCGGTTGCGCTCCATGGGCGAGGCCAGTAACTGGATGTTCCCCGGCGGTACGCCCCTCCCGGTGAGCCAGTTCCGCATCCCGATGGCATCGTGCACCGGGCCGTCGAGGTTCAGCTCCTCGCTGCCGTTGTACCGCTCGACCGCCACGATCACGGCATGGGTGCGGCGCCAGTCGTGTTCCACCGCTGTCACTTCGGCAGCTCCGGGGCCAGCAGTTCGTACAGCCGCTGGTGGGCGAAGTACGCGGTGTGGGCGCGCGGGAAGGGCTGGCGGGTGTTGACGCGCAGATCGGTGACCCGGTCGGGGAAGACCTTCTCCCCGACGAAGCCCAGCAGATCCTGCTCGTCGTAGACGTTGATCCAGCGGGGAAAGGTGCCGGGCAGCGGTTCGCCTCGGCGCAGCGCGGTGAGCGCGTCCAGCTCGTAGAGGAACGGCGCCTGCGAGCCGACCGTCACCAGCAGCTCCACGCCCTCGGGCGGATCGGGTTCGGCGAGCAGATCGACGCAGGCGATCCCGCCGAGGCTGTGGGCGAGCAGCACCACCGGGCCGCCCCCTGACGCGATCGCCTCGCGCACCGCCGTACGGATCGCGGTACGCACCCCGGCGCCGCGCACCTGGTAGCGGAGGATGTCGCCACTGGCCGGGACGGACTTCTCGGTGATCCCGCCACGGAAGGTGTGGGCCAGCGAAGACAGCGGCGAGAGGTAGGAGTTGAGCGCCCGTACGGCGACGCCCTTCGCGGCGCGGACGGCGAATCCGTCCCGGCCGGTGCCGCCCAGCTGACCGGTGAGCGCGCCGACGACGGTGTCCCGGTCGGCGCCGTCCACGGCGAGCGGCTCATCGTCGCCGTGCGGCCCCTCGGCCCGCTGGACGGCCAGGGCGTACACGGCGCGGGCCGCGATGGGCTCGATGCCGTCGGCGTACGGAGTGCCGCCCAGGGCGCGGGAGATCTCCTGGGCGACGCGGCCACCGGCCGGGCCGAGGTGCGGCACGAGGTCGGCTGCCAGGTCGTCCAGGCTGCCTCCGCCGCCGGTCACCGCCGCAAGGCTCAGCCCGCGTGCCTTCTCGGCCACGGTCTGCCAGGGGTCCTGACGGCCGGGGGCGAAACCGGCCCGCGACGCGCCTGTGCCGCGCCGCGCCGTCGCCACCTCCGCGAACTCCCGCAGCTCGGCGAGCGGATCCACCTCCAGCAGCGCCCAGACGGCCAGCGGATCGTCCTCGTCCAGCAGCGCGTCACCGCCGACGCCACGGCTCTTGGTCCGCACCGGGACCGACGCCCCGCCGAGCCCCAGCGACGCCCCGTGCCGCTCGCCCCAGAAGCAGCGGACGACGCGGATATCGGCTCTCGCCCGCCCGAGGCCCTTCACGACCCGCGCGATGCTCTTCTCGTACGATTCGGCCCGGACCCCCGTGCCGTGGACGAAGACGACGCTTGTCACCGATCCCCCCAGATCGTCCGGATCCCACCGCGACCACGAGCCCATCACTTTAACCGGTGATGACCCCATGTGACCCCCGAACTACCGAGGTCAGCCGCCCGAGGTGTCCAGCTCCGCGTCCGCCGTCACGCCCGCGCAGTCGTACGGGTCCGCCAGCCAGCCGTCCGGGAGCACCACGCGGTTGCGGCCGGAGGTGCGGCCTCGGGGGCCGTCGGCGCCGGGGGGCCACTCCTGGTCCAGGTCGAGACCGGCCAGCAGCTCGTCCAGCTCGGCCAGGGACGAGGTGATCGCGAGCCGCTTGCGCATCTCGGAACCGACCGAGAAGCCCTTGGTGTACCAGGCGACGTGCTTACGGAAGTCGATCACGCCGCGCTCCTCGTCCTCCAGCCACTGCGCGAGCAGCTCGGCGTGGCGGCGCATCACGGCGGCGACCTCCTTCAGGGTGGGCCGGGCGGAACCGGCCCCGCCGCCCGGTTCGAAGGCCGCGACCAGGTCGCCGAAGAGCCAGGGCCGCCCCAGGCAGCCGCGCCCGACGACCACGCCGTCGCACCCGGTGCGGCTCATCATCCGTACCGCGTCGTCGGCGGACCAGATGTCGCCGTTGCCGAGCACCGGGATCTCCGGGACGGTCTCCTTGAGCCGCGCGATGGCGTCCCAGTCCGCCGTGCCGCCGTAGTGCTGGGCGGCGGTGCGGCCGTGCAGGGCGATCGCGGTGACGCCCTCCTCGACCGCGATCCGGCCCGCGTCGAGATAGGTGATGTGATCGTCGTCGATGCCCTTGCGCACCTTCATGGTCACCGGCAGCGAACCGGCGCCCGTCACCGCCTCGCGCAGGATCGCGCGCAGCAGGTTCCGCTTGTACGGGAGCGCCGAGCCGCCGCCCTTGCGGGTCACCTTGGGCACCGGGCAGCCGAAGTTGAGGTCGATGTGGTCGGCCAGGTCCTCGTCCACGATCATCCGTACGGCCTTGCCGACGGTCACCGGGTCGACCCCGTACAGCTGGATGGAGCGCGGCTTCTCGGTGCCGTCGAAGTGGACCAGCCGCATGGTCTTGGCGTCCCGCTCGACCAGCGCGCGGGTCGTGATCATCTCGCTGACGAAGAGGCCCTTGCCGCCGCTGAACTCCCGGCACAGGGTGCGGAACGGCGCGTTGGTGATCCCGGCCATCGGCGCGAGGACGACCGGTGGCTGGACCGTGTGCGGGCCGATCTGCAGCTGTGTCTGGGTCATGGGGTGAGCTTCCTCGCGGTGCGGGTAGGACGTTCGTATGGGTGGCCGTACCGGGCCGTCGTACGCGTCGTGGTACGTGGCGTCGTACGGACCGGACCTCTCATTGTCCCGCACCCGCGCGGGGAATCGGCCGGGCGGTTCATACGGCCGTTCCCCCGACATCGTTGTAGCGTTCAACCATGCCTGAGCTAAGCCCTCGGCGGCGCATGCTCGTGCTGGCGATCTGCTGCATGAGCCTGCTGCTCGTCAGCCTCGACAACACCGTGCTGAACGTCGCCCTGCCCTCGATGCGCAGCGATCTGAACGCCTCCGTCTCCGGGATGCAGTGGACGATCGACGCGTACACCCTCGTCCTGGCGGCGCTGCTGATGCTCGCCGGGTCGACGGCCGACCGGATCGGGCGCAAGCGCGTCTTCCAGACCGGGCTGGTGATCTTCACCCTCGGCTCGGCGCTGTGCAGCCTGGCGCCCAATCTGGGGGCGCTGGTCGGCTTCCGTATGGTGCAGGCCATCGGCGGTTCGATGCTCAACCCGGTGGCCATGTCGATCATCACCAACACCTTCACCGAGCCCCGGGAGCGGGCCCGGGCGATCGGGGTGTGGGGCGGTGTCGTCGGCATCAGCATGGCGGCCGGACCGATCGTCGGCGGGGTGCTGGTGGAGTCGATCGGCTGGCGCTCGATCTTCTGGATAAACCTTCCGGTCGGGCTCGCGGCGATGGCACTGACCGCCCGCTTCGTACCGGAGTCGCGGGCTCCGAAGCCCCGCAGGCCCGATCCCATCGGCCAGCTGCTGGTCATCGCCGTCCTCGGCTGTCTGACGTACGCCATCATCGAGGCGCCGGGGCACGGCTGGGCCTCGCCGCTGATCACCACCTGCGCGACGGTCGCCGTCATCGGGCTGGTCGCGCTGATCCGCTACGAGCGGCGGCGCGCCGAGCCGCTCATCGATGTGCGCTTCTTCCACAGCGCCCCCTTCAGCGGGGCGACGGTCATCGCGGTGAGCGCGTTCGCGGCGCTCGGCGGCTTCCTCTTCCTGAACACGCTCTATCTGCAGGACGTGCGCGGGCTCGACGCCCTGCATGCCGGGCTGTGGATGCTGCCGATGGCGTTCATGTGCTTCATCTGCGCGCCGCTGTCCGGTCGGCTGGTGGGCCACGGCGGGCCCCGGCTGCCGCTGCTGCTGGCCGGGGTGACGATGGCGGCCAGCGGGGTGCTGTTCGCGGTCTTCGACGCCCAGTCCACCAATGTGCTGCTGCTGATCGGCTATGTGCTGTTCGGTATCGGATTCGGCCTGGTCAACGCGCCCATCACCAATACGGCGGTCTCCGGGATGCCCCGTTCGCAGGCCGGGGTCGCCTCCGCCGTCGCCTCCACCAGCCGCCAGGTGGGCCAGTCGCTGGGGGTCGCGGTGATCGGCGCCGTGCTGGCCGCGGGCGCGGCGGCCGGGGTGGCGGGCGCGGAGCCGGGCCACAAGGCCTCGGCCGCGGCCGCGGCCGCGTTCGTGGACTCCGCCCGGCCCGCCTGGTGGATCATCGCGGGCTGCGGTGCCGTCATCCTGCTGCTGGGCGCGCTGACCACCGGCCGCTGGGCGCTGGCCACGACGAAGCGCGCCGCCGCGCTGTTCGAGGAGGGCGGGCCGACGGGTCAGACCTCGGCCAATTCCAGCGCGAGGGCGTGAAGCCGGTCCAGGCGCTCACGGGACTCCTCGTCCGCCGGGGTGTACGTGAGCAGCTTGGGCCCGGCGTTGGGGCCGGTCCACAGGCTGGTCGAGGTCAGCCGCACGACGCCCACGCTCGACTGCCGGAAGATCTTGATCCGGTCGCCGGGCCGCACCACCTCATGGCGCGCCCAGATCTCCCGGAACTCCGGTGAGGCCTCCTCCAGCCGCCTCAGCAGCGCCTTCCACGCGGGTTCGGCGACATGTTCGGCCATCGCGGAACGGAACTTGGCGGCCATCAGGCTGATCGTCTCCTCCCGCTCGACCAGGCTCGCCCGCCACTCGTCGTTGGTGAAGGCCAGCCACATGCAATTGCGGTCCTCCGGCGGCAGCGCGTCCAGGTCGCACATCAGCAGCCGGTAGGAGCGGTTGTACGCGAGGAGGTCGAACCGGGCGTTCTGCACGCACGCCGGGAACGGCTCCAGCTGCTCCAGCATCACCTGAAGCGACTGCGGCACCCCGGCGCACTCGTTCGCGGGGCTCGGATCGGCCTGCGCGGCGAGGACGAAGAGGTGGGCGCGCTCGCTGCGGTCCAGGAGCAGCGCGCGGGCGATGGCGTCGAGCACCTGCGCCGAGACGTGGATGTCCCGGGCCTGCTCCAGCCAGGTGTACCAGGTGACGCCCACCGTGGAGAGCTGGGCGACCTCCTCGCGGCGCAGTCCGGGGGTCCGCCGGCGGCGGCCTCGGGGCAGCCCAACCTGCTCGGGGGTGATCCGCTCGCGGCGGCTGCGCAGAAAGGCCGCCAGCTCGGTCCGTCGGATATCACCTGTGGCAGTCTGCACCGTGATGGTCATGGCTCCAGAGTGCCCCATGGGCTCAGGCGGTTGCCAGGTAGTTCTTGTACCAGGATAAAGAGACTCTGGTACCCGTCTGAGTGTGGCGGGATCGTCTGAAGCGTGACCGATACCGAAATCCCCACCAGAACCCTCGCCCCGGCGGCCCGGGGCGCCGTCGCGGCGACGCCCGGCGAGCCCGGCCAGCTGAGCGGCCCGGGGCTGTTCACCCTGCTGCTCGGGGCGGCCCTACCCCTGATCGACTTCTTCATCGTCAACGTGGCCCTGCCCACCATGGACCGCGATCTGGCCGCGGGCCCGGCCGTCCTGGAGCTGATCGTCGCTGGGTACGGCGTGGCCTACGCGGTGCTGCTGGTCCTCGGCGGACGACTGGGCGACACCTTCGGACGGCGCCGCCTCTTCCTCGCCGGAATGGCGGCCTTCGGGCTCACCTCGCTGGCCTGCGGGCTCGCCCCGGACGCCTGGACCCTGGTCGCGGCGCGCGTCGCGCAGGGCGCGGCGGCGGCGCTGATGCTGCCGCAGGTGCTCGCCACCATTCACGCCACCACCACCGGCTCGCGCCGCGCCCGCGCGCTCAGCATGTACGGCGCGACGGCCGGTCTCGCCATGGTGGCGGGGCAGATCCTGGGCGGGCTGCTGGTGGCCGCGGACATCGCGGGCACCGGGTGGCGCGCGGTCTTCCTGGTCAACGTCCCGGTCGCGCTGATCGGCCTGGTGCTGGCGGTGCGTACGGTGCCCGAGACCCGCTCGGACCGGCCCGCGCCGGTGGACGTGCCGGGCACGGTGCTGCTGGGCGTCTCGCTGATCACGCTGATGGTGCCGCTGACCGAGGGCCGGGCGGCGGGCTGGCCGCTGTGGACCTGGCTGCTGCTGGGCGCTTTCCCCTTCGTGGCGACCGCGTTCTACGTGATCGAGCGCCGCGCCGACCGGGCCGGGACCACTCCCCTGCTGCCGCCGAGCCTGTTCGCGCTGCGCGCGCTGCGGCGCGGCCTGCCGATCCTGGTGCCGTTCTCGATCGGCTTCGGCGGCTTCATGTTCGTCATCGCGGTCGCGCTGCAGCAGGGTCTGCGGTACGGGCCGGTCGCGGCCGGTATGGCGCTGGCGCCGATGGCTATCACGTTCTTCGTGGCCTCGCTCATGGGGCCGCGCCTGGTCGGCCGGTACGGCAGCCGCGTGGTGACCACCGGCGGACTGCTCCAGGCGGCGGGCCTCGGGCTGCTGATGCTGGCCGTGGCGCGCGACTGGCCGGACCTGTCCCTGGCCGGACTGCTGCCGGGGGTCGCGCTGGCCGGTCTCGGGCAGGGGCTGCAGCTGCCGGTGCTGATCCGGATCGTGCTGTCCGAGGTGCCGACCGAGCGGGCCGGGGTGGGCAGCGGCGTACTGGTCACGACCCAGCAGTCCTCGCTGGCGCTGGGCGTGGCCACGCTCGGCACGCTGTTCCTCGCGCTGGCGCCGTCGATGGGCATGGGCGACGCGCTGGTGATCACGCTCGCGGCGCAGCTCGCGGCGGTCGCGCTGACGGTGGCGCTGAGCCTGCGGCTGCCGCGCGCGGTGGCGTGAGCGGGGGCCGGGAGCGGGGGCTGTGGGGATGACAGGTATGCAGTAACAGGTATGCGGTGACAGCTATGCGATGACAGATATTGAAATCTGTCATCGCATCTGCCACGCTCGTCAACCCATACCCGTTACCCGACGTCCCTCCGACGTCCCCCGAGTCCCCGCGAGGAGCACTCCCATGCAGCTGCGCCAACTCGGCACCACCGGTCCCCAGGTTTCCGCACTCGGTCTCGGATGCATGGGCATGTCCGCCCTGTACGGCCCCGCCGACCGCGCCGAGTCCCTCGCCACCATCCACGCCGCGCTCGACGCCGGGATCACCCTGCTGGACACCGGCGACTTCTACGCCATGGGCCACAACGAACTGCTCATCAACGAGGCCCTGCGCACCGCCCCCGCAGCCCACCGCGAAAACGCCCTGCTCAGCGTGAAGTTCGGCGCACTGCGCGGCCCCGACGGCACCTGGTCCGGCTATGACGGCCGCCCGGCCGCCATCAAGAACTTCGCCGCCTACTCCCTCCAGCGCCTCGGCGCCGACCACATCGACGTCTACCGCATCGCCCGCGTCGACCCCGACGTCCCGATCGAGGAGACCGTGGGCGCCATCGCCGAGCTGGTCGAGGCCGGGTACGTACGGCACATCGGACTCTCGGAGGCGGGCGCGGAGACCATTCGCCGGGCCGCCGCCACCGCCCCGATCTGCGATCTGCAGATCGAGTACTCCCTGATCTCGCGCGGCATCGAGGACGAGATCCTGCCGGTCTGCCGTGAGCTGGGCGTCGGCATCACCGCGTACGGCGTGCTCTCCCGCGGGCTGATCAGCGGCCACTGGAGCCGGGACCGCAAGCTCGCCGACACCGACTTCCGCAGCTTCAGCCCGCGCTTCGGCGGCGAGAACATCGACCGCAACCTCACCCTGGTCGAGGCCCTGCGCAAGGTCGCCGACGACAAGGGCATCAGCGTCGCGCAGACCGCCATCGCCTGGGTGCTCGCCCAGGGCCCCAGGCACGCCACGGCCATCGTCCCGCTGATCGGCTCCCGCACACGTGCGCAGCTGAACGAAGCCCTCGGCTCCCTGGACGCTACGCTCGACGCCGACGACCTGGCCGCGATCGAGGAGGCCGTTCCGGCCGACGCCGCCGCGGGCGACCGCTATGCGCAGGCCCAGATGGCCCACCTCGACAGCGAGAACAAGTAAGGGACCCGATGCCGCCGCCCGAGACGCCCCTGACCCCCGACCGCGTCCTCGAAGCCACCGAGGACGTCCTGCGCCGCTACGGCCCGGCCAAGGCCACGGTCGTGGACGTCGCCCGCGCGCTTGGGGTCAGCCACGGCAGTGTCTACCGCCACTTCCGCACCAAGGCGGCCCTGCGCGAGGCGGTCACCGAACGCTGGCTCGACCAGGCCCAGGACGAACTGTCCGCCATCGCCCGCGCCAAGGGCCCGGCCGCCGACCGCCTGCGCGAGTGGCTGGCCACCCTCTTCGCCGCCAAACGCCGCAAGGCGGGCGACGACCCGGAGCTGTTCGCCACCTACCTCTCCCTGGCCGCCGAGAACAGCACCACCGTCGCCCGCCACATCGAGACGATGGTCGGCCACCTCACCAAAATCGTCGAAACCGGCCTCGCGAACGGCGAGTTCACCACCCCCGACGCCCGCAGAACAGCCCAGTCCCTCTGGTCCGCGACAGCCCACTTCCACGACCCGGTCTACGCACAGGAATGGTCGGACCCAGGCGCCGAACTGGCCTTCGCGGACCTCTTCGAACTCCTCCTGAACGGCCTGCGGGCGTAGGGAGCGCGAGGCCCCCCGCGTCAGGCCTGGGAGGCTGCCCACCACAGGATGGCCGCGGCCACCGCGAAGCAGGCGAGCATGATCAGGAGGGCTTGGCGGCGGGCTGCCGCGTCGGCTGTCATGCGGGGGGAGCCCAGGGCGCCGTGGGCCTGGGCGAGGTGGTCGAGGCCCTTGTGGCGGGCGCCGCCGTAGGTGATCTGTTCCTGCCAGTCACAGTGCAGGCAGCCGAGGAGCCGCCGCTGCCCCCGGCCGTAGCCATAGCTGACCTCGAAGACGGTGCCGTCCTCGCTGGTGGCGGTGATGTGGTGCGTCACGCTGCGCATGGTTGGTGAACCCCCGTTCCTGCCGAACCCCTGCCGAACCGAACCTGCCAAGCCGACGACGGGCTCCGGCGCCGCGGCATTCTATCCGCGGCGCCGGAGCCCGTCCTCGTGCTGTGCGTCCTGCCGTACTCGCTGGTCAGCAGCCGATCAGTCGACCGCCCAGGTACGACTGGATCTGGTCGAGGGAGACCCGCTCCTGCTTCATCGTGTCGCGTTCGCGCACGGTCACCGCGTTGTCGTCGAGGGTGTCGAAGTCGACGGTGACGCAGAAGGGCGTGCCGATCTCGTCCTGACGGCGGTAGCGGCGGCCGATGGCGCCCGCGTCGTCGAACTCGATGTTCCAGTGCTTGCGCAGGTCGGCCGCGAGACCCTTGGCCTTCGGGGAGAGCTGCGGGTTGCGGGACAGCGGCAGCACCGCGACCTTGACCGGGGAGAGCCGCGGGTCGAGCCGCATCACGGTGCGCTTCTCCAGCTTGCCCTTGGCGTTGGGCGCCTCGTCCTCGATGTACGCGTCGAGCATGAAGGCCAGCATGGCGCGGCCGACGCCCGCCGCCGGCTCGATGACGTACGGGGTCCAGCGCTCGCCGGCCTCCTGGTCGAAGTACGACAGGTCCTGGCCGGACGCCGCGGAGTGCGCCTTGAGGTCGTAGTCCGTGCGGTTGGCCACGCCCTCCAGCTCACCCCACTCGGAGCCGCCGAAGCTGAAGCGGTACTCGATGTCGGCGGTGCGCTTCGAGTAGTGGGAGAGCTTCTCCTTCGGGTGCTCGTACCAGCGGATGTTGTTCTCCTGGATGCCGAGCTCCCGGTACCAGTTGTAGCGCTGCTCCATCCAGTACTCGTGCCACTGCTCGTCCTCGCCCGGCTTGACGAAGAACTCCATCTCCATCTGCTCGAACTCACGGGTGCGGAAGATGAAGTTGCCCGGCGTGATCTCGTTCCGGAACGACTTGCCGAGCTGCGCGATGCCGAACGGCGGCTTGCGGCGCGAGGTCTGCTGCACGGCGAGGAAGTTGGTGAAGATGCCCTGGGCGGTCTCGGGGCGCAGGTACGCGACCGAGCCGGAGTCCTGGGTCGGGCCGAGGTGGGTGGAGAGCAGGCCGGAGAACTGCTTGGGCTCGGTGAAGCTGCCCTTGTTGCCGCAGTGCGGGCAGTTGAGGTCGGCCATGCCGTTCTCGGGCAGCTTGCCGTGCTTGGCCTCGTAGGCCTCTTCCAGGTGGTCCGCGCGGAACCGCTTGTGGCAGGAGGTGCACTCGGTCAGCGGGTCGGTGAAGGTGGCGACGTGGCCGGACGCCTCCCAGACCTCGCGGGCGAGGATCACGGACGAGTCGAGTCCCACGACGTCGTCACGCGAGGTGACCATGGAACGCCACCACTGGCGCTTGATGTTCTCCTTCAGCTCCACGCCGAGCGGTCCGTAGTCCCAGGCGGCACGCTGGCCGCCGTAGATCTCGCTGCACGGATAGACAAAGCCACGGCGCTTGCTCAGGCTGACGATGGTGTCGATCTTGTCGGCGGCCACGGTGCTCTCTTCATTGATGACGACATTGGAGGACGCGAAGCGAATGCTTCAGGTTACCGGCGGCGGCACCCCCCGGATCAAATCGATGCCGGAAGTGATCAAGAACAAGACCCTTGTTGACAACCGTTTCCATTTTTGTTGAAAATGAGAGTCATGAACATACGCCGCCTCCACCCCGCAACAGCCCTCCTGGGGGCCGCCGCGATGGGCTTGACCACCCTCACAGCCTGCTCCACCGACGCCGGGGACGGAAGGACGGACGGCAAGCTCGATGTGGTGGCGTCGTTCTACCCGATGCAGTTCCTCGCCCAGCGCATCGGGGGGAGCCATGTCCATGTCTCCTCCCTGACCAAACCGGGCGTCGAACCGCACGACCTGGAGATCAGCCCCCGGCAGACGGCCCAGCTCAGCGAGGCCGGGCTGGTGGTCTACCTCAAGGGGCTCCAGCCGTCCGTCGACCAGGCCATCGGCCAGGCCGACCCGAAGCACGTCGCCGACGCCGCCTCGTACGCCTCCCTGGAGGACCACGGGACGGAGGTGGAGGGGGAGGACGCCCACGAGCACGCGGAGGGCGGCGAGCACGGCCACGAGGCGCACAAGGCCCACGAGGGCGACGCCGCCGCCGACCCGCACATCTGGCTGGACCCGGTGCGCTACGCCCAGGTCGCCGAGGGCGTCGGCAAGGCCCTGCAGAAGGCGGACCCGGACCACGCCGCCGCGTACAAGAAGAACACCGCCGCCCTGGTGAAGCAGCTCGGCGCCCTCAATGACGACTTCAAGACCGGATTGAAGGGCCGCGGCACGGATACCTTCATCACCACCCACGCGGCGTTCGGCTACCTCTCCGAGCGCTACGGGCTCCGCCAGGAGGCCATCTCCGGCGTCGACCCGGAATCCGAGCCGAGCCCGGCGCGGATGCGGGGGCTGCACACGATCGCCAAGAAGGGCAAGGTCAACACCGTCTTCTTCGAGACGCTGGTGAGCGACAAGACGGCGAAGGCGCTGGCGGGCGATCTCCAGCTGAAGACGGACGTACTCGACCCCATCGAGGGGATCTCGGACAAGTCCAAGGGCCGCGACTACTTCGAGGTCATGCGGTCGAACTTGACGGCCCTGCGCACGGCGCTCGGCGCGAAGTGACGCGTGAGGCGACGCGCGGAATGACCCACGAGACGACGCGCGAGACGACGGAGGAATCCATGGCCAAGGAACCCGACGGCAGCGCACGGTCCGGTGAACGCTCCGGCGAACGGGCGGAGCCGGTCATATCCGCCCCGGAGTCAGACATATCCGCCCCCGACCCCGTCATATCCCTGAGCGGCGCCACCGCCTCGCTCGGCGGCCGCCCCATCCTGCGCGGCATCGACCTGGCCGTGGGCCGCGGCGAGGTCGTCGCGCTGCTCGGCGCGAACGGCTCCGGCAAGTCGACCGCCGTCCGCGCCGTCGTCGGCCAGGTGCCGCTGACCGGCGGCGAGCTGGCGCTGTTCGGCACCCCGGGGCGCCGTTTCCGCGACTGGGCCCGCGTCGGCTACGTACCGCAGCGGACGACCGCGGCCAGCGGCGTCCCCGCGACCGTCCGCGAGGTCGTCTCGGCCGGGCGGCTGGCCCGCCGCCGGTTCGGGCCGCCGCGCAAGGCCGACCGGGCGGCCGTCCACCGCGCCCTGGAGCTGGTCGGCATGGCCGACCGCGCCCGCGACCCGGTCGGCGCGCTCTCCGGCGGCCAGCACCAGCGGGTGCTGATCGCCCGCGCGCTGGCCGGTGAACCCGAGCTGCTGATCATGGACGAGCCGATGGCCGGGGTCGACCTGGCCAGCCAGGAGATCCTCGCCGGGACGCTGCGCGAGCAGGTCGCCGCGGGGACCACCGTCCTGCTCGTCCTCCATGAGCTGGGCCCGCTGGAGCCACTGATCGACCGCGCGGTGGTGCTCCGCGACGGCTGCGTCGTCCACGACGGCCCGCCGCCCAAGGCAGTCGGTCAGCATGCGCTGCCCGGCCATGATCACGTCCATCCCCACGCGGCGCCCGACGCCGAACCGATCCGGACAGGGTTGCTGACCTGACATGCTGGAAGTCCTCGACTACGCCTTTATGCAGCGGGCCCTGCTCGCCGCCGTCCTCGTCGGCATCACCGCCCCCGCCGTCGGCATCTACCTCGTCCAGCGCCGCCAGGCGATCATGGGCGACGGCATCGGCCACGTCGCGCTCACCGGTGTCGCCCTCGGCTTCCTGACCGGCACCAACCCGGTCTGGACCGCCGTCCTGGTCTCCGCCCTCGGCGCCGTCCTGATGGAGCTGATCCGCTGGTACGGCAAGACCCGCGGCGACCTCGCGCTCGCGATGCTCTTCTACGGGGGCATGGCGGGCGGCGTCCTGCTGATCAACCTCTCGCCGACCGGCTCCAACGCCAACCTCACCACGTATCTCTTCGGCTCGATCACCACCGTGTCGCAGCAGGACGTCGTCGTGATCAGCCTGCTCGCCGCCTTCGTCGTGCTGATCACCCTCGGGCTGCGGCGCCAGCTGTTCGCGGTCTGCCAGGACGAGGAGTTCGCCCGGGTGACCGGGCTGCCGGTCCGTACGCTCAACCTGCTGCTGGCCATCACCGCGGCCGTCACCGTCACGGTCGCGATGCGCGTCGTCGGCCTGCTGCTGGTCAGCGCCCTCATGGTGGTCCCGGTCGCCGCCGCCCAGCAGGCCACCCGCGGCTTCGCGATGACGCTCGCGCTGGCGGTCGGCATCGGCGTCGTGGTCACCCTGTCCGGAACGGTCTTCTCCTTCTACCGGAACGTGCCGCCCGGCGCGAGCATCGTCGTCCTCGCCATCGGCGTCTTCGCCGTCGTCACCGCGCTCGCCGCGCCCCTGGCCAAACGGCGCGCCAAACAGCGCGCCGGACGGGCCGCTTCGGCCGAGGGGCGGTGCACCCTCAAGGACGACGTACTCGTGTGATGCTTAGCTAGTCCGTAGCGCATCCGTTAGCTGGCACAATGGCGAAGCAGAGAGAGCGGCAGGCAGAGCGCTACGGGCAAGCGAGGTTGAGGAGGCAACTGTGGCGACCGCGGGTCCCCCAGTACGCGGCCGGTCCACCAGGCAGCGCGCCGCGGTGGCGGCGGCGCTGGACGAGGTGGACGAGTTCCGCAGTGCGCAGGAGCTTCACGACATGCTCAAGCACCGGGGCGACTCGGTCGGCCTGACCACCGTCTACCGCACCCTCCAGTCCCTCGCCGACGCCGGTGAGGTCGACGTCCTCCGTACCACCGAGGGCGAGGCCGTCTACCGCCGCTGCAACAGCGAGGAGCACCACCACCACCTGGTCTGCCGCTCCTGCGGCAAGGCGGTCGAGGTCGAAGGCCCGGCGGTCGAGAAGTGGGCCGACGCGATCGCCGCCGAGCACGGCTTCGTGGACGTCGCCCATACGATCGAGATCTTCGGCACCTGCGGCGACTGCGCGTCCCCGGTGAAGGACGCACAGGCTTAGCCCCCCTCTTCGCGGGGCTCCCCCCTCGCAGGCCTCAGGGCCGTCACAGCTTTGTGCTGGAACCACCGTCGTATGCGCACGCACCCTGTCTTGGGGCGATTTGCTGGGTACGGTGTCAAGTACATGCACATTACGGCTGCTTGGGGGAAGCCTGATGTCCTCGTACCTGCCCGGAATGCCGGACTTATTCATCGATCCACCGTCTCCGAAGAAGACCGCGGGCGCCTTCCACACCACCAGCGCGACGGGGCGGAACAAGACCAAGCTGGACGACCCCGAGGCCGCCGGGAAGGCCCATTCGGGCTGGGCGGTCGCGCAGCCCAACCAGGAGTGCGTCACGGCGTGGCGCGACCGGCTGCACGAACTCGGCAAGTCGGCCAGGGAGGCGGCCGCCGCCATCACCGATGCCATGGACGACTACATGGACACCGACCTCTCCATCGAGGCGGAACTCCGCAAGGACGCCCGCTGGCTGGAGGGTGCCTGATGGTCTCCGTACCCGACCTCCGGTCCGCGAGCCCGCAAGCCTGGCGCGACGCCGCCACCGACGCCCTCAGCGCGGCCAAGCACTGCGACGAGATCGGCACCGTCGCCCGCGACGACGTGGCCCGCACCATCGAGAAGCAGTGGGTGTCCGACGCGGGGCTCGCCGCCCGCCGCACCTTCATCAAGCACGCCGATGACTACGAAGCGGCGAATCTGGCGCTGCGCGAGCTGTGCCGCGTCTACGACGACCTGGCCGACGAGATCGAGGCCGCCCAGCGCGATCTGAACAGCGCACTCGACTACGCGAGCGACCATGAGCTGACCGTCGACGACAGCGGTCGCGTCGCCCACTCCAAGCCGGTGGCCTCCGCGCCCGGTGACGACAGCCAGTCGGAGCCGGTCCGGCACGCCCAGGGCATCATCGAGGGCGCCCTGTCCCGCGCGACCAAGGCCGACACCACGGCGGCCGCCGCGCTGCGCACCATCAGCGGCCTCACGAAGATCTCCGATCCACAGCTGATCAAGGAGGCGCTGAAGAAGAACAGCCCGCTGGCGATCGCGCTACGCCTGACGGGGGCGTCCGACGGTACGCATCCGATCAACGTCTCTCCCTCGCAGCTCGCCGCCGTGGAGCGGGCGGCGAAGGAGACCGGTATGAGCAAGACGCTGCTGCTGTCGATCGTCTGGCAGGAGCAGCAGTGGTACCAGAACTACGACAAGGACGGCCGCGGCTTCCTGCCGAGCATCGGCAGGATGTTCAACTGGACGCTGCAGCAGACGATCAAGCCGGACAAGTCGCTGGGCATCACGCACATGAAGCTGGGGACGGCCCGTAAGGTCATAGGTCAGCACCGACAGGCGTTCACCACGAAGGACGGCACCTATCTGGGAGACCTCAGCGATGCCCAACTCACCAAGTACATCGAGGAGAATCCCAACGAGGACATCCGCCTGAGCGCCTACCATCTGCAGGAACTGCAGAAGAATCCCTACGGTTCCGACACGGACAAGCAGTTGTTCGTCCTCTACGCCGCCGACACCCCTGATGTCCGCGAGAAGAACGAGCAGTACGGGGACGACTCGGACCACCGAGGCGGGGACATCAAGGCGCGTGGGGAGAACTGGGACAGGCTCCAGCCCCATCTCGAGGACGCCAAGGCGTGGGAAGCCCTGAGCGACGAGGAGCGCCAGAAGGCCCTGGAGCAGTTGGAGGGCCAGACCCCCAAGGGGCATTCGTTCACCATCGACCCGGTCTACGGGGGCGATTCGCACGGTACCGGCACCGGTGAGCCGGAGCCCGGCACTCCGTCGCCGGAGCCCGGGCCGTCTCCCACTCCGCCGTCCGATTCCTCGGGTGACAAGGACGACGAGGACGACAAGGGCGGCGACAAGAAGCCGACCGAGCCCAGCCCCGGTCTGACACCGCGCCCCTCGGCGACGGGCTAGCCCCCGAAGAGATGAGTTCATGAAGCGAGTGATCAGCGTGTTCGCGGCGGGGATGGCCACGGCCCTCCTCGCCGCGTGCGGCAACACGACGGGCGGCGGCGCCGACTCGTCGCCCAGCCCGAGCGCCACGATGCCGGGCAATGTGCCCACCAAGCCCGACTACGCGGACGCCGACGCGGTCGTGAGAGCTCTCGAAGCGGGAGGTATCCCGTGTGAGATCACCCGCCGCTCGCAGGGCGGCAGCGCCGGGGGAAGCGGCCTCGGATGCGCCTCCGTCATCGACGGCACGAAGTTCGAGAACGACATCCAGGTGCTGAACCCGAAGATGTTCAGCCGGGACGAGATCGGCGACTCCATCGCCTCCCACCGGGCGCCACCCACCAGCCACACCCTGGTCGCCGCCGGTCACTGGTTCGTATGGGTCACCGAGCCCCGCTTCGCGAACCAGATCGCGGCCGCTCTCGGCGGCGTCGTACTGCCGCCCAAGAAGGCCAAGATCCCCAAGTACCCGCTGCCCGACATCCCCGCCGCTCCCCGCTACCGGACCGTCGGCGCCCTGGCCGACGACCTCGCCGGGGCGGTCGGCTGCGACGACCGGAAACAGCGGTCGGACACGGTGCTGACCTGCACCACCGGCAAGGACACCGGCTCGCCCAACTGTGCCACCCTCGCCCTGCACGCCTCGGCCGCCGACCGGAACGCGGTGCTCCGCGAGGCCATCGCCTACAAGGGCGTGCCCGCGACCCTGGTCACGGCCGGAAACTGGAGCGTCAACCTCTGCGACTACGACCTGGGGTCACGCGTCGCCGACGCCCTGGACGGCACGGTCGTGTCCTACGACGGAGGCTGACGTGCCGCTCCGGTGGTCCCATCCGCGCCTGAAGTGGCCCAAGCGCGTCGCGGCGAGCACCGCCCTGCTCCTCATCGTGCCCCTCCTCACCGCCGGGGTGTCGCTGCGGCTGCAGTACGCGGGCGACCCCGCCCCCGGAACGCGTACGCGCGAGCGGGACGCGGCGTGGCTGGGGCACGCCTGGGTCGACGGGCGCAACGGCGAGGCCCAGCTCGCCGAGCTGGTCCAGCGGGTACGCGGAACCGGCATCCGGGACCTGTACGTCCACGCGGGCCCTCTGGAGCACGACGGCGGCCTGCCCCCGGCGCGCTACCCGAAGGCCCGCTGGCTGGTGGAGGCGGTGCGGCGCGAGATGCCCGGCGTACGCGTCCAGGCGTGGCTCGGCGACGTCCTGTCCACCGAGGGGCAGACGGGGATGGACCTCGGCGAACGGACGACGCGCGAGCGGGTCGTACGCTCGGCGCGGCAGGTCCTGGACGCGGGGTTCGCGGGTGTCCACTTCGACCTGGAACCCCTGCACTCCGACGACCAGGACTACCTGTCGCTGCTGGACGACGTGCGCGCCGTCACCCGCGCCCGCCGCGCGCCGCTGTCGGTGGCCGCGCACCAGATCGATCCCCTTCCCTCCCTCCACTCCGTCGCGGGCTTCGTCACCGGTCACCCCAAGTGGTGGTCGCAGTCGTATTTCGGCGCGGTCGCCCGCCGGGTCGACCAGATCGCGGTGATGTCCTACGACACGGCGATGCCGCTGGCGAGCCTGTACGGGGGCTACGTCGCCCAGCAGACACGCCTGGCCCTCGAGGCGACCCCACGCGGCACCGACCTGCTGATGGGCCTGCCCGCCTTCCACACCGACGACATCGGCCACCACGAGTCGGCCGAGACGGTGGCGGCGGGCGTCCGGGGCCTCCGCCTCGGGCTGGGCCGCGAGGACGCGCGCCGTGAGCGGTTCGGCGTCGCGCTGTACGTGGACTTCGCGGCGACGCCGGGTGACTGGGCCGCGTACCGGCGGGGCTGGGGCGCGCCGGAATCCGGCTAGCGCTTCAGCTGGCGCTCCGGCTGGCGCTCCGGCTAGCGCTTCGGCTGGGTGAAGCGCAGCATGTTCCCCGCCGGGTCGCGGAAGGCGCAGTCGCGGACGCCGTACGGCTGGTCGATCGGCTCCTGCAGCACCTCGCCGCCCGCCGCCTGGACGCGCTCGAACGTGGCGTCCACGTCGTCGGTCGCGAAGAGGACCCCGCGCAGCATGCCCTTGGCGAGGAGTTCCGCCATGGTCTGCTTGTCGGCGGGCGAGGCGTTGGGGTTGGCGGCGGGCGGTTCGAGGACGATGTTGACGTCGGGCTGCGACGGCGATCCGACGGTCACCCAGCGCATTCCCTCGAACCCGACGTCATTGCGCACCTCCAGCCCCAGGATGTCGCGGTAGAAGGCGAGGGCCTTGTCGTGGTCGTCGACGGCGATGAAGCAGGTCGAAAGCGTGATGTTGGTGTTCATGTCTGTCACGCTACGACCGGTCGGCGGCCTTCGCTTCTCCATTCCTGACCGGATCCCTGACCGGCCTGGTGAAGACCTTGGCGACGCAGGCCGGAATCTCCGCCCCCTGCTCATGATCGCGCGCCCGGTACGCGCTCGGGCTCTCGCCCACCAGCTCCGTGAACCGCGAGCTGAACGACCCCAGCGACGTACACCCCACCGCGAAGCAGACCTCCGTCACCGACAGATCCCCGCGCCGCAGCAACGCCTTGGCCCGCTCGATCCGCCGCGTCATCAGGTAGCTGTACGGGGTCTCCCCGAAGGCGTCCCGGAAGCTCCGCGCGAAGTGCCCCGTCGACATCAGCGCGCCGCGCGCCAGCGCCGGGACGTCGAGCGGCTCCGCGTAGTCCCGGTCCATCCGGTCCCGCGCCCGCCGCAACCGAACCAGGTCATCCAGATTCACCCCCTGAGGATCCCACGCCGCCCCAAACGGCTCCGGGTCCCGCTCAGGGGTGCATCCGCGCGCCCTTAAGAACCTTGTCCACCGCGTTGCGCGGCCCGTAGACGGCCAGCCCTACCAGGTCGAGCTGGTCGGTGCCCACCGCCCGTACGGCCGCCCGGTTGTCCCGGTCGTTGCCCGTGCTGAACAGATCCGAGGTGAACAGGGCCCTCGGCAGCGCGCGGGACAGCGCCCGGCCGTGCGCGGTGGTCAGCGTCTCCTTCGTCCCCTCGAAGACCAGCACGGGCTGGCGGAACATCGGCAGATACGCGGTGCCGTCGGCGTCCGCGTACGGCTCGCCGATCACCTCCGGTGCCGTCGCGCCGAGCCCGCTGACGAGGAAGGCGGTCACGTTCAGCCGCTGCCAGGTCTCCAGGTCGTCGCGCAGCAGTACGGCAATCTTCGTGTCGAAGCGGACGGGGGTGTTCTCATCATTCGTGCTCGTGCTCATGGTGTGAGACTGCAGGCCGCACACCCGCACCGTCTTGTACGTTCTTTGCATGGCGTCCCGACCGGAAATCTCCGCTTGGCGCCCGTCGGTCCCGGGCGTCAGCGAGGTCTTCCACGCCCACTTCACCGAGCACGCGTATCCCATGCATGTGCATGACGCCTGGACCCTGCTGATCGTCGACGACGGCGCGGTCCGCTACGACCTGGACCGCCATGAGCGCGGCACCCCGAACGACACCGTCAGTCTGCTGCCGCCGCAGGTCCCGCACAATGGCTCACCCGCCACCGCCGACGGCTTCCGCAAGCGGGTGATCTACCTCGACATGACGCAGCTGGACGCGAGCCTCATCGGACCGGCGGTCGACGGCCCGGACCTCACCGATCCCCTCCTGCGCCGCCGCATCGGCCAGCTGCACGCCGCGCTGGCCGCCCCGAGCGACGAGTTCGAGGCGGAGAGCCGCCTGGCCCTCATCGGCGAGCGCCTGCGCGAGCACCTGCGCCCGAGGCTGGCCGCCGCGACCACCCCCGCGCCCAATCCCGGCATCGCCCAGCACCTCCGCGACCTCCTCGACGAACGCCTCGTCGAAGGCACCACCCTGCAACAGGCCGCCCACCTCCTCCACACCCACCCCGCCCACCTCGTACGCGCCTTCAGCACGGCATACGGCATCGCCCCGCACCAGTACGTAACATCCCGCCGCATCGACCTGGCCCGCCGCCTCCTCCTCGACGGCCAACCCCCGGGCGAGGTGGCGGGTGCGGTAGGCCTCTACGACCAGTCGCACCTGACGCGCCACTTCAAGCGCGTGGTGGGGGTCCCACCGGGCCAGTACGCCCGCACGGGCGCCACCAGCCGAGGGGCACTGTGAGGCTCACATCAACATGTCGTCCACCCACGCCCAGACCTCCAAGGAGCCCCGGCGAACGGCTTCCTCCGGGTGGTGTGCGAGCTGCCCGCAGACCGCTGCGACGTCCGGCGCGCTCTCGGGTCCCACGAGCACGTCCCGCACCCCGGTCTGCAACCAGTCGGCGTGATTGTCGTCAGCCTCGGCAACCGCGAGAGCGATGAGCCGCACGGCTGCCACCGTGCCCACCCGGGCCAGGGCCTCTGCCGTCCATCGAGTCACCGCCGTGTCCTCGACGTCCAACATCAGCCCCACCAAGGCTTCCGCGGCCTCAGGAGCATCAGCGAAGGGGGCGAGGTCACGCCCAGCACGAATACGTCGCGACCACGAAGAAGACGAGGCCTCGGCCAAGGCCGCCTCCAACCCGCCCATCACAGGCCGACCACCGGCGACATCGCCAGGGACACGCGGACTCTCCCCAGCCAGCGGTAGCAGAGGTCAGGCGTGACGGCCTCGAACAGCTCCGGCGTTGAGATCTCGAACAGGAACTGCGTCAGCAAGTCCTCGTGTCCCTCTTCGAAATCCACGTCGTCGCGAAAGTGCACGGTGTGCGCCCAGAGAGAGAGCTCGCCCGGCTCTGCCAAGCCCTCCACGACCTTCTCCAGCACGGCCGCGACGGTGACGCGGTCGAGGACGCTGACCGATGACGTGTCTTCGTCCTGGCGGACCGCCTGGGCGAGGTCGGCCAATGCGCCGCGCCAGCGAAGGAGGTCCTCAACCGCTCGTTTCCCCTCGCTCATGTCCATGCTGGCCACGATCCCCGAGGCGAAGCTCTGGACACAATCGAATTCCGATCTCGTGTCCGCTCACTTCGGGCGGGTGAAGATCTCGACGTCTTCAAGTGCATCCTGGGCAGCACCGGATAGGGCCGCGTCGTCCGCGAGAGCCTCCACCGCAGCCACGGCTGCATCGCCGACGCGACCATGAATTCTGACCAGATGCCCCACCGCGAGTGCTGCAGCTCGGCGAATTCCCGGGTCACTGTGATCAGCGAACTGAACAACCCATTGCTCGACCCGTACATTATCGGACACGTGAAGAGCTGCCGAGATCAGCGTCTCAGTAATAACGTGCGGGTCCCCAGACGTGAACCTGTCTTCGACCTCAGCCACCGAAACTGACCCCAACGGTTCATACTTCATAACGCCTCCCGCACATACGACCCCTAGCTGCCAGGGTCAACAATTTTGCCCTTCGCCGTGACCAATCCTACTTTTCGAGGCGCACTTTGCATCTGCTGACTGAGATCATTCCACGTCCGTACATGCCCATGATATATGCCAGTCCCATTATGCGTCTCATCAAACACCGAGAATTCTCCAGTCTCATGATCAGCGCTAATACGACGCGTCGTATTCGGGTTGAAAGATATCGACCTCTCAAGGGCGGCCTGCGGGTTGGTAGGCTCCGGCGCAGCGTCCCCTCTCTGCATCTTGCCGTGCTTGGGTGAAGGCTCAAATTTTAGAGAGCTCTTATCTGGACTCTCGCCACTACCCTTGCACCCCTTAAGACCCAGCGGGTCAAGCCATCCCAGTGAGTTCCTAACGTAACCATGGTGGTTAAGAGCTGGTTGGAGACCGAGGGGGTCGGGGGTGACGTAGCGGGCGGTTTCGGGGTCGTAGTGGCGGAAGTAGTTGTAGTGCAGGCCCGTTTCGGGGTCGGCGTATTGGCCGGGGAAGCGGAGGGGCAGTCGATTGGTGCTGGTGGGGCGGGGAGGGGGTGCCCCAGAGGGTGGTGCGTTGCTGCCAGGCCAGGGTGCCGTTCGGGGTGACCAGTTCGGTGGGGGTGCCGACCAGGTCGGTGATTATGGCGTGGAAGTGGGTTTTGGCGTCCGCGGCGGAACCAGGCAGGTCCCCAAACGTCGCCGGAGGCAGACATGCTGAGCGCGATACATTTGATTCGGAAGATATAATCACGTCGGAAGACTGCCATAACCAACCGGAACATCAACGGGCTGGCTCCCTATCGAATTGGTGAACCAACCCGGCCTCACTTAAATGACGCTACAGCCGCCTCGGGAGACCGTAGTTCGCGGTCAGAGTTGCGGCATACTCCTGCGGTACGGCCCAATTCGCAAAGGTCACTGGAAGGTACGACTCCAGCGCCCCCGCAACCTCCAAAAAGGGACCAAAGCGTGTACGCCAGTCACTCCGCGTAGCCGCATCCGGAAATCCCTGAAAAACCGCCACCTCAGGGTCCCTTTCACCCCAGCACCCCCATTTCCCAGAGGGGCCGGTCAAAGCGATGACGTTCGCTGAAATCGCCAGTGATCCCATAATATCGCCGTCGGGTTCGTAACCGACAGCCGCCCAGTATTCACTCTCGTCAGCCTCGACGGGAAGTGAAACTGCCGGGTAAATCCGGTAATCCGAAAGATAGAATGTATCGCAATCAGGCTCCAAGACCAGTAGTTCCACGCGCGTATCACCGTGCCACCGGGCCATCGCGCTGAGCGCTGGCCAGAATTCAGGGGTGAGGACTACGTCAAACTCGCAGAAAAGAGAACCCTCACCACCCCGCCTGAATACCTTTTCAGGCAATCTGGCATCTAGGTCAAAGGTAGCCGATGCGCGGGAGCAGATTTCTCGATACTCTTCGCGATCTTTGACGATCCAACCGTCCCCTGCCATCAATCTTCCCCTAGCCTAATTTTTATGTCGGCTTTCTTGGATCCTGGATTGTAGTAGTCCGCGGTCCATCCCTCGTGAGTATTTGCTTTCCCACGCAGGAAATATCTTGCCCCATCTTTCTCGTACATATTATTGGGGCCTTTTTGGGTATGCGTCCATCCATTGGATTCGAGGTTTACGCCGAACTCAACGGGACCCACATTCGTTGATTTATTCAACATGCGAGCCCCGGGTTTTGTAATGTCCTCATATTTGGATGAGGGAGCGGGTATATCCCCGCCTCCTTCATTCTTGCATCCGGCGAGCCCAAGCGGGTCGGTCCAGCTGTGGGGGTTGGGGACGTAGGCATGGTGGTTGAGAGCGGGTTCGAGGCCGAGGGGGTCGGGGGTGGTGTAGCGGGCGGTTTCGGGGTCGTAGTGGCGGAAGTAGTTGTAGTGCAGGCCCGTTTCGGGGTCGGCGTATTGGCCGGGGAAGCGGAGGGGGCAGTCGATTGCGCCTGGTGGGGCGGGGAGGGGGGTGCCCCAGAGGGTGGTGCGGTGTTGCCAGGACAGGGTGCCGTCCGGGGTGACCAGTTCGGTGGGGGTGCCGACCAGGTCGGTGATGATGGCGTGGAAATGGGTTGGGGTCTCGGCCGCGAATTTCGTGATGAGGGATTCGCCCGGCTGGCGGGTGGGGGTGTGGTGGTGGGTCTGGGTGAGGGGGCGGTGGGTGCCGGGGGTGTAGTCCCAGGTGGTGTGGGCGCCGTCCTCCGTGGACTGTTCCGCCAGGCGGGTGTCTTCCCAGGTGAAGTGGAGGAGGGCGGTGGGGGCGCCGTCCTCGGCCAAGCGGTGTTTGGATATTCGGCGGCCTAGGGGGTCGTACGTGTAGTGCCAGTGGTCGCCGTCTGGGGTGGTGGCCTTGACCAGGCGGTCTTCGGCGTTCCAGGTGTACGTCCAGGTGCGGGTCTGGCCGTTGAGGAGTTTGCGGGTGCGGCGGGTCAGGCGGCCCTGGGCGTCGTGTTCGTAGGTGGTGCGGCCCGCGCGGTGGATGATCGTGCCGGTGAAGGAGCGGTCGCCGGGGGTGTCGTGGGCGGGCGCGGTGGCGTGGGTGAGGTTGCCCGCCGTGTCGTACGCGTACGTCTCGGTCCAGCCGTGGGCGTGGACGGCCGTGACCCGGCCCAGCGGGTCGAGGTCGAAACGGCGGGTGCCGGAGGTGAGTTCGCGGATCTCGGTGAGGTAGCCGTCCGCTCGGTAGGCGTAGGAGCGGTGTTGGAGGAGGTTGTCAGCAACCCCGGTGACGGTTTGGGCGGTTAGGCGGTCCGCCTGGTCCCAGGTCTGGGCGAGGGATACGCCGTCGCCCAGGCGGCGTTCGGTTTCCCGGCCTGCCGCATCGTAGGTGAAGGAGAGGGCGCCCGCGCCGTTGTCGAGGGTGGTGGGGCGGCCTGCCGCGTCGTGGGTCCAGGTGGAGCGCAGGCCGCTGGGGGTGGTGCGTTCCGTACGGCGGCCTGCCGCGTCGTAAGCGTATGTCGTGGTGCGGTTGTTGACCGTTTCTGACAGGACGCGGCCTAGGGGGTCGCGTTGGATGGTCAGCTCGGCGTCTGGGGTGGTCGCCTCGGTGAGGTGGCCTGTCACGTTGTACGTGTACCGCGTGGTCTCGCCCTCGTCGGTGCGTTGTTCAACCGCGCGGCCCAGCGCGTCTCGGGTGAAGTGGAGGGTTTCGCCCGCGCCGTTGGTGCGGGTACGCAGACCGCCCGCCGCGTCGTGGGTGTAGGTGAGGGTACGGCCGTTGAAGTCGGTCTCGGCGGTGAGACGGCCCGCCGGGTCGTACGTGTAGGTCCAGGTCAGGCCCTGGGGGTTGGTGACCTGGGTCAGGCGTACCTCGGTGTCGTACGCGAACGAGTACGCCGCGCCGTCCGGGTCCGTGCGGGTCGCCGGGACGTCGAAGTGGGTCGCGGTGTGGTGAGTGGTGTGGCCCGCCGGGTCGGTGTGGCTGCGGAGGTTGCCTTCGCCGTCCCAGGTCCACGTCTCCCGTAGGCCGTCAGGACCCTCGCGCCAGGCGGGCTTGCCCTCGGTGGTCCAGCCCATGCGGGTGGTGTGGCCGAGGGGGTCCGTCACCGCCACCACGCGGCCGAAGGGGTCGCGGCGGGCCGTGGTGGTGTGGCCCAGGGGGTCCACTACAGCGGTCGGCAGTCCGGCCGGGTCGGAGGTGACGCGGGTGGTGTGGTCCAGGGGGTCGGTGACCGAGGCCAGGTGGCCGTGGTCGTCGTACGTGTAGTGGGTCGTCGCGTCGGTCGGGTCGGTGGTGGTGAGGAGGTTTCCGGCGGCGTCGTACGTGTGGCGCCACGTGGTGCCGCCCGGTTCGGTGACCGCCACAGGCTGGCACAGGTCGTTGTACGTGGCCGCAGCATGGCTGCCGTCCGGGAGGGTGACGGCGTTGAGGTTGCCGTCCTCGTCGTACGCGTAGCGGGTGGTGTGGCCCAGCGGGTCGGTGACCGAGAGGCGGCGGTCGCCTCGGGTGTTCCACGTGGTGAGGGTGGTGTGGCCGAGTGGGTCGGTCTCCTCGGTCACTTGGCCGTCGGTGTTGTAGCGGTAGGTGGTGCGGTGGCCGAGGGAGTCGGTGTAGGTGGTGGTGCGCGCCGCGTCGTCGTATTCGAGGGTGCCGTTGTAGACGCCGTCGCTGCCCTCGGTGCGTATCACCCGGCCGTCCGGGTCGTACACGTACCGGAAGGTGGTGCCGTTGCGGTCGGTCCAGGTAGTGACGCGGCCCTCGGCGTCGTACATGTAGCGCATCGGCTCGTTGCTGGAGTTGATGACCTCGGCGAGGTTTCCGGCCTCGTCGTACGCGTAGCGCATGACGACCGTGCCCGCGCCGTCGCGGCCCTGGGGCTCGTAGATCGACGGGGCCTCGTCGAGCAGCCGAAGGGCGGTGACGCGGCGGTGCGCGTCGGTGTCGATGGCCACGTAGTAGCCGCCGGAGTGGCGGATCGCGAGGGGGTTGCCGGACAGGGCGCGTTCGATGTCGACGCGGGCGCCGTTGCGGTCCTGGAGGCTGTCCAGCCACAGGTGGACGGCGCCGGACTCCTCCGTCGGCGCCGGGCGGGTGAAGGTCCGTACGACACCGGTCTGGGGGTCGGTGACGGTCATGACGCCGTCCGGCTTCCCGTCCCACTCCAGCGGCCAGCGCTCGCCCTTCTCCGGCAGGGTGGGAACGCCCGGCTCCGGCACCGGGTACACGAGCCGCATGCCATCGGCGGCAGCGAAGACGACGCCCTCGGAGTCGAGTTGGATGCGCTCGTCCAGCAGACAGGACCAGGTCGGGCCGAAGGTGGCACCGCCACGGTAGGAGGAGAGGTGGGTGCGTTCGAAGACCAGTGGCAGGGAGCCGGGGAGGGTGAGGTCGGTCTGCTCCATGAGCATCGCGCCGGTCGCGATGTCGATCGGTTCGCCGACCTTCGGAGTCGACTTGCCGGAGCGGCCCGCGCGGGGCACCTCGATGAGGTTGGGGCGGACGCCGGGCGGCTTCAGCAGGTCGGGGACGCCGCCGGTCTTGGGGATGACGCCGGACTTGACCACGCCCGCTCCGGCGCCGAAGAGGCCGCCGTAGATCATGCCGTCCTTGGCGGCGGCGCTCACCTCGTCCAGGCTGAAGCCGCCTTGCTGACCCAGGGCGATCTTGAGCGGCTGCACGACGGCGAGGTCGACGGTGATCGACGCGAGGCTGGTGTACACGGCACCGGCCAGCATCTCCGCGGCGATGGTGGCCACCGCACCCTCCACCGCGACGCCCAGGCCCGCCGACATCGCGACGATCTCCCCGGCGACCGCGTCGGAAGCGCCCCCGGTCGGCAGGGTCAGCACCACCCCGGCGACGATCGCCACGGCGTCGATAGCGATCTGCGTCCACAGCTTCTCGATCGCCTCATCGACGTCGTCGGCGAACGCGTCCAGCGCCTTGGCCATGCTGCGGGCGGACTTCGCGAGGTCGCTCAGCCAGCCCCCGTCCTTGCCCTTGGCGTAGCGCCCCCAGAAGGTCTCGAAGGCGTCGATCGCCTCGCCCTTGTTGTTGTGGATGAGCGTCGTGGCGGCCTTGTTGGTCGCGGCGCGTACGTCGTCCACGGTGCCTGCGAAGGTCCGCCAGGCGTCGGCGGCGTGGCGCAGGGTGTCGGCGTCGGCGTCCGGCCACCACATGCCCAGCTCCAGCAGGATCGCCTTGGCCTTCTCCTCGACCTCGCTCCCGAAGCTCACTTGTGGCCGTCCCCACCAGGCGTGTGCTTCGCCTTCGTGAACATGCCCTCGATGAGCTTGTCGTTGTCCACGTGGCCGTCCGCCATGTCCTGCAGCGCCTCGTGGATGCTGGTCAGGCCGAGGACGAGGATGCCGGTCGACGACTCGATGTGCTTCTGGTTCGGCTTGTAGTTCTTCGCGAACTCCTTGCCCGGCCCGTCGTCCCCCCACGGTTCGCCATAGCCGTCCAGCGTGTTGATCAGCGTGGTCAGCGCGTCACTCAGCTTTTTCGCCTGGCGGTGGAACGTCGGCGAGACGGACTTGACGTCCGCCACCTTGATGTCCAGGACCTTGCCCTTGCCGTGGCCATCACTCATGCCACGTCTCCCCCTTTGGCCTGCACGGTGCAAAGTCTTCAGGCTAAGGGGGACGTGATCATGGACTGTTCAATGCGGGCTCTATGGCACGTAAAAAGTCCGCGCTGACCAGGTCAGACGCCCTGCGGGTCGTCCTTCTTCAGCTGGTCCTCGTTCGGGATCGCCCCGCCGAAGCGGCGGTCGCGGGAGGCGTACTCCAGGCAGGCGCGCCACAGGTCGCGGCGGTCGAAGTCCGGCCACAGCACGTCCTGGTAGACCATCTCGGCGTACGCGCTCTGCCAGATCAGGTAGTTCGACGTGCGCTGCTCGCCCGAGGGGCGCAGGAAGAGGTCCACGTCCGGCATGTCGGGGTAGTAGAGGTACTTGGCGAGCGTCTTCTCGTTCACCTTCGACGGGTCGAGCTTGCCCGCGCGCACGTCCTCGGCCAGCGCCTTCGCCGCGTCCGCGATCTCCGCGCGGCCGCCGTAGTTCATGCAGAAGTACATCGTCATGGCGTCGTTGTCCTTGGTCTGCTCCTGCGCGACCTGCAGCTCCTGGGCCACCGACTTCCACAGCTTCGGCATCCGGCCCGCCCAGCGGATGCGGATGCCCAGCTCGTCCATCTCGTCGCGGCGGCGGCGGATGACGTCACGGTTGAAGTTCATGAGGAAGCGGACCTCGTCGGGCGAGCGCTTCCAGTTCTCGGTGGAGAAGGCGTAGAGGGAGAGGTTCTTGACGCCGATCTCCAGGCAGCCCTTGAGCACGTCCAGCACGACGCCCTCGCCGACCTTGTGGCCCTCCGTACGCGGCAGCCCGCGCTCCTTGGCCCAGCGGCCGTTGCCGTCCATCACGCAGGCCACGTGGTTCGGCACCAGCTCGCCGGGGATCTTCGGCGGGCGGGCGCCGGACGGGTGCGGGTCCGGGGCCCGGTAGTCGCGCCGCTGTCGGCCCAGAATCCCGCGTCGTGCCATGGCTTCGCGTCTCCTCAAGTGCGTATGCGTGTGCGTGTGTGGATGTGGGTGTGGGTGTGTGCTGTGTTGTTTTGGGGTTACTTCTCTACGTACCGGAGCGACCTCAGGCCCCGCTCCAGGTGCCAGTGCAAGTACGCCGCGACGAGCCCGCTGCCCTCCCGGGCATGGCGCGGCTCACAGGCGTCCGCCGTCTCCCAGTCGCCGGTCAGCAGCGCGCCCAGCAGCGTCAGCGACTCCGCTGAGGGTACGACGCTTCCCGGCACCCGGCACTCTCCGCAGATGACCCCGCCCGCGCCGACCGAGAAGAACCGGTTCGGACCGGGCATCCCGCACTTCGCGCAGTCGTCGAAGCTCGGCGCGTAGCCGTTTACGGCGAGTGAGCGGAGCAGGAACGCGTCCAGGATGAGATGCGGCTCGTGCTCCCCGGAGGCCAGCGTACGCAGCCCGCCGACGAGGAGCAGATACTGCTGTACGGCGGGCTCGCCCTCATGGTCGGTGAACCGCTCCGCCGTCTCCAGCATCGCCGTCCCGGCGGTGTAGCGGGCGTAGTCGGCGACGATGCCGCCGCCGTACGGAGCGATCGTCTCACTCTGCGTGCACAGCGGCAGCCCGCGGCCGATCAGCTCCCCGCCTCGGGCGAAGAACTGCACGTCCACATGGGAGAACGGTTCGAGGCGCGCGCCGAACTTCGACTTCGTACGGCGCACCCCGCGGGCCACGGCGCGGACGCGGCCGTGGTTGCGGGTGAGCAGCGTGATGATCCGGTCCGCTTCGCCCAGCTTCTGGGTGCGCAGCACGATGCCGTCGTCGCGGAACAGACTCATGCGGCTCATTGTCCCTCAGCGGGACAGGTGGTCCAGCCGCGCACCCAACGCGCCCCACGGCCTGCTCACGGCGTTCCCCGAAGACGAGGAGAACGCCGTGAGCAGACCCCGTGAGCACACGCCGTGAGCCGCTAGCTCCCGCTCATGTCGGCGGCCGCGAGGAGTTCGAGGGCGAGCTGCCGCAGCTCCGGCCCCGCCTTCTCCGGGGTGCCCGCGTCGAAGGGCGGGTCGGGGTCGTACTCCACTGCGAGTTGCATGGCCTGGGCGGTCCGCTCGTCGGAGAGGCGGGCGGCGAGGTGGAGGCCCATGTCGATACCGGCGGACACCCCCGCCGCGGTGATGATCTTCCCGGATTCGACGAACCGCCCCGGGGTGTACGTGGCACCGGCGTCCGCCAGGTAGGAGCGGGAGGCCCAGTGGGTGGTGGCGGGCCGACCGCGCAGCAGCCCGGCGGCGCCCAGGATCAGGGATCCGGTGCACACCGAGGTCGTCCACAGCGATCCGCGGTGGATGCGGCGGATCCACTCCAGGACGGCGGGGTTGGCCATGGTGGCCGCCGTACCGCCGCCGCCCGGCACCAGCAGCACATCGGCCCGCTCCACGCTGTCCAGGGAGCGCTCGGCCACCAGCCCCAGCTCCCCGGTGTCGGTGAGGAGCGGTCCGGCCTTCTCGGCCACCATGGTCACGGTCACCCCGGGCACGCGGCACAGCACCTCGTACGGGCCGATGGCGTCCAGCGCGGTGACCCGGTCGTACAGCAGCACCGCCACCCGCACCCCGGCGTCGCGCGCCCCGGCCCCGTCCGCCCGCTCCGCCGCCTCGGCCCGCGCCGCCTCCGCGCGCGCCACCTCCCCTTCGGCGCGCGCCGGTGCCGCCGCGCCGACCGTCAGCAGCCCCGCGCCCAGCCCGCTCGCCGCCGCCGTACGCAGCAGCTTGCGACGGCCGCGGTCAACGTCTTTCGCCATCAGTGACTCCCTGATCCGTGGATGAGCCGACGGGCGTCGGCGAAACAGGTAGTCGTTCCGGAGGGCACCCAAGTTCCCGAGTCGGCGCTCCGGCGGGGTGAGCACCATGCGGCGAGTACGCCCGGGCAGTTGAGGGCCCGGGCGGTGTGATCCGGGTCAGTGTGCGGCCGTGACTCCGGCGGACGTCCGGATCGCGCCCGGGACCCTTTCCACGGGGCGCTGCAGCTGCCAGACGTGGGCCGGGGGCAGGTTGGCCCATACCGCGCTGCGGCCGGTGGCGTAGTGGCGCTGGTAGTCGGCCAGCACCTCTTCGGAGGCCTGCTGGCGCCGCGCCTGGGTCCGGGAGGCCAGCGCCAGCAGAGGGCGGGTCTGCCGGGCGCCGCAGTAGGCGAAGTACGTCAGCAGACCGCCGGGGCGCAGCAGCTCCAGATACCGGCCCATGATCGCTTCCACCTGGTGGGGGTCGAAGTTGGCGAAGGGCAGGCCCGAGATGATCGCGTCGTAGCGGCGGCCTATGTCCAGCTCCTCGACGTACGCGTGGTGCACCCGGGCCTGCCCGGGCTCCCCGGCCAGGCGCGGGTGGGTGCGGACGAGGTCGCGCAGCCGGTCGGTGAAGCGGGAGTTGGCCTCGACGATGTCCAGACGGCTGCCCGCCGGGAGCTGGTGGATGAGGGAACGGGTGACGGACCCGGTACCGGCGCCCACCTCCAGGACGTTCAACCGCCGCCCCGCCTGTGAGCGCAGCGGCTCGGTCAGCGCGTGGGCCAGCGCCCGGCCACTGGGGGCGAGAGCCCCGGTGGTGCGGATGTCGCGGGCTGCCTCGAGCAGGAACATCCAGTTGTTCCCGGCACCGCTCTGCGCGAGGCCACGTTTTGGCGAGGGGGTGTTCGAGTCGTCCATGGCACGACGCTACAAACAGCCCGCGCGGCGGCCGATCCTTCTCCATGTGACGGTGCCCACCCGTGACGGCGGCGCGGCGGCACGGAAGGCCGGTGAAGGGGCGCCGAGGGGCCGACTGCCGCGTGTTCCGGGGCGAGTTGACGCGGAAGACCGGCGGGGGCGCGGGCGGGCGCCGGGGCCGCGTGGCGCTGGTCACACTCGGGGCGCGGATCGACCGCCCGTGACCACTACCCGACGGTACGCACGGACATCGCGCACGCCGTACGGGGCCCTCCCCCTGCCCCGATGTCACAGCCCTGTGCCGGGGCGGGCCTGGTTGGGCCACAACCCGGGCCCGGCAGGGGAGTTGGGGCGGCGGGGCGGGAGGGGTTGCGCACACTGGATGCCACGGGGCGGGTCAGCGCGTAGCTGACCTGCGGAGAAGCGACAGCGGAGGTGTGCCATGGCGGCTGGTTGCCGCGACTGCGAGAGGTGTACGAAGTCATGGCTGGGGCGGGTGCTGGAGAACGCGGCCGTGGGGCTGATGCACGTGTGCACGATCGGCATCAGCTATCTGATCAAGAGGGGCTTCAGGCGGCACTGCCCCCAGTGCAAGCACCTGCTGTCCCGGCATGCGCGCAGGTCGGACGGCTCGTTCCGCGACTAGACCGGACCAGCGGCGCGTCAGGCCGCCGAGGTCCGCTCCGCGAGCCAGCCCGCCATCGCCCGTACGCCGAGGCCGATGGCGCGCTCGTCCGGGGCGAAGTCGGGAAAGTGCGGATAGGCGGTGGTGAGGGGCGCGCCGGGGGTGCGGACGCCGAGGAAGGTGTACGTACCGGGGACGCGGTCCAGGTAGAGGGCGAAGTCCTCGCCGCTGAAGGGCGGGAACGCGGCGTGCAGCTCGGCCACCGCGCCCCGGCCGACCGAGCGGCGCAGATGGCGGGCGAGCCTGCGGCCGTCGGGTTCCGGGCAGACCATGGCGGGGAACGGGGCGGCGGGAAAGCTCACGGCGGCTCCCGGGTACGAGGCGGCCAGCCGCCGGATGTCCGCGCGCACCTCCCGATACCGCTCCTCCGGCCAGCAGCGGTAGGACACGCTCACCGTGTTGTCCCGCGCGCTCGCCCGGAGAGCTACGAAGCGGGCCAGCGGCCCGCCCGGCACCTGGGCGTCGGCGACCAGTCGCGCCAGGTCGGCCGGTGTCTGCGGCTGGCTCACGGTGGCGAGCGCGGCGATCTCGGCGGCCAGCCGCCCCGCGGCCCCGGGCGCGTCCGGCCCTGAGAGCGTCATCTCCGCCTTGTCCTGGCCCGGCAGCCCGTAGCCCGCGGTCGTGGCGAACCGGCCGACGGGGAACGGCCCGCAGTGCAGCGCGTGGATCTCCTCGGCCCCCGTGCGCTCCAGCACGCCCGCGTCGATCAGCGCGCGGGCCCCGGACAGGCTCTCCTCGGCGGGCTGGAAGAGGAACACCACCGTGCCGCTCAGTCGCGTGCGCAGCCGCGCCAGGACCCGCGCGACGCCGAGGGCGACCGTGGTGTGGATGTCGTGCCCGCAGAGGTGGGCCGCCGCCGGGCCGCCCCCGATGATGTCCTGGGGCGGCACCGCGTCCATGTCGGCCCGGTACGCCACGGTCCGGCCCGGATGTACGCCCCGCAGGACACCGACCACGCCGTGGCCGCCCACTCCCGTGGTCACGGCCAGCCCGCCCGCCCGCAGCTCCCGCGCCACCACCCCGGCGGTGCGCCGCTCCTCCCCCGGCGTCTCGGGGTGCCGGTGGAGGTCCCGTCGCAGCGCGATCAGCCCGCGCTCCAGGCGTGCCGCCTCGGCGTCCACCGCCCGCCGCGTCACCGGCAGCGGCCCGCCGCCCGCGACCGCGCTCCCCGCGCTCCCCCAGGCCACTCCCGCACCGGCCGCCGCCGCCCCGGCGAGCAGCGTACGGCGGGCGGGAGCGCGCCCCGTGAGAGGTCTGGCCGTTCGTTCCTCGTGGTGTGTCATGCCGCAACGATCGCCGCACGCACACGCCGTGGCCCATCCGGCGGGCCACCGCCCCGGGGTGGGGGCAGCCCCCCACCGGCTGACCCTCAGACGCGGTCGAACGGCTCGGCGTAGGCGAACGGGCCCTTGAGGGTGGGTTGATACGCGGTCAGGGACCGGACCTGGAAGTAGTCGCCCCAGGCCGGGTCGGGGGCCGTGATGCCGTACGCGGACGCGGGGCGGAAGCCGAAGCGGCCGTAGTACGCGGGGCTGCCGAGGAGCGCGACCAGGGATTCGCCGAACGCGTCCGCCGCGCCCAGGATCGCGTGCATCAGCGCCAGGCCCACGCCCCGGCGCTGGTGGGCGGGGTGGACGCTGAGGGGGCCGAGCCCGAGGGCGAGGTCGGGGCCGACGTGGCCCCGGGTGCACACCACATGGCCGATCACATCACCGCGGTCACCGGCCGCGACGAAAGACAGGGCGGGCAACCAGGCGTCGCAGGTGCGGAGTTCGCCGAGGAGGGTGACCTCGACCGGGACCGCGGCCTCCGACTTGCCGAACGCTGCCGCCGTGACGTCGCGTACACCGGCGATGTCGGAGGGGGTTTCTCGTCGGATCAGCATCGGCACAGGATGCGCGGCGGATCAAGCTCGGGGCAACCCATTTGTGCCGTACGGAGCCACTACGCGGAGCGCGCGCGGGTGGCGAGGGCCTGTTCCGCCCGGACGTACGTCACGTCGTGATCGGCGAGGACGTTCGCGGCGACGCCGGGGCGGGCGAGGAGGGCGAGCAGGAGGTGTTCGTCGCCGATGGTCTTGTCGCCCCGGCCGATCGCGATCCGCAGCGACCGCTCCAGGACCGACTTGGCCTCGGGCTCGAAGCGGGCCCGGGAGCGACGGCGGCGGCGCGGGGTGGCCAGGGCTCCGGCGCCGTGCGCCTCCTCCACGCGGGAGACGATCGCGTCCACGTCGATGCCGAGCCCGGCCAGCGCCTCCGCGTCCGCGTTGGAGATGCCGCCGCGGCGGCGGACGTCGGCCAGGGCGCGTTCGATCGAGGCGCGCCGGGCGGTGGCGCCCAGGGTGGTCAGGACGTGGGCGGCGGGGGTGTTCGTACGGCCGCCGTCCGCGCGGTCCAGGAGCGCGAGCAGCAGCTCGGGCTCGCCGACCGTCGCGTCGCCCGCCTCGTCCGCCTGCCGGACGGCCCCGCGGACGACCTCGCGGGCACTGGTGGTGAACCTCTCGAACATCAACGCCTCCCGTGCTTCTTGTGAACGGCCTGACGACTGACGCCCAGTTCGGCCGCGATCTCCTGCCACGACCAGCCCTTGGCGCGGGCGCTGCGCACCTGTACGGCCTCCAGCTGCTCCAGCAGGCGGCGCAGCGCGGCGACGGCGCGCAGTCCGACGCGGGGGTCCCGGTCGCCGGCGCGCTCGGCGAGATCCGTTGCTTCGGTCATGCCGTCAATGTACGTTGACACCACCCAAGCGTCAACCCTGATTGACATCCCGCCGCCCGCCCGCGCCAATTGGGTCGACGCGCCCTCGACGACTCCGGCAACCTCCCTCCATGGACCCCCATCACTGGCCCCTCTACGGGCTCCGCCTCCGCACCCCCCGCCTTGAGCTGCGGCTTCCCGACATCCCCCGGGCCGACGAGCTGGGCGCCGTCGCCGCGGGCGGGGTGCACGACCCGGCGGAGATGCCGTTCAGCGTGCCGTGGACCGACGCCGCCCCCGAGGAGCGCGGGCGCGCGACGTTCCAGCACATCCTGCGGACCATCGCGGAGTGGCGACCGGAGGACTGGGTGCTGAGCCTCGCCGTGCTGCACGAGGGCACGGTGATCGGACGGCAGGACGTCAGCGCGACCGACTTCGCCGTGACACGGGAGGCGGGGACCGGCTCCTGGCTGGGCCTCGCCCACCAGGGCCAGGGCTTCGGCACGGAGATGCGCGCGGCCGCGGCGCAGCTGGCGTTCGCCGGGCTGGGGGCGCGCGCTCTGACATCGGGCGCGTTCATGGAGAACGGGCGCTCGCTCGGCGTCTCGCGCCGCCTCGGCTACCGCCCCGACGGCCTGGAGACGGTCGCCGTACGGGGCGAGGCCCGGACCCTCCAGCGGCTGCGGCTGGACCGCGCGGCCTGGGAGGAGCGGCGCACCGTCCCCGTCGAGGTGCGGGGCTTGGAGCCGTGCCGGGAGATGTTCGGAGCACCCCTGAGCTGATGCGAGGGGGCGGGGCCCGATTTACGGTGGTTCGAGGGGGCCGCGACGACCCGTGGAGGTGGCACCACATGGCGGGCAAGTTCGAGATCTACGAGGACAAGCGCGGCAAGCACCGCTTCCGCCTGAAAGCGGGCAACGGCGAGATCATCGCGGTCGGCGAATCGTACGACTCCAAGACCGCGGCCCAGAAAGGCGTGGAGTCGGTCAAGAAGAACGCGCCCACGGCCGAGGTCAAGGAGATCCCGACCGAGAAGTCGTAGGACCGTGGGGGCAGGTTCGGTGCGGTAGCCGCGCCGTACGGCCGAAGGCGTCCGTACGGCGCTCGCTACGCTCCCGTCCGTGACCAAGACCCCGATAACCCAGGCCCCGGCTGCCGCCCGCACGCGGCTGCGCCGGGCCCGCGCCGGAGCCGTCCACCTCTGGACGCACCCCCGGCTGCGGTGGCCCAAGCGCGTCGTGGCCGCCCTCGCGGGGTGCCTGGTGCTGTCCCTGCTGGCCGCCGGGATCGCCCTGCGGCTCCAGTACGCGGGCGACCCGAAGTCCGGCACCCAGACCCGAGGCCGGGACGCGGTATGGCTGGGCCACGCCTGGGTGGACGGCCGCAACGGCGACGCCGAACTGGCCACCCTGGCCCGGCGCGTACGCGGCACCGGCATCCGCGACCTGTACGTCCACACGGGCCCGCTGGAGCACGACGGCACCCTGAACGCGAAGCGCTACCCGCGCGCCGGGTGGCTCCTGAAGGCCGTCCACCGCGAGCTGCCCGGCGTACGCGTACAGGCCTGGCTCGGCGACGTCCTGGCCACCGAGGGCCCCACCGGGCTCCGGCTCACCGACCCGCGCAGCCGCGCCCATGTGGTGCGCTCCGCCCGCCAGGTGCTGGACGCGGGCTTCGACGGCGTCCACTTCGACCTGGAGCCGCTGCACTCCGGCGACGGCGACTACCTCACCCTCCTCGACGGCCTGCACGCCCTCACCCGCGACCGCCGCGTCCCGCTCTCCGTCGCCGCCCACCAGATCGACCCGCTGCCCGCACTGCACTCGGTGGCGGGCTTTCTCTTCAACCACCCCAAGTGGTGGTCACAGGCGTTCTTCGGCCAGGTGGCGCGGCGGGTCGACCAGATCGCGGTCATGTCGTACGACACGTCGATGCCACTGGAGAGCCTGTACGGCGGCTACGTGGCCCAGCAGACCCAACTCGCCCTGGAGGCCACCCCACCGGGCACGGACCTCCTGATGGGCCTGCCCGGCTACCACACCAACAACTGGGGCCGCCACGCCTGGGCCGAGACCGTCCCCGCCGCCATCCGCGGCGCCCGCCTCGGCCTCGGCCGCGAGGACCGCGACCGGAAGCGCTTCGGGGTGGCCCTCTACGTGGACTTCGCCGCGACGCACGCGGACTGGGCGGCGTACCGCGAGGATTGGGGCGCGCCAGGTCTCAAGTAGGCCATCAGAACGCCGCGCGCGTCGCGGCCAGGAGGCGGGCTGTGTCGTCGGGGCAGATCATGAGGGCTCGGCCGACCGTTTCGAGGACCGCGCGCTCGGCCGGGCGGTAGGGGCCGTCGGCGACGGCGATGCGGGCGCCCTGGAGGAGGATCGCCTCGCGGCCGGTGGGGGCGAGGTGGGGGGCCAGGGGTTCCAGGGCCTCGTGCAGTTCGATGGCGAGCGCCGTACCGCACGGGTCGAGGCCGTCGCGCTCGCCGGTGGCGGCGCCGGGGAGGCGGCCGGTGTCGGCGGCGAGCGCTTCGATGAGCGCGAGGAGCTGGCCTTCGTCGCAGTCGGCGAACCCGGCGGCGCGCACCGCGCCGACCGCGACCTGCCGCACCGCCGTGGCCTCGGTGCCGCCCGCGGCGAGGACCGCGAGGGCGACCGTGTGCACGGCGTCGCGCAGCATCGCGGAGAAGCGCGTGGTGGTGGGGTGATCCAGGGCCTCGGTGCCGAACTGGGTCGCGCAGGCGGCGCATTCGACGACTGGCGCGACCGGCCCGCGGGGCAGCACCGGCAGGCCGAGCACCACGATGCGTCGGCGGCCGGTGCGGCGGCGGTAGTTGCGGTCGCCCCCGCAGTCGGGGCAGAAGAACTCACCATCGCCGACGGTCCGCCACAGAGTTCGGACGCCTACCACACACAGGTCCCGGTCACGGCGGGCTCGCGCGTGCACCACGTCACACCTCCATAACGCTTCGGCCACGTTGCCGCGTTGACGTGATGCTAGCCACATCCATGATGTGCCGTCAGTACCCCGAACGGAGACAACAGGCCAAACCCGAGGCCCCGCCCACCTCACACGGTGAACGGGGCCCCTTGTGGGTGACAAGCCCGGCGGACGTTTACCGCCGTGCGCGGTTGACCGCCGAGACGACGGCCTTCAGGGAGGCGCGCACGATGTTGGCGTCGACGCCGACGCCCCACAGCACCTTCCCGTCGATCGCGCATTCGATGTACGCGGCGGCCTGTGCGGCCGCGCCCTCGCTCAGGGTGTGCTCGGAGTAGTCCAGCAGCCGTACGTCGATGCCGATGGCGCCCAGGGCGTCGAAGAAGGCCGCCAGCGGGCCGTTGCCGGAGCCGGTCAGGACGGTCTCGGTGCCGTCCACGACGGCCTCGACGGTGAGCGCGTCGGTGCCCTCGCTGCTGGTGGACGTCTGGGCGGTGCGCAGCGCGATCCGGCCCCACTGGTTGTCGTCCGTCGGCAGGTACTCGTCCTGGAAGGTCGCCCAGATCTGGGCCGGGGTGACCTCGCCGCCGTCGGCGTCGGTCTTGGCCTGAATCGTCTTGGAGAACTCGATCTGCATGCGGCGCGGCAGATCCAGGTTGTGGTCGTTCCGCAGGACATAGGCGATACCGCCCTTGCCGGACTGCGAGTTGACCCGGATGACGGCCTCGTAGGAGCGGCCGACGTCCTTGGGGTCGATCGGCAGGTACGGAACAGCCCACTCGATCTCGTCGACCGTCTTGCCCTGCTCGGCCGCACCGGCCTCCATCGCCTCGAACCCCTTCTTGATGGCGTCCTGGTGGGAGCCGGAGAAGGCGGTGTAGACCAGATCGCCCGCGTAGGGGTGGCGCGGGTGGATCTGCATCTGGTTGCAGTACTCGGCGGTGCGGCGGATCTCGTCGATCTGCGAGAAGTCGATCTTCGGGTCGACGCCCTGGGAGAACAGGTTCATACCCAGGGTCACCAGGTCGACGTTGCCGGTGCGCTCGCCCTGCCCGAACAGACAGCCCTCGATGCGGTCCGCCCCAGCCATGATCGCCAGCTCGGCGGCGGCGACGGCCGTGCCGCGGTCGTTGTGCGGGTGGACGGACAGGCAGATGTGCTCGCGGCGGGACAGGTTCCGCGACATCCACTCGAACCGGTCCGCGTGCGTCGAGGGCGTCGAGCGCTCGACCGTCGCGGGCAGGTTGAGGATGATCTCGCGGCCGGCCTCGGGCTGCCAGACGTCCATGACGCCCTCGCAGACCTCCAGCGCGAAGTCCAGCTCGGTGTCGGTGAAGATCTCGGGGCTGTACTGGTAGCCGAAGACCGTGTCGTCGCCCAGGATCTTGTCGGCGTACTCGACCACCAGTCGGGTGCCGTCCACCGCGATCTGCTTGACCTGCTCACGGGTGCCGCGGAAGACGACGCGGCGGAAGGTGGGCGCGGTGGCGTTGTACAGGTGCACGGTGGCCTTGTGCGCGCCGCGCAGCGACTCGACGGTGCGCTCGATCAGCTCTTCGCGGGCCTGGGTGAGGACGGAGATCGTCACGTCCTCGGGGATCGCGCCCTCCTCGATGATCGACCGTACGAAGTCGAAGTCGGTCGAGCCGGAGGACGGGAAACCGACCTCGATCTCCTTGTACCCCATGCGGACCAGCAGGTCGAACATCTCGCGCTTGCGCACCGGGGACATCGGGTCGATCAGCGCCTGATTGCCGTCCCGCAGATCGGTGGACAGCCAGCGCGGCGCGGCGGTGATCCTGTTGTCCGGCCAGGTGCGGTCGGGGATGTCGACCGCCTCGTACGGGCCGTACTTGTGGATCGGCATGCCCGAGGGCTTCTGGGTGACGGTCGCGGCGGTGATGGGGGTGGGGCGGCCTACGGCGCGCTGACCGGGATTGTCGGACGTGCTCATGATGCGTGGGCTCCTCTTGGATCCGCTCGTGGTGTCCGCTGGGACTCCGCTGGGACGAAAGTCCATGGGGCGGCCGACGGGGCGTAATCACCGCAACACCGAACTCCGCGGGGAGGGGGTCGGCCTACGACTACAGGCCCTCGCCGCGGCAGCTAAGAAGAAGCAGCCCGAAACGCATGATGCCGAGCAGCCTAACGGAAGAGGTGCGCCGCGCGAGACCCCGTATCACTATGCGGACCACGGCATCTCGCGCGGAGGAATGGCCATCAACCACTCGATTTCATCAATCATGACCGCAAGGCGTGACAAGCGGTAGACGCGGTGCGACATTGCCTGGATGGATGTCAACGCGAACTCCCGCCGCCGTGGTGTCTTCTGCACGATCGTGCCGCCGCATGTCCTCGACAAGGTCTCCCGGCACGAGGACTCCGCCCTCGCCGATCCCGCCCGCCGCACCCTGGAGCGGGACGCCCTGGAGCGCACCCGCCGCCGGATCACCACCGTCCGCGGGATCGCCGCCCCCACCCTGGAGGGCGCGCCCTCCGACCGGCCGAAGCGGACGATCTACGACTCCCAGCACCAGTCCGCGCTGCCGGGCAAGAAGGTGCGCGGCGAGGGCGACACGGCGACCTCGGACGAGTCCGTGACCCGGGCGTACAACGGGCTGGGCGCGACCTTCGAGCTGTTCCTCAAGGTCTACGGCCGCCACTCGATCGACGACGCGGGCCTGGCGCTGGACGCCAGCGTCCACTACAGCCAGGACTACAACAACGCCTTCTGGAACGGCGAGCAGATGGTCTTCGGCGACGGTGACAACGAGATCTTCCTCGACTTCACCATCCCCATCGACGTCATGGCCCACGAACTGACCCACGGCGTCACCCAGTACACCGCCAACCTGGAGTACTTCGGCCAGTCCGGGGCGCTCAACGAGTCGATGTCCGACGTCTTCGGCTCGCTCGTCAAGCAGCACGCGCTGGGCCAGAGCGCCGACGAGGCCGACTGGCTGATCGGGGCCGGGCTGCTGGCGGAGCGGGTCACCGGCGTGGCCCTGCGCTCCCTGAAGGCCCCCGGCACGGCGTACGACGACGACGTCCTCGGCAAGGACCCGCAGCCCGGCACGATGGACGACTACGTGCGCACCTCGCGGGACAACGGCGGCGTCCACATCAACTCCGGCATCCCCAACCACGCCTTCTACCTGGCCGCCACGGCGATCGGCGGCAACGCGTGGGAGAAGGCCGGGCGGATCTGGTACGACGTGCTGACCGGCGGCGAGCTGTCCTCTGAGGCGCAGTTCGACGACTTCGCCCGGCTCACGGTCGCCGCGGCGCAGGCCCGCTACGGCGAGGGCGAGGAGCGGGACGCGGTGCGGGGCGCCTGGGAGGGCGTGGGGATCACCGATCTGGACGCGCGGTAAGGCTCACCCTCGGGTACTGATGGACCTATGCGTATCTCCGTGACCCGCTCCGGCGGATTCGCCGGAATCGAGCGCCGGGCCGATCTGGACACCTCCGGACGGCCCGACGCCACCCATCTGGCCGCCCTGGCCCACCAGGCCGTCGAGTCCGGCGCCCCGGCGGCCACCCGCGGCGTCCCGGACGGCTTCCACTACGAGATCACGGTGGAAGGCCGCACGGTCCACGCCGCGGACCCGCACCTCAGCGACGCCCAGCGCGAGCTGGTGCGGACGGTGCTCAAGGAGGGCACGTAAGGGGCTCAGAAGCCCAGTCCGCGCAGCTGCTTCGGGCCCCCTCTTCTCTGCCGCCCTCGCACCGCTCGGCCCCAGGGGGCCTCCCGGGCTTCGCACGGCTGCGCCGGACTCCGACCGGCGGCGAGGGCAGGCGTCAGAAGCCCAGTCGGCGCAACTGCTTCGGATCCCGCTGCCAGTCCTTGGCGACCTTGACGTGCAGATCGAGGTAGACCGGCGTCCCGAGCAGCGCCTCGATGTGCTTGCGGGACTTGGAGCCGACGTCCTTCAGGCGGCGGCCCTTGGGGCCGATGACGATGCCCTTCTGGCTGGGGCGCTCGATGTAGAGGTTCGCGTGGATGTCCAGCAGCGGCTTGTCCGCCGGGCGGTCCTCGCGCGGCAGCATCTCCTCCACGACCACCGCGATGGAGTGCGGCAGCTCGTCCCGTACGCCCTCCAGCGCCGCCTCGCGGATCAGCTCCGCGACCATCACCTGCTCCGGCTCGTCGGTGAGGTCGCCCTCGGGGTAGAGGGTCGGACCCTCGGGGAGCAGCGGGACGAGCAGATCGGCCAACAGGCCCACCTGCTGGTCACCGACAGCCGAGACCGGGACGATCTCGGCCCACTCGATGCCCAGTTCCTTGCCGAGCCGGTCGATGGCCAGGAGCTGCTGGGCGAGTTGCTCGGATTCGACCAGGTCGGTCTTGGTGACGATCGCGACCTTGGGCGTCTTCTTGATCCCGGCCAGCTCGCCCGCGATGAAGCGGTCACCGGGGCCCAGCTTCTGGTCGGCGGGCAGGCAGAAGCCGATGACGTCGACCTCGGCCCAGGTGGTCCGTACGACGTCGTTCAGCCGCTCGCCGAGCAGGGTGCGCGGCTTGTGCAGACCGGGGGTGTCGACGAGCACCAGCTGTGCGTCGGGGCGGTGCACGATGCCGCGCACGGTGTGCCGGGTGGTCTGCGGGCGGTTTGAGGTGATCGCAACCTTCGTCCCCACCAGTGCGTTGGTCAGGGTCGACTTGCCCGCGTTCGGGCGACCGACGAAGCAGGCGAAACCCGAGCGGTGCGGGGTCTCCCGCTGCTCGGTCGGGGACGAGGGGGTACCGGCAGTCATGGCCACCATTCTCCCCGATGCCCCGGCCCGCTCCTACCAGCCGCCCATCACCCGCCCCCGCACCCTCTTCCCGGCCGTGTCAGACGGGCAGCGTGGCGCGCAGAGTGCCGTCCGTGGCCGCCAGCAGGATCGGGGTCCCGGCGCCGCCCAGGTCCCGTACGGCCGCGCGGTCCTCGTCGGTGGCGGTCTCGGCGTCGGTCACCACGGCCACGGCCTCCAGCGACTTCGCGCCGCTGGCGACGGCCATCGCGACGGCGGTGCGCACCGCGCTGAGCTGGAGCGAGTCGAGGGCGACGGTACCGGCGACATACGTACGCCCCGTCTCGTCCCGTACGGCGGCGCCCTCCGCGACGCCGTTGCGGGCCCGCGCGGAGCGGGCCAGCGTGATGATCTTGCGGTCTTCGGGGTCCAGCTGCGCTGCTTCGCTCATACGGATGAGCATAGGACGGGCCGCTGACAGGCCGCTGACCGGGCGTGACACCGGCTGTCGGCATGGGCCCGCGCCGGGCCGCAGTGGCAACGGCCCGGCGCGGGCGGTACGGAAGCCGCTACGGGAGCAGCGGCAGCGGCTGGAACGTCAGCGTGGCCGACGCCGTGGCCGGGCTGAGGCCCGGGGCACCCGCGAAGGTGGCGGTGTAGGTGGCGGCGGTCAGTACGGCGGCCGGGACGGTGACGTTGGTCAGCGTCGCCGTGCCGGACGCGTTGGTGACCGCGGCGCCCAGGGCGATCGGGCCCACCGCCGAGTTGGCCGTGAAGACGATCGTCTGGCCGGGGACGGGGTTGTTGGACTGGTCCTTGAGGGTGGCGCTGAGGGTCGGGATGATGAGCTGGCCGTTGAGTCGCAGCCGGATGACGGCCGGGGTGGCGGTCATCGTGGTGCTCGCCGAGCCGGACACGGTCTGGGTGAGCGACGCGGTCGACGAGGCGTAGCAGGTGTCGCCGCTGTAGGTGGCGGTGACGGTGTGGGATCCGGCGGTGAGCGCGTTGGTGCTCACGGTGGCCTGTCCGGCCCCGTTGAGCGTTCCGGTGAGGGTCGGACCGCCGCTGATCACGAACGTGACCGTGCCGGTCGGAGTGCCGGTCGCGGGGGCCACCGGGGCCACGGTGGCGGTGAAGGTCACCGTCTGGCCGGGGGCGGAGGGGTTGGGGGCGGAGGTGAGTGTGGTGGTGGTGCTGGCCGTGTTCACCGTGGCGGTGGCGGTGCCCGTCGATCCCGCGACGCCCGTGCTGCCCCCGTAGGTGGCCGTGACGGTGTGCGAGCCCACGCCCAGCGCGCTGGTGGTGACGCAGGCCTGACCGCTGGCGTTGAGCGTTCCGGTCAGGGTCGGGCCGCCGCTGATCACGAACGTGACCGTGCCGGTCGGGGTGCAGGTGCCCGGGGCCGTGGCCGTCACCTGGGCGCAGATCGTCACCGGCTGGCCGCATACGGCCGGGGTCGGCGAGACCGTCACCGTCGTGGTGGAGCTGGCCTGGTTGACGGTGACCGAGCCGCTGCCCGTGGAGGGCGCGACGCCGCCGCCTCCCCCGAAGGTCGCCGTCACGGTGTGGGTGCCGGTCGGGATGGCGGTGGTGGAGACACAGGCCTGACCGGTGGCGTCCACCGTGGCCGTGAGCGTCGGGCCGCCGCCGGAGACCGTGAAGGTCACCGTGCCGGTCGGAACGCAGGTGCCGGGCGGCACCGTGGTCACCTGGGCGCACAGCAGGACGGTCTCGCCGCAGACCGACGGGTCGGGCGTGGCGCTGACCGTGGTGGTGGACGAGGCCGGGTTCACCGTGATCGAGGTCGTGCCCGTCGAGCCCCCGACGCCGGAGTCGCCCGCGTAGGTGCCGGTGATCGTGGACGTGCCGACCGGTACCGCCGTGGTGGTCACGCACGCCTGGCCGGTGGCGTCCAGTGTCGCCGTGAGCGTCGGACCACCCGAGATCACGAACGTCACGTCACCGGTCGGGACGCAGGTGCTGGGCGGGTCCACCGTCACCTGGGCGCAGATGGTGACCGTCTCACCGCAGACGGACGGGCTCGGCGTCGCCGCTACGGTCAGCGTGGACGTGCCCTGGTTGACCGTGACCGTCCCGGTGCCGGTGGAGCCCGCGACGCCGGTGTCACCGGAGTAGGTGGCGGTCACGACGTGGGTGCCGACGGGGAGGGCGGTGGTGCTCACGCACGCCTGACCGGTGGCGTCCACCGTGGCCGTGAGCGTCGGGCCGCCCGTGACCACGAAGGTCACCGTGCCGGTCGGGGCACAGGTGCCGGGCGGCACGGTCGTCACCTGTGCGCACAGCAGGACCGCCTCGCCGCAGGCGCCGGGGTCCGGGGAGGTGACGGTGGTGGTCGAGGCCGCCTGGTTCACCGTCACGCTCGCGGTGGCCGCGGAGCCCGCGACCCCGGCGTTGCCCGCGTAGGTGGCGGTCACGGTCTGGCTGCCCACGGGGATGGCGGTGGTGGTCACGCACGCCTGGCCGGTGGCGTCGAGGGTCGCCGTCAGCGTCGGACCGCCGGTGATCACGAACGTCACGTCACCGGTGGCCACGCAGGTGCTGGGCGCTCCCACCGACACCTGGGCGCAGATGGTCACCGCCTCACCGCAGACGGACGGGCTCGGCGTCACCGACAGGGAGACCGCGGACGTGGCCTGGTTGACGGTGACCGTCGTGGTGCCCGAGGAGCCCGCGACGCCGGTGTCACCGGAGTAGGTGGCGGTCACCGTGCTGGTGCCGCCGGGCAGTTCGTCGCTGGTCACACAGGCCTGGCCGGTCGCGTCGAGGGGCGCGGTGAGCGTCGGGCCTCCGGTGACGGTGAAGGTCACCGTCCCGGTGGGCGTACAGGTCCCCGGCGCGTCCACGGTCACCGTCGCGCACAGCGTCACCGACTGGCCGCACACGGACGGGTCGGGGTCGGCGGTGACGACGGTGGTCGAGGACGCCTGGGCGACCGTGAGCGGGACCAGGGGCGAGTTGGACGCGGAGAACTCGGTGTCCCCGCCGTAGAAGGCCGCCACCAGATGGACCCCCACATCCAGGTCGGCCACCGTGACGGACGCCTGGCCGGTGGCGTCGAGGGCCACGGTGAGGGCCGGTCCGTCGGCGCTGATGATGAACGTCACCGTGCCGGTCGGGATCCCCGCGGCGGGCGGGACGGCCGCCACGGACGCCGTCAGGGTCACCGCTTCGCCGCACACCGCCGGGTTGGGCGAGACGGTCAGGGAGGTGGTCGTCGCCCCCTGGTTGACCTGCTGGATGCTGGTGCCCGTCGAGGGGTCCAGGTTGGCGTCGCCGCTGTAGGTGGCCGTCACCGTGTGGGAGCCCACCGCCAGGGTGCTGTCGGTGAAGACGGCCTGCCCGCTGGCGTCGACCGCGACGGTCACCGGCGCACCGGCGTCCAGGGTGAAGGTGACCGTACCGGTCGGGGTGAACGCGCCCGGCGGAACGGAGGCGACGGTCGCGGTATAGGTGACGGTCTGACCGGGGACGGAGGGGTTCGGGGTGGAGGTGACCGTGGTGGTCGAGGAAGCCATGGGAGCGGCCCCTTCCCGGGGTGCGGTATGGGGAGGGGTGGACCGCCCGGGTCTCCGCGCGGAGTGCCGCGGAGACCCTGTTCGCCCTGCGTGGGGGTGCCCATACGGCCGACCTGCCTACGTCAGAACGACAGGCCGACTGTCCCCCGCCAGGGGTATGGGCGGCCCACCGGTCGGTATCTGCAAGTAAGCCGTTGCCTACGCCAGATGGGCCAGACCGCAGAGGGTGAATGCATCCGTATGGCGCAGCGCGACCCCGCGCGTCCGTGCGCCTCCCCGCGCGGGCGTGATACGGGGCGCCCCCGCGCCCCCCATCACTTCCCACTCGTCCCGCCGGGGCCTTACGACTCGGCCGCCGCCGTCTCCCGTACCGGCTCCACCAGCACCGTCACGATGCGGTTGCGCCGCCCCGCCGGGGATTCGGCGGTCAGCCGCAGCGCCTTCAGGGCCGGGTCGGTACCGCCCTCGGGGACGTCGACCTCGGCCGTGGCGCCCGCGATCGGCACCCGGCCCAGCGACTTGGCGAGCAGCCCGCCCACCGTCTCGACGTCCTCGTCCTCCAGGGCCGTGCCGTACAGCTCGCCAAGGTCGCCGAGGCCGAGCCGGGCGGTGACCCGGTGGGTGCCGTCGCCGAGGTCCTCGACGGGCGGCAGTTCGCGGTCGTACTCGTCGGTGATCTCGCCGACGATCTCCTCAAGGATGTCCTCGATGGTGACGATCCCGGCCGTGCCGCCGTACTCGTCGATGACCACGGCGACGTGGTTGCGCTCCTGCTGCATCTCGCGCAGCAGGTCGCCCGCGTTCTTGGTGTCGGGGACGAACGCGGCGGGCCGCATCGCGGTGGAGACCAGCTCGGACTCGGACTCGCGGTTGATGTGCGTCTTGCGGACCAGGTCCTTGAGGTAGACGATCCCGACGATGTCGTCCTCGTTCTCGCCGGTGACCGGGATCCTGGAGAAGCCGGAGCGCAGCGCGAGGGTGAGGGCCTGCCGGATGGTCTTGAAGCGCTCGATGGCCACCAGATCCGTGCGCGGCACCATCACCTCGCGCACCAGGGTGTCGCCCAGTTCGAAGACGGAGTGCACCATGCGCCGCTCGTCGTCCTCGATCAACGACTCCTGCTCGGCGAGGTCGACCAGCGCGCGCAGCTCGGCCTCGGAGGCGAACGGGCCCTTCCGGAAGCCCTTTCCGGGGGTGAGCGCGTTACCGAGGAGGATCAGCAGCGGCGGGATCGGGCCCATGATCCGGGCGAGCGGGAGCAGCACATAGGCGGCGACCGTCGCGGTGTTGAGCGGATGCTGGGCGCCGATGGTGCGCGGCGAGACGCCGACGGCCACGTACGACACGAGGACCATCACGCCGATCGCGACGGTCAGCGCCTTCCAGGTCTCCGGGAACGCGTGCAGAGCGCCGTACGTGACGACGGCGCCCGCCGCCACCTCGCACGCGACGCGCACCAGCAGCGCCACGTTGAGATAGCGGGTGGGGTCCTCGGCGACCAGCATCAGCTTGGCGCTGCCCCGCCGCCCGTTCCGCACCGCTTCCTCGGCGCGGAACCGGGTGGTGCGGGCGAGGCCCGCCTCGGCGCAGGCCGCCAGCCAGGCGACCACCACCAGGAGGACGGCCGCCGTGAGGAGCTGCCCGTTCATCGCGTGGTGGGGGCCGGGGAGGGCCCGGTCAGTCCGTACTCGGCCCGCCAGCCGTCGATGATCGCCGCCTGGAGGCCGAACATCTCGGCGCGCTCGTCCGCCTCCTCGTGGTCGTAGCCGAGGAGGTGGAGGACGCCGTGGACGGTGAGCAGCTGCAGCTCCTCGTCCATGGAGTGCCCGGTCGGCGCCTCCTCGCCCTGCTTCTTGGCCACGTCGGGGCAGAGCACGATGTCGCCGAGGAGGCCCTGCGGGGGCTCCTCGTCGTCCTTGACGGGCGGCCGCAGCTCGTCCATCGGGAAGGACATGACATCGGTCGGCCCCGGCAGGTCCATCCACTGGATGTGGAGCTGCTCCATGGCGTCGGCGTCGACGACGATCAGCGACAGCTCGGAGAGCGGGTGGATACGCATCCGGGCGAGCGCGTAGCGGGCGACGTCCAGGATCGCTCGCTCGTCGATGTCCGTGCCGGATTCGTTGTTGACGTCGATCGCCATGGGGTGGTTCGTCTTTTCTCGGGTCTGTTCGGGGACGGTCACTTGCCGTTGCGCTCGTCGTACTGCTCGTACGCGTCGACGATACGGCCGACGAGCTTGTGCCGGACGACGTCCTTACTGGTGAGCATGGAGAAGTGGACGTCGTCCACGCCGTCCAGGATCTCCCGCACCTGGCGCAGACCGCTCTTGGTCCCGCCCGGGAGGTCGACCTGGGTGATGTCACCCGTGATCACGATCTTGGATTCGAAGCCGAGCCGGGTGAGGAACATCTTCATCTGCTCGGGGTTCGTGTTCTGCGCCTCGTCGAGGATGATGAACGCGTCGTTCAGCGTCCGGCCGCGCATGTACGCCAGGGGGGCGACCTCGATCGTGCCCGCGGCCATCAGGCGCGGGATGGAGTCGGGGTCGAGCATGTCGTGCAGCGCGTCGTACAGGGGCCGCAGATACGGGTCGATCTTCTCGTAGAGCGTGCCGGGCAGGAAGCCGAGCCGCTCCCCCGCCTCGACCGCGGGCCGGGTCAGGATGATCCGGTTGACCTGCTTGGACTGCAGGGCCTGGACCGCCTTGGCCATCGCGAGATAGGTCTTGCCGGTACCGGCCGGGCCGATGCCGAAGACGACGGTGTGCTTGTCTATCGCGTCGACATAGCGCTTCTGGTTGAGCGTCTTGGGGCGGATGGTGCGGCCGCGGTTGGACAGGATGTTCTGAGTGAGCACCTCGGCGGGCGTCTCGGCCGCCTCGCCCTCGCCGTTCTCCGCTGCGCGCAGCATGGAGATGGAGCGCTCCACCGCGTCCTCCGTCATCGGTTGACCGGTGCGGAGCACCAGCATCATCTCATCGAACAGACGCTGGACCAGGGCTACTTCCTCAGGGTCCCCGGTCGCGCTGACTTCATTGCCCCGGACATGGATATCGGTCTTCGGGAACGCCTTTTCGATCACGCGGAGCAGTGAATCCCCGGACCCCAGGACCATGACCATCGGGTGCTTGGTCGGGACCGTGAACTGTGCGTGCGCCTGCGGTGCTGTGGTTGGTTGCGTCATGGGCTCGGCTCTGCGGCCTGCTCCTACCTCCTGCGACAAGGGTTCTCGCTCCTCGACAACCTTGAGATACCAGGGTACGACGGGGCACCGACAACACCCGAGCGCTTTTCACGCCCGGCGGAAACCGATGGTGGGAACGGCCCGGCGCAGCAGCCCTGGGCGGGCGGCGGTCGGCAGCAGCCGGTCGAGGAAGGCGTACCGGCGCAGCGCGCTCGGCGACTGGTCGTCGTACGAGCGGGCGTGCTGCCACCAGGCGCCGATCTCGCACCAGCCGGGAGCGGACAGCGAGCCGCCGAACTCCTGGACCGACAGCGCGGCGGTCAGCCCGGCGAACGCGAGCCGGTCGGCGAGCGGCCAGTCGGCGAGCGTGCCGGTGACGAAGCCCGCGACGAACACGTCGCCCGCGCCGGTCGGATCCAGGGCCTCCACGGCGATCGCGGGCACCTCGGCGGTCTCACCGGTGCGGCCGTCCACCGCGTACGCCCCCTCCGAACCCAGGGTGACCACGGCGAGCGGCACCAGGTCGGCGAGCGCGCGGGCGGCGGCCCGCGGGCATTCGGTGCGGGTGTAGCTCATCGCCTCGGCCGCGTTGGGCAGAAACGCCTCGCAGTGCTCCAGGTCGGCGAGGTCCGCCGGGTCCCAGCGGCCGGTGTCGTCCCAGCCGACGTCCGCGAAGATCCGGCTGCCGCGCCGGGCGGCCTCGGCGACCCACTCCTCCCGGCGGCCGGGGACCAGGGAGGCGATGGCGGCCCGGGCCGGGGGCGGGCTGCTGGGCGCGGCCTCCTCGGGCGGCGGCGCCTCGTGGCCGTGGCTGACCATCGTGCGCTCGCCCTCGTACGCCATGGAGACGGTCACCGGGGAGTGCCAGCCGGGAATGGTGCGGGAGAGCGCCAGATCGATGCCCTCGCCGCGCTCCAGCGCGTCCCGGCAGTAGTCGCCGTAGTGGTCGTCGCCGAAGGCGGCGGCGAGCGAGGTGCGCAGCCCCAGCCGGGCCAGCGCGGTGGCCATGTTGGCGACGCCGCCGGGGCTGGAACCCATGCCGCGGGCCCAGGACTCGGTGCCGCGGACGGGCGCGGAGTCCAGGCCGGTGAAGATGATGTCGAGGAAGACGGTGCCGGTGAGATAGACGTCACAGCCGGTGTCGCCGGGGCCCCGGACGGCCGCGAGCGGATCGAGCAGGGGGCAGCTCGCCGAGGACTGGTCACCGTCGTGTGTCGTCACCGTGTGCTCCCAGGTCGGGCCGTTCTGTTCTGTCGCTGCGGGCGGGGCGGATGCGGCCAGTGTGCCCGATCGCGGCGGAGCGCGACCGGAGAGCGCTAGCGGCGCTTCGGTACGGCGACGCTCATCAGGTCCTTGGCGACGGTCAGCTCCCCGTCGAAGCCCGCCGCCCGCGCCTGGCGCTCGAACTCGGCCGGGTCGCCGTACCGCTGCGAGAAGTGCGTCAGCACCAGGTGGCGTACGCCCGCCCCGGCCGCGATCCGGGCCGCCTGCCCGGCCGTCAGATGGCCGTGCTCGGTGGCGAGGGGCTCGTCCTCGTCCAGGAAGGTCGACTCGATCACCAGCAGATCGCAGCCCTCCGCCAGCGCGTGCGCGCCCTCGCACAGCCGGGTGTCCATGATGAAGGCGAACCGCTGGCCGCGCCGGACCTCGCTGACCTCCTCCAGCGTGACCGTGCGCCCGTCCCGCTCGATGGCGCCCTCGCGCTGGAGACGGCCGATCTCGGGCCCGCGCACCCCGTGGGCCGCGAGCCGCTCCGGCAGCATCCGGCGGCCGTCCGGCTCGACGAGGCGGTAGCCGTACGACTCGACCGGGTGCGAGAGCCGGGCCGCTTCCAGGGTGTACGCGGGGTTACGGGCGATCACCCCGCCGTCTCCGCCGACCGGCTGCTCGGCCAGCTGGACCGTCTCGCGGTAGGCCGTGGCGTACCGCAGCCGGTCGAAGAAGCGCTGTCCGCTCGCCGGGTAGTGCGCGGTCACCGGGTGCGGGACCCGGTCGAGGTTGATCCGCTGGATGACGCCGGACAGCCCCAGCGAGTGGTCCCCGTGGAAGTGGGTGATACAGATCCGGTTGATGTCATGGGCGGCGACCCCGGCCCGCAGCATCTGCCGCTGCGTGCCCTCGCCGGGGTCGAACAGCACGCCCTCGCCGTCCCAGCGCAGCAGATAGCCGTTGTGGTTGCGGTGCCGGGTGGGCACCTGGCTGGCGGTGCCGAGGACGACCACTTCACGTGCGGACAACGGGACTACCCGGGGGGCCAGTTGAGGCCGCGGCCGCCGAGGACGTGGGCGTGCGCGTGGAAGACGGTCTGCCCGGCCCCGGAGCCCGTGTTGAACACCACCCGGTAGCCCGTGTCGTCGATCTTCTCGTGGGCGGCGACCGCACCCGTCTCGACCAGCACGTCGGCGGCGATCCGCGGCTCGGCGGCCGCCAGGGACACGGCGTCCGGGTAGTGCGCCTTGGGGATCACCAGGACGTGCGTCGGTGCCTGGGGGTTGATGTCGCGGAAGGCGACGGTGGTGTCCGTCTCACGGACGACGGTCGCCGGGACCTCCCCCGAGACAATCTTGCAGAACAGGCAGTCGGCCTGCGGTTCTCCCGCCACCGGTGGCTCCTTACGGATCGTCGGCTGGATCATCAGCGCTTCTGGATCATCAAGGCTTCCGCACGGGATGCTACCGGGCCTCCCGCGGGGCGGTGCGCTCGAACCAGATGGTGATCAAGGAACGTCCACGGGAGCCTATTTCCCGGGCGCGGTGGTCCTCTGCTCCCAGGGGTGGGTGCGGGTCGGCGTGGGGCTCACCGTGCCGTCGCGGCCGTCGGTGTCGCTGCCGCCGTCGCACTCGCCGATCACATGGGCCTGGAAGACCCGCTGACCCTGCACCGTGCCGGTCAGATCGCCGCGCACACAGTGGTTCTCGCGCACATAGGTGACCTTGCCTCTGATCCCGATGGTTTTGTCGTCCTCGGTCCTGCCCCGGCAGTCCACCGAGGCGTCCGTGGTGCCCGAATCACCGGCGCTCGATGCCGAGGCCCCGGCCGTGGGGCCGCGCTTCAGATCCGCGTTACAGGTCAGCCAGCGCACCCCGATGCCGCCCCGCTCCAGGGCGGAGGTGCCGACCTTGTCCGTGGTGATCGAGACGGCGACCGCGGTGACCGCGCCGTCCCTCGGCTCACAGCCCGTCACCGCGATGGCCGCGACGACCGTGGCCACGGCGGCCAGCAGCGGCCATCCGCGCCGTACATGATGGCTTAATACCCCCATAGAGGACAGGTTCCCATCACCCACGGCGAACCGGAAGACCTTCGTCGGCCACCCGGGCGTCAGGCCCAGCGGCCGGTGCGCCCCAACAGCAGTGCGGCGGCGGCCGTTCCGGCCGTGGAGGTGCGCAGCACGCTCGGGCCCAGCCGGTACGGACCCGCACCCGCTTCGGCGAAGGCCGCCAACTCCTCCGGCGAGACGCCCCCTTCGGGGCCCACGACGAGCACGATATGCCCCTCGTGGGGCAGTTGGGCCGTCGCCAGGGGCTCGCTGCCCTCCTCGTGGAGCACGGCCGCGAGGTCGGCTTCGGCGAGAAGTCGAGCAACCTCCTTGGTCGTCATCGCGTCCGCGACCTCCGGGAAGGTCAGACGGCGGGACTGCTTGCCCGCCTCGCGCGCGGTCGACCGCCACTTGCCGAGCGCCTTCTGCCCGCGCTCGCCCTTCCACTGGGTGATGCAGCGGGCGGCCGCCCACGGGACGATCGCGTCGACGCCCGTCTCGGTCATGGTCTCCACGGCCACCTCGCCGCGGTCGCCCTTGGGCAGCGCCTGCACGACGGTGATCCGCGGGCTCGGCGCCGCCTCCCGGCGTACGCCGTCGACCTCGACCAGTAGCCGGTCCTTGCCCTCGACGGCCGCCACGGTGCCCGATACGCCCGTACCGGCGCCGTCCGTGAGGACGACGGCCTCGCCGACCCGCAGCCGCTTCACCGACACCGCGTGGCGCCCCTCGGGGCCCTCCAGCGCGATACGGGCCCCTGTGGCCGCTCCCGCGAGGTCGTCGGCCACGAACACCGGGGCGCTCACGACACCACGCCTCGCGGGGCCTGGAGCCCGTAGCCGGACCGCGCCGCGTCCAGTTCGACCACCAGGGTCTCCACCAGCCGCGCTGCGGGCAGTTCGCGCGCCAGCCGGTGCCCCTGCCCGGCCCACAGCGCCATGCCCTGCGGGTCGCCCTCCTTGGCCGCCGCCTTGCGCAGCCCGGAGGTGAGGTGGTGCAGCTGGGGGTAGGCGGCCGGGGCGTACGGGCCGTGGTCGCGGATGAACCGGTTGACCAGCCCGCGTGCCGGGCGACCGGAGAACGCCCGGGTCAGCTCGGTCCGGCCGAAGAGCGGATCGGTCATGGCCGACTTGTGCAGGGCGTTCGCGCCCGACTCGGGGCAGACCAGGAACGCGGTGCCCAGCTGTCCCGCCGACGCGCCCGCGGCCAGCACCGCGGCGATCTGCGAGCCGCGCATCAGCCCGCCCGCCGCGATGATCGGGACCTGCACGGTCTCGCGCACCAGCGCGACCAGCGACAGCAGCCCGAGCACGGCGCCGGGGGCGTCGTCCGCCGGGTCGTTACGGAAGCCGCCCTGGTGGCCACCGGCCTCCACGCCCTGGACACAGACGGCGTCGGCACCCGCCCACTGGGCGGTCTCCGCCTCGACCGGCGAGGTCACGGTGACGATGGTCCGGGTGCCCACCCGGGCGAACGCGTCCAGCACGGCGCGGGTGGGGCAGCCGAAGGTGAACGAGACCACCGGAACGGGGTCGTTCAGCAGGATCGCCAGCTTGGCGTCGTACGCGTCGTCCGAGCTGGCCTCGGGGTCTCCGAGGGCGGTCTGGTAGCGGGACGACTCACCCGCCAGGCGGTCGGCGTAGACCGCCACGGAGGTCGGGTCGCCGGGCGGCTGCGGCATGAACAGGTTGACGCCGAAGGGGCGGCCGGTCAGCCCGCGCAGCTGCTTGATCTCCTCGTACATCGCCTCCGGCGTCTTGTAACCGGCGGCGAGGAAACCGAGGCCCCCGGCCTCGATGACAGCGGCGGCGAGCTGCGGGCAGGAGGCCCCGCCCGCCATCGGAGCCTGCACGATCGGGTACCGAGCGAGATCGGTCAGCGCGGAGGACATGGCCACATCGTGCCATGCCCTCCGCGACGATCCGTCACCGGATCAGCGTCCGTTGGCTGCATCCCCCGGGGGCGCTGCGGACAATGGCGGCTCCGCCGCGGGCCGGACCCCCGGCCGGGCGCCTACCGTCCGTTGAACGCGTCCTTCAAGCGCGAGAACAGCCCCTGCTGCCCCGGCTTGAATTCCCCTGTCGGCCGCTCCTCGCCGCGCAGCTTGGACAGCCGCCGCAGCAGCTCCTCCTGCTCCGGGTCGAGCTTGGTCGGGGTCGTCACCTCGACGTGCACGATCAGGTCGCCCCGGCCGCCGCCGCGCAGATGGGTGATGCCGCGCTGGTGCAGCGGAACCGACTGGCCGGACTGGGTGCCGGGCCGGATGTCGATCTCCTCCAGGCCGTCCAGCGTCTCCAGTGGCACCTTCGTGCCGAGACACGCCGCCGTCATCGGGATCGTCACCGTGCAGTGCATATCGTCACCGCGCCGCTGGAAGACGGGGTGCGGGACCTCGTGGATCTCCACGTACAGGTCGCCCGCCGGGCCACCGCCCGGGCCGACCTCGCCCTCGCCCGCGAGCTGGATGCGGGTGCCGTTGTCCACACCGGCCGGGATCTTCACGGTCAGCGTGCGCCGCGAGCGGATCCGCCCGTCGCCCGCGCACTCCGGGCACGGGGTCGGCACCACGGTGCCGAAGCCCTGGCACTGCGGGCACGGCCGCGAGGTCATGACCTGGCCGAGGAAGGACCGCGTCACCTGCGATACCTCACCGCGGCCGCGGCACATGTCACACGTCTGCGCCGAGGTACCCGGCGCCGCGCCCTCACCGCTGCAGGTCGTGCACACCACGGCGGTGTCGACCTGGATGTCCTTGGTGGTGCCGAACGCGGCCTCGCTCAGCTCCACGTCGAGGCGGATCATGGCGTCCTGGCCGCGCCGGGTGCGGGACCGCGGGCCGCGCTGCGAGGCGGTGCCGAAGAACGCGTCCATGATGTCGGAGAAGTTGCCGAAGCCCGCGCCGAACCCACCGGCGCCACCGCCCGCGGCCGAACCCGACGGGTCCCCGCCCAGGTCGTAGACCTGCTTCTTCTGCGGGTCCGACAACACCTCGTAAGCGGCGTTGATCTCCTTGAACCGCTCCTGGGTCTTCGGATCCGGATTGACGTCCGGGTGCAGCTCGCGTGCGAGCCGGCGGAATGCCTTCTTGATCTCGTCCTGCGAGGCATCGCGCTGCACGCCCAGGACTGCGTAGTAGTCCGTCGCCACTTACGACTCCGCCAGGATCTGTCCGACGTAACGTGCCACTGCGCGTACCGCTCCCATCGTTCCGGGGTAGTCCATGCGGGTCGGTCCGACCACGCCGAGTTTGGCGACGGCTTCGTCGCCCGAACCGTAGCCGACCGCGACGACCGAGGTGGAATTCAGCCCCTCGTGAGCATTCTCATGCCCAATACGCACGGTCATACCCGAGTCTTGCTCGCCGAGCAGCTTGAGGAGGACGACCTGCTCCTCAAGTGCCTCCAGCACGGGCCGGATCGTCAGGGGGAAATCATGCACGAAGCGCGTGAGGTTCGCGGTGCCGCCGATCATCAGCCGCTCTTCGGTCTCCTCGACAAGCGTTTCGAGCAATGTCGCCAGCACGGTCGAGACCGTCCCCCGGTCCTCCTGCTCGAAGGACTCCGGAAGATCCTGCACCAATTGCGGCACATCCGCGAACCGCCGCCCCACGACCCGGCTGTTGAGCCGGGCCCGCAGATCCGCCAGCGAGTCGTCGCTGATCGGAGCCGGGCAGTCCACCACGCGCTGCTCGACCCGCCCGGTGTCGGTGATCAGCACCAGCATCACCCGGGCCGCGGCCAGCGGCAGCAGCTCCACATGCCGCACCGTCGAACGGGTCAGCGACGGATACTGCACCACCGCGACCTGCCGGGTCAGCTGCGCCAGCAGCCGGACGGTGCGCCCCACCACGTCGTCGAGGTCGACGGCGCTGTCCAGGAAGCTCTGGATGGCCCGCCGCTCCGGCGCGGACAGCGGCTTCACCCCGGCCAGCCGGTCCACGAAGAGCCGGTAGCCCTTGTCCGTGGGGATGCGCCCGGCGCTGGTGTGCGGCTGGGCGATGAAGCCCTCGTCCTCCAGCGCGGCCATGTCGTTGCGCACCGTGGCCGGGGAGACCCCCAGCCGGTGCCGCTCGGTGAGCGCCTTGGAGCCGACCGGCTCCTCGGTGCCCACATAGTCCTGGACAATGGCACGCAGCACTTCGAGTCTGCGTTCGCTGAGCACCCCGCGCACCTCCAGTCCAGCCGTGTCATCAGGTCGTCCCTCTGGCACTCAACGGTCACGAGTGCCAGAACCCCTCAGCCAGTGTACGGCGGGGTGCGGTGGGCACGGCAAGAGCCGCCCCCCGCCGGCGCCCCGGCCACCCGTCACGCTATCGCTGTTGGAGCTAGCGTCTCGGTATGGAGACGTGTTGGGAAGAGGCCGGGTGGGAACAGCTCGGTCCCGATGTCGCCCGCCGCAGGCTGCCCGACTGGGACTGCACGATCGGCGTGATCACCGGCCGGACGGACGTCCTCGTGGTGGACACCGGCTCGACGCTGCGCGAGGGCGCGGCGCTGCGGGCCGAGATCACCCGGCTGACCGGCCGCCGTCCGACCCGGATCGCGCTCACCCATCCGCACTTCGACCACGTCCTGGGGACGGCCGCGTTCGCGGGCTGCGAAGTGTACGGAGCCACCGGCGTGGACGGTCTGCTGCGCCGCGACCGGGAGGCGCTGCGCGAGGACGCCATACGGCACGGTGTGCCCCCGGGGGCCGCCGCCGAGGCCGCCGATCACCTCGTACCGCCGCATCACGTGGTCTCCGGGGAGATCACCCTCGGCCTGGGCGGCCGGTCTGTGCTTCTGGCGAACGTGGGCCCCGGACACACCGCCCATGACCTGGCCGTTCTGGTCCCGGGCGGCGTGCCGGGCCAGCCGGAGGTGGTCTTCTGCGGCGATCTGGTGGAGGAGTCGGGCCCGCCGCAGGCCGGACCCGACGCGATCCCCGCCCACTGGCCCGCCGCCCTCGACCGGCTGCTCGCCCTCGGCGGCGAGGACGCGCGGTACGTCCCCGGCCACGGGTCGGTCGTGGACGCGGCCTTCGTACGGGCCCAACGCGACGAACTGGCCGCGCGCTTCGGCGTGTCCCGTTGAGGCGCCTCCCCTTAACGCGCCTCGGCGTGTCCCGTTAACCCGCCGCGCTATCGTCATCCGGATGCGCAGCCGACACTACGACTCGGACCTGACCCCGCCCTGGAAGCGGCAGCAGCCCGCCCCCGAGGTCCCCGCGGACCCGGACCTCGTGGTCGAGGAGGTCACCACGGGGTTCTGCGGTGCCGTGATCCGCTGCGAGAAGACCGCGCAGGGGCCGACGGTCACTCTTGAGGACCGCTTCGGCAAGCACCGCGTCTTCCCGATGGAGCCGCGCGGTTTCCTCCTGGAGGGCCGCGTCGTCACCCTCGTACGCCCGCGCTCGACGGCCCCGAGCGCCCCGCAGCGCACCGCCTCCGGCTCGGTCGCCGTCCCGGGCGCCCGCGCGCGGGTCGCCCGCGCCGGGCGCATCTATGTGGAGGGCCGCCACGACGCGGAGCTGGTGGAGCGGGTCTGGGGCGACGATCTGCGCATCGAGGGCGTGGTCGTGGAGTACCTGGCGGGCGTCGACGACCTGCCCGCCATCGTGCGCGACTTCTCCCCCGGCCCGGACGCCCGGCTCGGTGTCCTGGTGGACCATCTGGTGGCCGGGTCCAAGGAGTCCCGGATCGCCGAGCAGATCACCGACGAGAGCGTGCTGGTCGTCGGGCACCCCTTCATCGACGTGTGGGAGGCCGTGAAGCCGTCCTCGCTGGGCATTCCGGCCTGGCCGACGGTGCCGCGCGGCCAGGACTGGAAGACGGGCGTCTGCCGGGCGCTGGGCTGGCCGGAGAACACGGGCGCGGCGTGGCAGCGGATCCTGTCCGCGGTCCACACCTACAAGGACCTGCGGCCGGAGCTGCTGGGCAGGGTCGAGGAGCTGATCGATTTCGTGACGGCGCCCGAGGCCGGTTAGTCGACCACGTCCCGTACCACCGCGTCGGCCAGCAGACGGCCCCTGAGCGTGAGCACGGCCCGGCCCCGCCGGTAGGGCTCCGGCTCCAGCAGGCCGTCCTCCAGCGCCCGGGCCGCGGCCGCCGCACCGGCCGGGCGCAGCAGCTCCAGCGGGCATCCCTCGGACAGCCGCAGCTCCAGCAGGACGCGCTCGACCCGGCGCTCCTCGTCGGACAGCAGCTCCCGCCCGGCGCCCGGTGAGCGGCCCTCGCTGAGCGCCTGGGCGTACGCGCCGGGGTGCTTGACGTTCCACCAGCGCACCCCGCCGACGTGGCTGTGGGCGCCGGGGCCCGCGCCCCACCAGTCGGCGCCGCGCCAGTACAGCTCGTTGTGGCGGCAGCGGCCCTGGGGCGAGGTGGCCCAGTTGGAGACCTCGTACCAGTCGAATCCGGCCGCCGACAGCATCTCCTCGGCGATCAGATACCGGTCCGCGTGGGCGTCGTCGTCGGTCATCGGCACCTCGCCGCGCCGGATGCGCCGCGCCAGCTGGGTGCCCTCCTCGACGATCAGCGCGTACGCCGATACGTGGTCCGGGCCCGCGCCGAGCGCCGCCTCCAGGGTGGCCCGCCAGTCGTCGTCGCTCTCGCCGGGGGTGCCGTAGATCAGGTCCAGGTTCACATGGTCGAACCCGGCGGCCCGCGCCTCCGCGACGCAGGCCTCGGGGCGCCCGGGGGTGTGGGTGCGGTCCAGCACCTTCAGGACGTGCTGCCGGGCGCTCTGCATCCCGAACGACACCCGGTTGAACCCGGCGTCCCGCAGCGCCTCCAGATACCGCGGATCGACCGACTCCGGATTGGCCTCGGTGGTGATCTCGGCCCCGTCCGCGAGCCCGAACTCGTCGCGGATGGCGCCGAGCATCCGCCCGAGGTCCGCCGCCGCGAGCAGGGTGGGCGTGCCGCCGCCGACGAATACGGTCTCGACCGGGCGCGGGTCGTCCCCCAGCACCTTCCGCGCGAGCCGCACCTCCTCCGCGACCTGGTCGGCGTAGTTGTCCCGGGAGGCGAGCACGCCGCCGGAACCGCGCAGCTCGGCGGCGGTGTACGTGTTGAAGTCGCAGTACCCGCAGCGGGTGGCGCAGTAGGGCACGTGGAGATAGAACCCCAGCGGCCGCCCCGCCGCCGCGGCCAGCGCGCCGGGGGGCAGCGCGCCGTCCTGGGGCATGGGGTCGCCGTCGGGCAGTACGGAAGGCATACGCCCCATTGTCCGCCATGGCGCGGGCGCGCCCCGCCGGGCGCCCTGAAAGCCCGCGCGCTACAGCGCTCTGAGGACCAGCATCGCCAGGTCGTCGTCCGGCGGCTCCTCCGCGAACTCGTCCACCGCCCGCCGCACCCGCTCCGCGACCTCCCGCGCGCTCACCCCGGCGCAGCCCGCGAGCACCGCCGCGAGGCCGTCCTCGTCGTCGAACTGGCGGCTGCCGGAGCGGTGCTCCGTCACCCCGTCGGTCACGCACAGCAGGGTCTCGCCGGGCGCCAGATCGAACGTTTCACTCTCATACGCGGCGTCCTCGACCACGCCGAGGAGTATCTGCGGCACGGCGACCGTTCGTACCGTTCCATCGGGCTGGAGGACCAGCGGCAGCGGATGGCCCGCGCTCGCCAGCGTGCACCGCACGCCGCCGCCCTCGTCGCCCGGCCCCAGCGGCACCAGCTCCCCGTAGAGGAGCGAGAGGAACCGCGCGGGGCCGCCGCCCGGGGGCAGGCCCGCGCCGCCGGGGTCGGCGCCGCCCGCGGCCTCGACGGCCTCGCCGACGGCCTCCTCGCCCAGCAGCTGGTTGAGGCGGTCGAGGACCTCGCCCACCTCGTAGCCCTCGCGGCCCAGCAGCCGCAGCCAGGGGCGGACCAGGCCGGTCACCACGGCCGCTTCAGGACCGTTTCCGCAGACGTCGCCGAGGACGAAGCACCAGCGGCCGTCACCGGCCGGGAAGACGTCGTAGAAGTCGCCTCCGGCCGAGATGTCGCCGGTCGGCTCGTACACGACGGCCGACTCGACGCCGGGGATGCGGGCGATCCCGGACGGCAGCAGCCCGCGCTGGAGCACCCGGCTGATGGTGGCCTGGCGGGTGTAGCGCCGGGCGGAGGCGAGGGCGAGCGCGACGCGGCGCGCGAAGTCCTCGATCAGGCCGACGACTTCGTCGGGCATGCGCACCAGCCCGGCCCGCCCGATCAGCAGCGTGCCCAGCGCGCGCCCGCCCGCGATCAGCCGGCAGGCCAGGGCCGCGCCGCCGGGCCCGTACGCCGCGGGGTCGGCGGGCCACGGCCAGTCCAGGGCGCCGCCGCGCGCGGTGGCGGGCAGCTGGGGCGGTTCCTTCTCCAGCACCTGCCGCAGCCCCTCCATGCGGCTCTCGCTGGCGTGCCAGACCCGGGCCAGCCGCGGCGGTCCGCCGCCGGAGTCGAGCCAGACCGCGCACCAGTCGGCGAGCCGCGGCACCAGCAGCTGTCCGGCCAGCGAGGTGACCAGCTCCTCGTCGAACTGCCCGGCGAGCAGGTCGGACGCCTCGGCGAGGAAGGACAGCGCGCCGTGCCGGGTCCATTCCGGATCGGCGCGGCGGGCGGGCACCCGGCGCGGCACGGGGGCGACGATCCCGGTGCCGCGCGAGGCCCACGAGGGCGCGAGGTCCCCGGCCGCGGGCTCCTCGGGCACCGCCGGTTCGGCGGCGGGCGTGACCGACACCTGGAACCACACCGTCTTGCTGGCCCGCCGGTACGTCGTCCCCCACGCCTCGGCGATCTCGGCGACGAGCCGCAGCCCGTGGCCGCCCGCGCACTCCGCGCCGTCCGGTCCGTCCGGCGGGTCGCCGCGCAGCACCCGGGTGGGGTGGTGGTCGGTCACCTCGACGACGAGGGAGGGCGGATCGCCCTCGTGGCTGGACACATCGAGCGCGCAGCACACCTCGACGGCCGTGCCCGCGTGCACCACGGCGTTGGTGACCAGCTCGCTCACCAGCAGGACGGCCTCGTCCGCGGTCCGGTCGGTGATCCGGTCGGCGGCCGGTACGTCGAGCGCGACCCACTCGGCGAGCGCGGCGCGCACGAACCGGCGTGCCGCGGAGGCCGCGAGCGGGCTGCCGGGCAGGCTCGCACGGGCCGAGGCACTGGTACGTACGGGACCGATTCCCCCGACCGGCAGAGCCACCCCGCCTGCGGATGCAGACGGGGTGGAAGATGACGTCCCCACTGTGCGGCTCCTGAGAAGCTCCGTCATATGCGCCGTAACCCGGCACGGACAGAGTGACAGACGGACCGCAGTTATATGCACCGAGTCACGCAAGTTAACTGTGTTGAGGGGAAAAATCGTGCGTAGGACGAGCCTGTTCCGGTAATGGCCCTTCCGGTAAAGCCCTGCCGTCAGGCCTCGCGGGTACCGGCGTACATGTCCTCGATCAGGGCCTTGTACTCGCGCTCCACCACGGGTCGCTTCATCTTCAGACTCGGCGTCAGCTCACCGTGCTCCACATCCAGATCACGCGGCAGCAGCCGGAACTTCTTGATCGTCTGCCAGCGTTGCAGCCCCTCGTTGAGCCGCTGCACATAACCGTCGATCAACTCCCGCACCGCCTCGGTGTCCACGACCTCGGCGTAGGACTTCCCCGCCAGGCCGTGCTCCCGCGCCCAGCCCATGAGGGTCGGTTCATCGAGGGCGATCAGCGCGGTGCAGTAGTTGCGGTCCGCGCCGTGCACCAGGATGTTGGAGACGAACGGGCACACCGCCTTGAACTGGCCCTCGACCTCCGCCGGGGCGACGTACTTCCCGCCCGAGGTCTTGATCAGGTCCTTCTTGCGGTCGGTGATCCGCAGATAGCCGTCGGGCGAGATCTCCCCGATGTCGCCAGTGTGGAACCAGCCGTCGGACTCCAGCACCTTCTCGGTCAGGTCGGGCAGCCCGTGGTAGCCCTGCATGATGCCGGGGCCGCGCAGCAGCACCTCGCCGTCGTCGGCGATCCGCACCTCCGTGCCGGGGAACGCCTTGCCGACCGTACCGGTGCGGTAGTCCGGCGGGTTGAGGAAGCTGGCGGCGCTGGACTCGGTGAGCCCGTACCCCTCCAGGATGTTGATCCCGGCGCCCGCGAAGAAGTAGCCGATCTCGGGGGCCAGCGCGGCCGAACCGGACACGGCGGCGCGCAGCCGCCCGCCGAACGCCTCGCGCAGCTTGGTGTAGACGAGCTTGTCGGCGGCGGCGTGCTGGGCCTTGAGGGCGAACGGCACGGACGCGGTGCCGGTGCGGCGGAAGTTGTCCTGGGAGGTCTTGGCGTAGTCGCGGGCGATCCCGGCCGCCCACTGGAAGATCTTGTACTTGGCGCCGCCGCCCTCGCGGGCCTTCTGCGCGACCCCGTTGTAGACCTTCTCGAAGATCCGCGGCACGCCGCACATATAGGTGGGCCGGACGACCGGCAGATTCTCAATGATCTTGTCGACCCGGCCGTCCACGGCCGTCGTGTGTCCGACGTAGATCTGCCCCGCCGTCAGCACCTTGCCGAAGACATGCGCGAGGGGCAGCCACAGGTACTGCATGTCGTCCGGGTAGAGCAGCCCCTCCTGGGTGCCGATGGCGATCGCCATGTAGGACCAGGAGTCATGCGCCAGCCGTACGCCCTTGGGGCGGCCGGTGGTACCGGAGGTGTAGATGAGCGTCGCCAGCTGGTCGGCGCGCAGCGCGTCCGTCCGCTCCCGTACGGCGTCGGGGTGCTGGGCCAGGTGCGCCGCGCCGCGCTTCTCCAGCTCGGCGAGGGAGAGCACCCAGCCCTCCGGGTCGCCCCCCGAGGGGGTCGCGTCCTCGGCCTCGATCACCACCACATGGGCGAGGTCGGGCAGCTCGTCGCGCTTCTCACGGACCTTGGCGAGCTGGGCGCCGTCCTCGGCGATCAGGACCCGGCTGCCGGAGTCGGCGAGGATGAAGGCGGTCTCCTCGGCGTTGGTGCTCGGGTAGACCGTGGTGGTCGCCGCGCCCGCGCACAGCACACCGAGGTCGCCGAGGATCCATTCGACACGCGTCGAGGAGGCGAGCGCCACCCGCTCCTCGGGATGGACGCCGAGGGTGATCAGCCCGGCGGCGATGGCGAAGACCCGGTCCGCGCTTTCGCGCCAGGTCAGCGGGCGCCACTCGTCCGGGCCCCGGCCGGAGGCGGGCGGCACCGGATAGCGGTACGCCTCCTTGTCCGGTGTCGCCGCGACGCGCTGGAGGAAATGCGTCGCCAGGGACGGCGGCCGGTTCTCGAGCAGATTCTGGGTGTCGGTCACGGCATCCTCCGGGGCCCGCCTCAGTGCTTGGTGACTCGCGAGTAACCTTCGCGTGGCGATCAGCGTAAGGGCCGGAACCGTACTGCGTAAGGGGTTCCGGGCCTCGTAATTCGAATGAGGAAGACTTCCCCGTCCATCGAGCGTCACACGACAACGGGCCCGGCGCCTCCTTAAGCGCCGGGCCCGTTTCGACTACGACTACTTCTTCCCCTTGCTGTCGCCGCCGCCCGCGTCGTCGGAGGACAGCACCGCGATGAAGGCCTCCTGCGGCACCTCCACGCTGCCGACCATCTTCATCCGCTTCTTGCCTTCCTTCTGCTTCTCCAGCAGCTTCCGCTTACGGGAGATGTCACCGCCGTAGCACTTGGCGAGGACGTCCTTGCGGATGGCGCGGACGGTCTCGCGGGCGATGACCCGGGAGCCGATGGCGGCCTGGATCGGCACCTCGAAGCTCTGCCGCGGGATCAGCTCGCGCAGCTTGGCGACCAGCCGGACGCCGTACGCGTACGCCTTGTCCTTGTGGGTGATCGCGGAGAACGCGTCGACCTTGTCGCCGTGCAGCAGGATGTCGACCTTGACCAGGTCGGAGGCCTGCTCACCGGTGGGCTCGTAGTCGAGCGAGGCGTAACCGCGGGTCTTGGACTTCAGCTGGTCGAAGAAGTCGAAGACGACCTCGGCGAGCGGGAGCGTGTAGCGGATCTCCACCCGGTCCTCGGAGAGGTAGTCCATGCCGAGGAGCACGCCGCGGCGGTTCTGGCACAGCTCCATGATCGCGCCGATGAACTCGCTCGGGGCGAGGATCGTGCCCCGGACGACCGGCTCGTGCACCTTGTCGACCTTGCCCGCGGGGAACTCACTGGGGTTGGTCACCGTGTGCTCGGCGCCGTCCTCCATGTCCACCCGGTAGACCACGTTGGGCGCGGTGGCGATCAGGTCGAGGTTGAACTCGCGCTCCAGGCGCTCGCGGATGACCTCCAGGTGCAGCAGCCCGAGGAAGCCGACCCGGAAGCCGAAGCCGAGGGCGGCGGAGGTCTCCGGCTCGTAGACCAGCGCGGCGTCGTTGAGCTGGAGCTTGTCCAGGGCCTCGCGCAGCACCGGATAGTCCGAGCCGTCCAGCGGGTACAGGCCCGAGAACACCATCGGCTTGGGGTCCTTGTAGCCGCCCAGCGGCTCCTCGGCGCCCTTGGTGAACTGGGTGATCGTGTCGCCGACCTTGGACTGGCGGACGTCCTTCACACCGGTGATCAGATAGCCCACCTCGCCGACGGACAGGCCGTCGGAGGCGGTCATCTCGGGTGAGTTGGTGCCGATCTCCAGCAGCTCGTGGGCGGCGCCGGTGGACATCATCCTGATGCGCTCACGCTTGCTGAGCTTGCCGTCCACGACCTTCACGTACGTCACGACACCGCGGTACGCGTCATAGACGGAGTCGAAGATCATCGCGCGGGCGGGCGCGTCCTTGACCCCCACGGGCGGCGGGACCAGCCGCACCACCGTGTCCAACAGCTCGTCCACGCCCTCGCCGGTCTTGGCGGAGACCTTGAGCACGTCGGAGGGGTCGCAGCCGATGAGGTGCGCCAGCTCGGCGGCGAACTTCTCGGGCTGGGCGGCCGGGAGGTCGATCTTGTTGAGGACCGGGATGATCGTGAGGTCGTGCTCCATCGCCAGATAGAGGTTGGCGAGGGTCTGGGCCTCGATGCCCTGGGCCGCGTCGACCAGCAGGACGCAGCCCTCACAGGCCGCCAGCGAACGCGAGACCTCGTAGGTGAAGTCCACGTGGCCAGGGGTGTCGATCATGTTGAGCACATGGGTGACCGGCTGCGGCTCGCTCTGCTCCTCGGTCAACGCCCAGGGCAGCCGGACCGCCTGGGACTTGATCGTGATGCCGCGCTCGCGCTCGATGTCCATGCGGTCGAGGTACTGCGCGCGCATCTGTCGCTGCTCGACCACACCGGTCAGCTGAAGCATGCGGTCGGCAAGCGTCGACTTGCCGTGGTCGATATGCGCGATGATGCAGAAGTTACGGATCAGAGCCGGGTCGGTACGGCTCGGCTCCGGCACATTGGTAGGGGTCGCGGGCACGCAGCGTCCTGTGTCTAGGCGGGACTCGGTCTTCTCGGTTTGTCCATGGTCCCATGAACGGCGACCGCTTCCGGGTTTGGGAGGCCAGCAGCGCTGCTGGTAATCTGGCCGACTGTGTCTTACGCGACCCTCTCGCGCGGGACGCGAACGCACGACAGACAGCGAAACCATCGAACCTGCGAAGGCTCTTTCACGTGGCGAACATCAAGTCCCAGATCAAGCGGAACAAGACGAACGAGAAGGCGCGACTGCGCAACAAGGCCGTCAAGTCCGAGCTGAAGACCGCCATCCGCCGGACCCGCGAGGCCGTGGCCGCCGGTGACGCCGAGAAGGCCACCGCCGCCGCCCGCGCCGCCGCGCGCAAGCTGGACAAGGCCGTCAGCAAGGGCGTGCTCCACAAGAACAACGCCGCCAACAAGAAGTCGGCCATCGCGCAGCAGATCGCCGGCCTCAAGGGCTGACTCTTCCGGGCCACCCGCACGGGTGACCCACCGGGGCGACTCCTCGCCCCCACCCCGCCGTGGGGAACATCCGAGCCCTCTACCTCGGATCACGGACAGCCTTCGTAGTACGCCACGCTACGTTCAATGCCCCCGGGCCCACTCCGGGGGCATTGCTGTATCCAGATGCTCCCTGCGCAGCGGGGGGAATTTGGTGTTTCCGCGGGTATGTTCACGTCATGTCGATACCGGGGGATACACCCAATCCGTACGGGCCGCCGCCGCAGCCACCTCAGCCGCCGCTCCCGCCCCAGCAGGCCCCTCAGCCGCATGTTCCGGCATATGCGCAGCCGACCATGCCGGGAGTGCCAGGCCCACCCCCGGGGCCCGTGGGCGGCGGGTACGGGGCGTACGGAGCGCCCTCCCCGATGCCGCCCGGGCCCGGTGTCGGTACTGCTCGCGGAAAGGGCTGGCTGTGGGCGCTCGGCGGGGCAGTCGTCGCCTCGGCGGTCTGGGCGGGCGTGCTGTTCGCGACCGGAGGGTTCGACGGTGAGCCGGACGCCGACCTCGCGGGCTACGGCTACACCAGCAATCTGTGCGCCTCGACGGACGTCGAGGCCATCGAGGACGCCGGATACGAGCAGAAGGACTCCACCAGCTCGTCGAATCCCCGGCACAGCTCCTCCCGGGCCCCGGCCCTGGACTCTATGAACTGCAGCATCGACTTCGAGCCGACCGACGCGTCCACCAGCGACTACTCCTCGGAATGGCTGTCCACGACGGCCGGTCTCCACCGGAAGACCGACCCGGAGCCGGAGTTCGAGGCCCAGTACCGGCAGTACGAGGACCAGCGGACCGCCAGCTCCTCCTACAAGGTGAGCGAGGTGGACGGCCTCGGCGACGAGGCGTACGTCGTCACCCAGCAGAGCACCGGCAGCAGCGACACCGGGGCGTATGTGATCCTCGGCGTGCGGGAGGGCTGGATGACCTACCAGTCGACGTGGTCGGAGTACGTATCCAGCTCGTCGAGCGCCGACCCCATGACGACGGAGGAGGCCACCGAGATGCTCGAAAAGAGCGCCCGGGCGACCCTGGCGAAGCTGAAGGAGTAGGCCGAACCGGGGCTTCTGGAGCTACTTAGCGGCCCGCGCGGGCGGCACGGGCGATGGCGACGACGGCCTTCTCCAGGGCGTATTCGGGGTCGTCCCCGCCGCCCTTGACGCCCGCGTCGGCCTCGGCGACCGCGCGCAGCGCGACCGATACCCCGTCCGCCGACCAGCCGCGCATCTGCTGCCGCACCCGGTCGATCTTCCAGGGCGGCATGCCCAGCTCACGGGCGAGATCACCGGGGCGGGCACCGCGCGGGGCGGAGGCCAGCTTGCCGATGGCGCGGACGCCCTGGGCCAGGGCGCTGGTGATCAGCACCGGGGCGACGCCCGTGGCCATGGCCCAGCGCAGCGCCTCCAGCGCCTCGGCCGCCCGCCCCTCGACGGCACGGTCGGCGACGGTGAAGCTGGACGCCTCGGCCCGGCCCGTGTAGTAGCGGCCGACGACGGCCTCGTCGATCGTGCCCTCGACATCGGCCGAGAGCTGGGACACCGCGCTGGCCAGCTCGCGCAGATCGCTCCCGATGGCGTCCACCAGCGCCTGACAGGCCTCAGGTGTCGCGGACCGGCCGCCGGTACGGAACTCCGACCGGACGAACGCCAGCCGGTCGGCGGGCTTGGTCATCTTCGGGCACGCCACCTCGCGCGCCCCGGCCTTGCGGGCGGCGTCGAGCAGCCCCTTGCCCTTGGCGCCACCGGCGTGCAGCAGCACCAGGGTGATCTCCTCGGCGGGGGCGCCGAGGTAGCCCTTCACATCCTTGATCGTGTCGGCCGACAGATCCTGTGCGTTGCGCACCACCACGACCTTGCGCTCCGCGAAGAGCGACGGGCTGGTCAGCTCGGCGAGGGTGCCGGGCTGCAGGGCGTCGGGCGTGAGGTCGCGCACATCGGTGTCGGGGTCGGCGGCACGGGCGGCCGCCACCACCTGCTGCACGGCGCGGTCGAGCAGCAGATCCTCCTGGCCCACGGCAAGGGTCAGCGGGGCGAGGGGGTCGTCGGATGTCGTCTTCCTGGCCATCGCGGACAGCATCCCACGGACCGCCGACAGCCCGGACTTCCGTGCCGTCCGTGCCGTCCGTATGCCCGACAATGTTCCGGTGATGGATGGAGGACTGAACGGCGTGCGCCATGTGCTGGTACTGCCCGAACGCGACGCGGCCGAGGAGGTGGCCGAGGCGCTGCCCGAACGCTTCGGCATCGCGGAGGAGCCCCAGCTGGTGCGCGACGCCCTGGCAGGTGAGGACGACGCCGAGGACGCCCAGTGGCTGGTGGTCGTCGAGGACCCCGCCGCGCGGCTGGACCCGGCCGCGCTGGACGCCTTCGCCGAGGAGTACGAAGGCTGGCTGGAGACCGACTGACCGCCGTTCCCTGGCGCAGCCGCCGTCCTGAAGCAGCCGCCGTCCGCTGCCCGCCCGTTCGCTACCCGGTGACCAGCGCCAGCGCGAAGCCGTCGTACCCCTTCTCGCCGACTGTCTGCACCGCCGTCGCCGTCAGCCGGGGCTCCCTTGCGATCAGCTCCGTGAAGCGCCGTACGCCCTGGACGCGGGGGTCCGTGCTGGCGGGGTCGGCCACCTCCCCGTCCCGCACCACGTTGTCCCCGATGATGAGGCTGCCGGGCCGGGTGAGCCGCAGCGCCCAGGCGAGGTAGTCGGGGTTGCCGGGCTTGTCGGCGTCGATGAAAACCACGTCGAAGGGGCCGTGCCCCTCCTCGGCCAGCCGGGGCAGCGACTCCAGCGCCCGGCCGGTGCGGATCTCGACGACCTCGCCCAGCCCCGCCCGCTCCACATTGGCCCGCGCCACCTCCGCGCACCGGGGGTCGGCCTCCAGGGTCACCAGCCGCCCGCCGTCGGGCAGCGCCCTGGCCAGCCAGATCGTGCTGTACCCGCCCAGGGTGCCGATCTCCAGGATCGTGCGCGCCCCCTGGATCCGGGCCAGTAGCTGCAGCAGCTTTCCCTGATTGGGGGCCACCTGATGCGGCGGCAGCCCGGCGGCCGCGCTGTGCTCCAGGGCGGCGTCCAGGGCCGGATCCGACGGCGCCAGAAGGCCGTTGAAGTAGTCATCGACCTTGGTCCACTGTGCGAGCGACATGAACGAGCTTCCTTTCGGAACCGGTTGAGTCCGCCCCTGGAACCTACTGGCACCCGGCGCCCCCAGCTCCCGCCTCTCCCTCTACTCCCACCAGCCACCGCCCGCAGTCGCGGGCCGGTCACCGCGATCGGCCCGTCCCGGTCGGTCCGCAGCACGGCGGCACCCCGGGTTTCCAGGGCCGCGACGGTACGAGGTGATGGATGTCCATACGGGTTGTCCGCGCCGCAGGAGATCAGGGCGATCCGTGGGCGCAGCCGGTGGATCAGCCGTGGGTCCTGGTAGGCCGAGCCATGGTGGGCGACCTTGAGCACATCCACCGGGGGCAGCGCCGGATGTGCCGTCAACAGCGCCTGCTGGGCGGGGGGTTCCAGATCGCCGAGGAGCAGCAGGGTCAGGCCCGCCGTACGGACCAGCAGGGTCACACTCGCGTCGTTCGGCCCCTCCAGTGGCGGGGCGGCGGCCGGGTTGGCGGGGCCTGGCCACAGGACCTCCCAGGACAGCGAGCCCGACCGGCGCCGCTCCCCCGGCACGGCCGTCACCACGGGCACCCGTGCCGCCGCGGCCAGGCGCCGCACGGCCGCGGCCTGGCCGGGCGGTTCCGCCAGGCCGGTCGTCTCGATCGCCCCCACCGAGCGGCCGCGCAGCGCCCCGGGCAGCCCGGCCACGTGGTCGGCGTGGAAGTGAGTGAGGACGAGGAGCGGGACGCGGACCACGCCCAGCGTCCGCAGACAGCGGTCGACGGCCCGTGGTTCGGGACCGGCGTCCACGACGACGGCCGTGCCGGGGCCCGCCGCCAGGACCAGGGCGTCCCCCTGGCCCACGTCGCAGGCCACCATGCGCCAACCGGGCGGCGGCCACCCGGTGATGACCCGGGTCAGCGGCGCGGGCCGGACCACCGCGAGCAGCAGGAGCAGCGCGCAGGCCGCCCCTAGCCACCGGTGCCGCAGCAGGTGGCGCCCCAGGAGGACGGCGACCAGGGTGACCGCCGCCAGCAGCAGCCCACCGGGCCAGCCGCCCGGCCAGCCCGCCTCCGCGCCGGGTAGCCCCGCGCCGGTCCTGGCCACCCCGGCGATCCACTCGGCAGGCCAGCCCGCGGGCCAGGCAATCCACCGGGCGACCGGAAGCGCGAGCGGGGCCACCGCGAGCGCGGCGGAGCCGAGGATCATGGCGGGTCCCACCGCCAGCTCGGCGAAGAGATTGCAGGGGATCGCCACCAGGCTCACCCGCGCGGCCATCATCACCACCACCGGGGCGCATACCGCCTGCGCCGCGGCGGCGGCCGCCAGCATCTCGGCGGGCCGGGGTGGCACTCCACGGCGCCGCAGGGCGGCGCTCCACCCCGGTGCGAAGGTGAGCAGCGCGCCGGTGGCCAGGACGGACAGCAGGAACCCATAGCTCCGGGCCAGCCACGGGTCGTACAGCAGCAGCGCGAGGACCGCGGCGGCCAGGGCCGGGAGCAGGGAGCGGCGGCGCCCGGTGCCGATGGCCAGCAGCGTGATCAGGCCGCATGCCGCCGCCCGCAGCACGCTGGGGTCGGGTCTGCAGACGATCACGAAGCCGAGGGTGATCGCGCCGCCGAACAGGGCCGTCGTCCGGAGCCGTATGCCGAGCGCTGCGGCCAGCCCGCGCCGCTCGGCCCGCGCGGCGAGGTGGGGAGGGCCGGTCAGCAGTGCCAGCAGCAGCGTGAGGTTGCTCCCGGAGACGGCCAGCAGATGCGTCATGTCCGTGGCCCGGAACGCCTCGTCGAGGTCCGGCGGTACCCGTGAGGTGTCCCCCACGACCAGCCCCGGCAGCAGCGCCCGCGCGTCCGGGGACAGCCCGTCGGTCGCCGTCCGCAGCCCGGCGCGCAACCGGCCCGCGAACCGCTGGACCGAGCTGGGCGCCCCGATGACGCGCGGCGGCCCGCCACCACCGCGCACCACCGCCGCGACCCGGTCTCCCTCGTGCAGCGGTGGCGCCAGGCGGCCGTGCACCCGCAGCCGCGTGGACGGCAGCAGCCGCAGCCACGCCGCGCGCTGCCGGGCCTCCGGGCGGACCGTGACCAGGACCGGGGCCCGGGTGTCCGTCGTCGTGCCGTCGGGCCCGGTGATCCTGGTGGCCTCGGCCTCGACCACCACCGAGACGGGCGCCAGCGCGGCCCCGCGCACCCGGGGGCGGCTGAGCCTCGGATCGCGCGTGACCGTCACCTCGGCCGTCGCCTCGGCGAACTCCCCGGCCAGCGCCGGGACCGGTCCGCGCCGCACATCCGCCGCGTGCAGCGCGGCGACCGCCCCTGCTGTGGCCCCGCACAGCAGGACCGCCGCCACGGCCCCCGCCGTCCGCCGACGGGTCCGGCCCATGGCGGCCCGGCGCCGACGGATCCCGTACAGCAGGACGGCCGCCGCCAGGAAGGCTCCCGCGCAGGCCACGGCCACCGTGCGGCCCGATGTGCCCAAGGCGATCGCCCCCGCGGCCCAGGCCGCCAGCGCGGGCGGCACCAGGCGGAGGTCCGCCGGGCCCTCCTGGCGGGGATCGGACGCCCCGCGCGGAGAGGCGGCGGCCGCGTGCACCTCGGCACGGGTGCGGGTGGTTGGTAGGGACGTCATGGCTGAACCAGCGGGCGGAGATCGGCGAACCGGCGGTCGCCGATGCCGTTGACCTCGCGAAGCTCATCGATGGAGCGGAATCCGCCGTGCTGGGTGCGGTAGTCGAGGATGTGGCGGGCCAGGACCGGGCCGACCCCCGGCAGGGTGTCGAGCTGTTCCGCCGTCGCCGAGTTGAGGCTGATCACCCCGGCGGCCGGTGCGGCGGGTCCGGGCCCTGCTCCTGGTCCGGGGACCGGGCCGGTGGCGGCGGGGCCTGCCGGGGCCTGGTTCGCCGGGGCGCCGACCACGATCTGCTCACCGTCCACCAGGGGTCGGGCGCGGTTCAGTCCGCTCGTGTCCGCGCCCGGCCGCGCCCCGCCCGCCGCCTTGAGCGCGTCGGCGACCCGTGCCCCGGACGGCAGTTGGCGCAGCCCCGGATGGCGGACCTTGCCCGTCACATCGACCACGACCGACCGACCGCCGCCCGCCCCGGCGGCTGGACGCACCCCGTCCGTCGGTCCGGGGCTGGCGGCCGCCGCGCGCGCGGGCTCGGGCTCGGGCGCCCGCACGGTCTGCGGGCGGCCGCTCCAGAAGTGGTAGACGGCGAAGGCCACCGCGACGACGAGGGCGACCGCGAGCGCGGCGACGGTCCGTAACTCCATGCCGCAGCGCAGCTGAAGCCACAACGGAAGGCGTTCGCGCAGCGCCAGCCACATCCGTTCACGGCGGCGAAGCGGCGAGCCGGACCCGCGGCCGGTGTTCTCCTCGGGGGCGTCCTCGTCCCCGCCGTCCGGCACGGCCCAACGCGGCGCGCGCCGCCGGGCCTGGCCGCCGGACTCCCGTCCCGAGGGCACGCCCACGTCGTCGACCGAGCCGACACCCGCTCCCAACGCGGCCGTCGGCTCCACGCCCGGAACGGCGGCCGCTCCCGACCCCCGGACGGACGCCCGCCTCGACCCCGGCGCCACCCCCGAACCGGGTGCCGGATTCGGAGGGGCGACCGGGCTTGGAGACGGCTCCGGAACTGGCACGGTCCCCCGACTCGCAGCAGGCCCCGCACCCTTGGCGGCCGCCCGCCTCGACGCAAACACCGCCCCCAGGTCAGACACGCCTCCCACGCCCAAGTCCGCCCGGCCAAACCCGGACGCCTGCCCCGAGGCGGGCACCGCACCCGAGACCGAGGCCGCCCCTGAGCCAGATGCCCGGCCCGCCCCAAACGCCTGGACCGGAACGGACGCCGGAACCGGGGCGGACGCCAGAACCGAGGACTTGGTCGAGGTCCAAGCGGACGCCGGAGCCGAAGCAGACCCTGGGCCCGGGGTGGGGACTGGGCTTGCGGCGGGCGCCGAAGCCGAATCGAGCACGGCTGGAGCGAAAGCCGGACCCCGAGCGGGCGCCGGGACTGAAGCGGGGGCTGGGCCTGCGGCGGATGCCGGACTGGAAGCGGGCGCCGGGGCTGAGGCAGAACCCGGGTCCCGAGCAGGCAGCGGGATCGGAGCGGACGCTGGGCGGGAGGCAGGAGCCGAAGCCGAGCCAGGAGCAGAAACCCGACCCCAGGCAGGCACCGAACCTGGAGCAGGCACCAGGCTGGCGGCAGGCGCCTGAGCCGAACCGGACACCGTGCCAGGAGTAGGGGCGCGACTCCACACGGGCACCGGGCCGCGAGCAGAGACCGGACCCCAAGCAGGCACCGAGACCGGAGCGGGCACCAGGCTGGCGGCGGGCGCCGCAGCCGAACCGGACGCCGGGCCAGGAGCAGAGGCCCCACCCCGAGCAGGCAGCGGGCCAGGAGCAGAGGGCCGGGTGGGAGGCGGGGGTGGCTGTGTGGCGGGGGGTGTTGGGGGGTTGGGGCTTCGGATCGGTGGGGTGGGGAAGAGGGCCGCCGCGCGGGCGTGGCGGGGTGGTGGGGCCGGGCAGCGCGGGGCCGTGAGACGGCGGTGGGGGCGGGCCTCGCGGTGGCGGCCTCGGGCCGGGCGGGCGATAACTGTGTGTGATCGGGTCCTCATGCCACCCGACGGTAGGCACCTGCGCCCGATCCCGCTGAGCGGTCCCGGATTCCGGGGATAACCCGGGGTTTGTGGAAAAGTCCGTCACCCGGGCAGGTGATCAGCGCGGCGAGACCACCGCGCCCAGCAGCCCCGGCCCGGTGTGCGCCCCGATCACCGCGCCCACCTCGCTCACGTACAGCTCCACGAGCCCCGGCACCCGCTCCCGCAGCCGCTCCGCAAGGGCGGTCGCGCGCTCGGGCGCCGCGAGGTGCTGGACGGCGATGTCCACCGGGCTCCGGCCCGCCCGCTCCACCACGATCTCCTCGAGCCGGGCGATCGCCTTGGAGGCGGTGCGGACCTTCTCCCGCAGTTCGATCCGGCCCTCATCGACCTGGAGCAGCGGTTTGACCGCGAGTGCGGAGCCGAGGAGGGCCTGCGCCGCGCCGATGCGGCCGCCACGGCGCAGATAGTCGAGGGTGTCGACGTAGAAGTAGGCGGCGGTGCCGTCGGCCCGCTTCTGGGCCGCCGCGACCGCCTCGTCCAGCGTGCCGCCGCCCTCCGCGGCCCCGGCCGCCGCCAGGGCGCAGAAGCCGAGCGCCATCGCGACCATGCCGCTGTCCACCACCCGCACCGGTACGGGCGCGTCCTGCGCGGCGAGCACCGCCGCGTCGTAGGTGCCGGAGATCTCGGCGGACAGATGCAGCGAGACGATGCCGGTCGCGCCCTCCGCCGCTGCCGCGCGGTAGGCGTCCGCGAAGGTCTCCGGGCTGGGCCGGGACGTGGTCACCGGCTTGCGCTTCTGCAGGGCCTCCGCGAGTGACAGGGCCGAGACCTCGGTCCCTTCCTCCAGTGCCCGGTCTCCGAGCACCACCGTCAGCGGGACGGCGGTGATGCGATGCCGCTCCATCGCCTCCTGCGGCAGGTAAGCCGTTGAATCGGTCACGATCGCGACATGGCGGGACATGACTGGGAGATTATCCGGGGAGGCCCCGGGCCGACAGCGCGACCCCACCGACGATCACCGACCCTACCGGTAAGTCCGTGGTCAGGCGGTGTTCTCGGGGCGGGCGGACTTCTGCCAGGAGTACGGCTGCGGCCGCGGCGCGGTCCCCAGGGAAGGCGGTTCCTGCTGGGGTGCTTCCTGCCGGGGCGATTCCTGGCGCGGCGATTCCTGGCGCGGCTGTTCCTGCCGGGACGCGCGCTCGCCCGCGGGCTCCGGCGCCGGCTCGGCCACGGTCCAGTGCCGCAGCGCCCCCGCCTCCATCTCGATCTCGCGTCCCAGCGCGTCCAGCTCGTCGTGGGCGAACCGCTGGGCCCGCTCCCGCACCGCCCACCGCAGCGAGTCCGCGGAGTGCGTGATCCGCTCCGTACGCTCCCGCAGCTCCGGGAGCAGGGCGGCGAGGCGGGCCCGGTCGGGCTCCCGCTCCAGCCGCTTGAGGTCGTCGTCCAGCTCGCGGCCGTGTTCGCCGAGCCGCCGGAACAGGTCCAACGACTCCACCACGGAGCGGTCTTGGCCCGCCACCGCCTGCAGGGCCTGCTCGGTGGCGGACATCGACGAACGCAGCGACAGCCGCAGCTCGGCCAGCTCACCGGCCGCGCCCGGGCGGGAGAACTGGCGGGCCCGGAGCCGGGTGTCCTCGACCGTGCGGCGGGCCTGGTCCACGGTGCGGTCGAGACCGCGCTTGGCCGTCCTGACCACCCGCACGGTGACATAAGCGCCGGTCACCATGAACATGATGAAAAGCAGCAACAGGATCCAGATGGCTTCCATGTGCGCTCCTTCGGGCGGCGGTCACCGCGGTGGCAGCTGTCCTCCCAGCGTAAACGGACCGGGCGGGCCGAGGGTTCCTGACGAACCCCCAGCCCGCCCTTACGGGTATCCCCCGAGCCCCGAGCGGTCAGGCCGGAACGATGTTCACCAGCTTCGGCGCCCGCACGATCACCTTGCGGATGCCCGCGCCGTCCAGCGCCGCGACCACCGCCGGGTCACCCAGGGCCAGCGCCTCCAGCTCCTCGTCGGAGACCGACGGGGCGACCTCCAGCCGGGCCTTGACCTTGCCCTTGATCTGGACGACGCAGGTCACCGTCTCGTCCACGACGTACGCCGGATCGGCGACCGGGAAGGGCTCGTGGACGACCGACGCCTCGTGCCCCAGCTTGCGCCACAGCTCCTCGGCGATGTGCGGGGCCAGCGGCGCGATCAGCAGCACCATCCGCTCGGCGACCGAGCGCGGCACCTCGCGCACCTTGGTGACGTGGTTGTTCAGCTCGGTGATCTTGGCGATGGCGGTGTTGAAGCGCAGCCCCACCATGTCCTGTCGGACCCCGTCGATCGCCTTGTGCAGGGCGCGCAGCGTGTCCTCGTCGGGCTCCGCGTCGACGACGGTGACCTCGCCGGAGGCCTCGTCCACGACGTTCCGCCACAGCCGCTGCAGCAGCCGGTACTGGCCGACGACCGCGCGGGTGTCCCACGGGCGCGAGACGTCCAGCGGGCCCATGGCCATCTCGTACAGGCGCAGCGTGTCCGCCCCGTACTCGGCGCAGATCTCGTCCGGGGTGACAGCGTTCTTCAGGGACTTGCCCATCTTGCCCAGCAGACGGGTGACCTTCTCGCCCTCGTACCAGTACGCCCCGTCGCGCTCCTCGACCTCGGCGGCCGGGACGGCGATGCCGCGGCTGTCCCGGTAGACGTAGGCCTGGATCATGCCCTGGTTGTACAGCTTGTGGAACGGCTCGGCCGACGAGACATGGCCCAGGTCGAACAGCACCTTGGACCAGAAGCGGGCGTACAGCAGGTGCAGCACCGCGTGCTCGGCGCCGCCGACGTACAGGTCGACACCGCCGTGCGGCTGCCCGTCGCGCGGACCCATCCAGTAGCGCTCGGTGCCGGGGTCGACCAGCCGCTCGCCGTTGTTCGGGTCCAGGTAGCGCAGCTCGTACCAGCAGGAGCCCGCCCAGTTGGGCATGGTGTTGGTCTCGCGGCGGTACGGGCGCGTGCCCCGCCCGTCGCCCAGGTCCAGCTCCACGTGGACCCACTCCTCGTTCCGGGACAGCGGGGTCTCCGGGGAGGTGTCGGCGTCGTCGGGGTCGAAGGTGCGCGGCGAGTAGTCCTCGACCTCGGGCAGCTCCAGCGGCAGCATCGACTCGGGCAGCGGGTGGGCCACGCCGTCCTCGTCGTAGACGATCGGGAAGGGCTCGCCCCAGTAGCGCTGGCGGCTGAACAGCCAGTCGCGCAGCCGGAAGTTGACGGTGCCCTCACCGATGGAGCGGGCCTCCAGCCATTCGGTGATCCGGGCCTTGGCCTCGGTCACGCCCAGGCCGTCCAGCGAGATGCCGTCACCCGCCGAGTTGACGATCTTGGCGTCGTACGAGGCGAAAGCGTCGTCCCAGGTCGACGGGTCGGTACCGCGATCGTCAGAGGGCTCGACGACGCAGCGCATCGGCAGCTCGAAGGCGCGGGCGAAGGCGAAGTCACGGCCGTCGTGCGCCGGGACGGCCATGATCGCGCCGGTGCCGTAGCCCATCAGCACGTAGTCGGCGATGAAGACCGGCACCCGGTCGCCGCTGACCGGGTTGATCGCGTACGCACCGGTGAAGACGCCGGTCTTGTCCTTCGCCTCTGCCTGCCGCTCGACATCCGACTTGGCCGCGGCCTGCTTGCGGTACGCGTCCACAGCGGCGGCCGGGGTGGCGTGGCCCCCGGTCCACACGTCGTGGGTGTCCTCGGGCCAGGCGGCCGGGACGATGGAGTCGACCAGGTCGTGCTCGGGCGCCAGCACCATGTAGGTCGCGCCGAACAGGGTGTCCTGGCGGGTGGTGAAGACCGTGATCTTCGCGTCGGCGTGGTCCTGCACCGGGAAGTCCACCCGGGCGCCCTCGCTGCGGCCGATCCAGTTGCGCTGCTGCAGCTTGATGGCCTCGGGCCAGTCCAGCGCGTCCAGGTCGTCCAGCAGCCGGTCCGCGTAGGCGGTGATCCGCATGTTCCACTGGCGCAGCTTGGCCTTGAAGACCGGGAAGTTGCCGCGCTCGGAGCGGCCGTCCGCGGTGACCTCCTCGTTGGCCAGCACGGTGCCCAGGCCGGGGCACCAGTTGACGGGCGCGTCCGAGGCGTACGCCAGGCGGTAGCCGCCCAGGACGTCCGCCCGCTCGGCCTCGGTCAGCGCGTCCCAGGGGCGCCCGTCGGGGGTGGCGCGCTCACCGGAGGCGAACTGCTCCACCAGGATGTCGATCGGCCGCGCGGTCTTCGCCTCCGGGTCGTACCAGGAATTGAAGATCTGCAGGAAGATCCACTGGGTCCACTTGTAGTAGTCCGGGTCGATCGTGGCGAAGGAGCGGCGCGGGTCGTGGCCCAGGCCCAGCTGTCGCAGCTGGCGCCGCATGTTGATGATGTTGGCGTCGGTGCTGGCCCGGGGGTGGGTGCCGGTCTGCACCGCGTACTGCTCGGCGGGCAGGCCGAAGGCGTCGAAGCCCAGGGTGTGCAGGACGTTGTGGCCCGTCATGCGGTGGTAGCGGGCGTACACATCGGTGGCGATGTAGCCCAGCGGATGGCCCACGTGCAGCCCCGCACCCGAGGGGTACGGGAACATGTCCATGACGAACTTCTTCGGGCGGGCGACGACGTCGGCGTCACCGGTCAGGTCCCCGCCCGGGTTGGGAGCGTTGTACGTGCCGTTCGCGTCCCAGAAGTCCTGCCAGCGGGCCTCGATGTCAGCGGCCAGCGCGGCCGTGTAGCGGTGCGGCGCGGCCACCTCGGCTGCGGCATTGGTCTCGCTCATGATCCTCAAAGCTCCATTGGTCGTCTCTGCCCGCGGTACAGGCCGATTCCCTCTTGTCCGGTGAAACAAAAAGGCCCCTCACACAGGAGGGGACGCCGCGCCGATGCCGACCGAAGATGATCGCGGTCGGGACTGATCAGCGCGGCCCGCTAAGCAGAAGGCGTACGGCACGCATGGGGTCAGGTTACCGCAGGGCACCGAGGACCCGCATCGAGGTTGTACGCGAGTGGGGCGCGAGCGAGGAAACGAGAAGCGGGCCGTCCGCTTCGGACGGCCCGCTCCTGGGATTGTGGAGCTAAGGAGAATTGAACTCCTGACCTCCTGCATGCCATGCAGGCGCTCTACCAACTGAGCTATAGCCCCAGGTCTTGCTGTTCCGCCCGGGTTTCCTGTCCGGTTCCCCTCGGCGGCATCGCCTACATTACACGGACGCCCCGGGCTTTAGCCAAATCGATTGCCGCGCGGGTCCTGACCAGTGCCCTCACGCCGTCGCGAACGAGTAGAAACGCTTCAGCGTGCAGTGCTCTTCGAGGAGCCGACCGTAGATCGGCTCGCCCTCCAGCTCCCGGTAGGTCTCGATCGGGTCGCCCTTGATGATCAGCGCCTGGGCGCACTCCGCGCACCAGTACTGGTAGTCGGAGTTGAGCGGCTCCATGTCGCGGACGATGGGTGTGCCGCCGCCACACCAGTCACATTTCCGGCTGTGTGCTCCCATGTCACTCAGCTCCAGCTGTGGCCGCAGGCCGTACACACGTAGGAAACACCGCCGTTGTCACCGAGTACCTGAGCCACATGACCGGAGCCGCAGGCCGGGCATTCGATGCCCTCCCGAGCTGCCTCGGAAAGGTCCTCGAACGCGTCGAGGATGCTGGTCGGCATCCCACCCGTCCCTCCCCATCGGACTATCGGCCCTGCGCCCCCGCCGGCGGTCCGATTCTGCCACGGGGCGACGCCCAGGTCAGCGGAGATGCGAACAGACGCCTCACCAGACTCATCAGCGCCTCGCACACCGCCACTTCCGCCGAGCCTCGCGCGCTCGGGCGGTGTCGTCCAACCTACCCAGGAAGATCGCACCGAACCCAGCCACCCCGGCGACAGGCCGAGTTGAGCCGACGTCAACAGGGGGCGGCCACAGGCGAGACGGGCCACGCACACACGCCGCGCGCACAAAAGCGGCGATCCCGCCTCCCGGTGAGGGAGACGGGATCGCCGCCATCTGTGGAGCTAAGGAGAATTGAACTCCTGACCTCCTGCATGCCATGCAGGCGCTCTACCAACTGAGCTATAGCCCCGCTGCTCTCCGCGCCGCTGCGCTTCGAACAAGAAGGAGCTTAGCCGGTGACCAGCCGGAAAAGGAAATCGGGCCGGGAGGGGGCCGCCGGTCGTCGCTTAGGCGTCGTCACCGAGGACGGGCTCGGGGAGCGATCCGGCGTTGTGCTCCAGCAGCCGCCAGCCGCGCGCGCCCTCGCCCAGCACCGACCAGCAGCAGTTCGAGAGGCCGCCGAGCGCCTCCCAGGTGTGCGGCTCCAAGCCGAGCAGCCGCCCGATGGTGGTGCGGATCGTGCCGCCGTGACTGACCACCACGAGGGTGCCGCCGTCGGGCAGCTTCTCGGCGGCCTCCAGCACGACCGGCGCCGCCCGGTCGGCGACCTCGGACTCCAGCTCGCCGCCGCCGCGCCGCACCGGCTCGCCGCGCTTCCACGCCGCGTACTGGTCGCCGAACCGCTCGATGATCTCCTCGTGCGTGAGCCCCTGCCACTCACCGGCGTAGGTCTCCCGCAGCCCCGCGTAGTGGTCGACCGTGAGCCCGGTCACGGTCGCCAGCTCGGCGGCGGTCGCCACGACCCGCTTGAGGTCGGAGGCGACGATCGCGTCCGGCCGCAGCCCGGCCAGCAGCCGGGCCGCGCGGTGGGCCTGGGCGACGCCGGTGTCGGTCAGCTCGATGTCCAGCGAGCCCTGGAAACGGCGCTCGATGTTCCAGGCCGTCTGGCCGTGCCGCCACAGGACTATGCGGCGGCCGCGGCCGCTCATGGTGCCGTTCAGCTCAGCTCACCGCCCGCACCGCCGTCCGGGCCCTGCGCCTGCGCGTACTCCTCCGCCTTGCCGCGGGTGGCCTGGGCGTCGGCCGGAAGCTCCAGCTGCGGGCAGTCCTTCCACAGCCGCTCCAGGGCGTAGAAGACGCGCTCCTCGCTGTGCTGGACGTGCACCACGATGTCCACGTAGTCCAGCAGCACCCAGCGGGCCTCGCGGTCGCCCTCGCGGCGCACCGGCTTGGCACCCAGGTCCTTGTTCAGCCGCTCCTCGATCTCGTCGACGATCGACTTGACCTGGCGGTCGTTGGGCGCCGAGGCCAGCAGGAAGGCGTCGGTGATCGAGAGCACGTCGCTGACGTCGTACGCGATGATGTCGTGCGCGAGCTTGTCGGCGGCTGCCTGGGCGGCGGCGTTGATGAGCTCGATGGAGCGGTCCGTGGCGGTCACAAGCGAGGCTTTCCGGTCGGTGGGGACCCTCAGGGTCTGGCCCCCCAAGGGTCTCACGCCCCACCGACACGGCTCGCGGCCATTACCCCGTGACCGCCGTGACACCGGTTACGGAGGCCGCGACTCAGCCCTGGGGGTCGTAATCCGCGCCGAGGACCACCGTCACATCCGCGTTGGCCGCGCCCTTGCCCTTGGCGACCGAGGTCGCGGGCAGTCCGAGGGTCTTGGCGACCTCCTTGGCCTGCCCGGCCTGCTTGGCGTCCGCGTACGTCACCCGCGAGGTCTGCTGCGGAGAGCCGCCCTCGGTGGCCGCGACGACCGTGAAACCGCCGTTGACCAGCGCGACCCGGGCGGCGCCCGACGCGTCCTGGCCACCGCCCGCGCTGGTCACGCTCACCCGCGCCGCGGAGCCCGGGTCGGTGTTCTTGACCGTGCCGCCGAGGACGCTCTTGACGACCCGGTCGGTCGCCCGGGCACTGAGCGTGCCGTCGCTCTGGACCGGCAGCATCATCGTGTCGTAGTCACCGCCCTTGGCCTGTCCGGCGAGCCGCGCAAGCGAGGCGCCGAGCTGCTGCTCGGACAGCGACGGGTCGGGGATCTGGGCCAGCTGCTCGACGGTCTTGGTAGCGCCGCCCGTATCGCTGGAGACCTTCTTCAGGGAGGCGTCCATGACCTGGCCGAACCGCGCGAGCTGCTTGGTCTGCGCCTCGCCCGGGGCCCGGTAGGTGGCGTACGCCACCGCCGCCTGGCCGCTCAGCACCTGCTCCTTGCCACGCTTGACCAGCGGGTCCTCGCCCTTCCGGGCCGCCGGGACGGTGGTGTCGGTGTCCAGGGTGATGCTGCCGACCAGCTCGACGAGGTTCTCCAGATAGGGCGTGTCCAGCCGCCAGGTGCCCTGGATCTTCGAGCCCAGCAGGGTGGACAGGGAGTCCCGGGTGGCGTCCGAGCCCTCGTCGGTCACCGACTTGCCGAGCGTGGTGGAACCGCCGTCCTCGGTGGAGACGGACAGGTCGTTCGGCAGCAGGACGGTGGTGCCCTTCTTGGTGGTCTCGTTGTCCACCAGCAGCGCGGTGGACGTACGGCCGCCCTTCAGCTCCCGCAGATGGACGACGATCACATCCCGCTTCTGCGGCCCCCCGGCCGCCGCCTGGGCATCGCCGTCGGCGGAGAGACCGGGCAGCTTGCCCGCGTACCAGAGGTAGCCGACCCCGCCCACGGCGGCGAGGACCAGCACCGTGACGAGCGCGACGAACCGGTTGCGGCCCTTGCGGCGGCGCTCGTCACGCCGCTCGGAGCGGGTCTCGGCGAACTTCAGCCAGTCGATGACGTCTTCGGAGTCCTCGTCGGGCTCCTCCACGAAGGAGAACTGCTCGGTGCGGTACTCCGGATCCGTGCCGGGCTTGCCCGCGCCGCCGGGCTTCCGGGGGCCGTCCGGAGACGGGGCCGAGGGGGCCGGGGCGGGGGCGGGGGCGCCGCGGGACGGCTCCTGCCCGGCCAGCTCGGCCAGCTCCTCGTACGGGTTCGGCTCGTCCTCCTCGGCCGGTGCGACCGGGGCGCCCGGTGCGGCCGGGGCGGCCGGGGCGGGGGCAGCGGGTGCGGCAGGCGCGGCGTAGCCGTAGCCCTGCTGCCCGTACTGGTCCTGCTGCTGGACGTCCTGCGGATAGTGCTGCTGCTGTCCGTAGTACGGGTCGTACGGCTGCTGCGTCTGCGGATACTGCGTCTGCGCCTGCTGGGCCTGCTGTGTCTGCTGCGCCTGGCCGTACGGGTCGTAGCCGTATCCGTAGCCGTCCTGCTGCCCCTGCTGCTGCCCGTAGTACGACGACGGGTCGTAACCCTGCTGCGTCCCCGGAGGCTGGTACACCGGCTGCCCATAGGCGTCGTAGCCGTAGATCTGCGGCTCCTGGGCATACGGATCCCGTGCGTACGGGTCGTACGGGTCCTGTCCGTCGTTCACCGGTACCCCTTCAGCAGTCGTGCCGGTACAGCTCTCGCTTGTCGATGTACCGCACCACACCGTCCGGCACCAGGTACCAGACGGGTTCGCCGTGTGCGACACGCGCCCGGCAGTCCGACGACGAGATCGCCAGCGCCGGAACCTCGACCAGCGACACCCCGCCCTCCGGCAGTCCCGGGTCGGCCAGTATGTGCCCGGGACGCGTCACGCCGATGAAGTGGGCGAGCGAGAACAGCACTTCGGCGTCGCGCCACGTGAGGATCTGGGCGAGCGCGTCCGCTCCGGTGATGAAGAACAGGTCCGCGTCACCGTTGAGCGCGCGCAGATCCCGGAGCGTGTCCGTGGTGTACGTCGCGCCGCCGCGATCGATGTCGATACGGCTGACCGAGAACTGCGGGTTCGACGCGGTCGCGATGACCGTCATCAGATAGCGGTCCTCGGCCGGGGAAACCTTTTTGTGGCTCTTCTGCCACGGCTGCCCGGTCGGTACGAACACGACCTCGTCCAGGTGGAACTGCGACGCCACCTCACTCGCCGCGACCAGGTGACCGTGGTGGATCGGGTCGAACGTCCCGCCCATCACACCGAGCCGCCGCTTGGCGGGCCCCTTCTCCTCTTCCATGCGTGCAGACCCTACTGGGCCCGGCTCGAAACCGGGGCCCGAAGAGGCAACGGCCCAGGTCAGCGGTCCCGGTTGAAGCGGGTGGTGATCCACAGCAGCAGGAACAGGATGACCAGAGCGGCACCGCCGGTCATGTAGGGGCTGATGCTCGGGTGGGTGTCCACGTGCTCACCGCCCCCGCTCGCCAGGGTGGTCAGGGCGGCATGTGCGGTGCTGAAAGCGCTCATCGCAGGCGATACCTATCCGGGTCTCGGCGTCACGTCACGTCCGCAACATCGTATGCGAGCCGGATTCCGGGGCTGCTCTCAGTGTGCCCTTCGGCCCGCCCTCAGTCCTGTTTGTACCCCCGCAGCAGGAACCACGCGACCAGGACGGATCCCACGACGCCTACGACGATGACCGTGCGCAGCAGCGCTCCCGGTCCCTGGTCCTTGGAAGTGGCGGCGAGCACGGTGGTGAGGCCAGTCATATCGGGCATGTCTCCACGCTAGACCCCCGCCCGGCAGGGCCTAAGGTGGGGTCCACCAGGGGGGACGGACACGGCCGAGGCACTGCGGGAACAGTCCGCACGAGGGGGACGGATGAGCGACAGCCATACCCATGGGACCGGCGACGGGAGCGGCGCCGGAGAGGGACGCGAGCATGTGCCCAGCCGCGAGAGGCGGCGGTTCCCGGGCATTTCCTCACGCGCGTACGAACATCCGGCCGACCGCTCGGCGCTGATCGCGCTGCGCAAGCTGACCGGCTTCGACACCGTCTTCAAGGCGCTCAGCGGGCTGCTGCCCGAGCGCAGTCTGCGGCTGCTGTACCTGTCCGATTCGGTGCGGGTCAGCGACCGGCAGTTCGCCCACCTCCACGACATGCTGCGGGACGCCTGCTACATCCTGGACCTGGAGCAGGTCCCGGCGATGTACGTCACCCAGGACCCGAAGCCGAACGCGATGTGCATCGGCATGGACGCGCCGATCATCGTGCTGACCACCGGGCTGGTGGAACTGCTCGACGCGGAGGAGATGCGGGCGGTCATCGGCCATGAGGTGGGCCACGCGCTGTCGGGGCACTCCGTCTACCGGACGATACTGCTGTTCCTGACGAACCTCGCCCTGAAGGTCGCCTGGATTCCGCTCGGCAATGTGGCGGTGCTGGCCCTGGTGACGGCGCTGCGCGAGTGGTTCCGCAAGTCGGAGCTGTCGGCGGACCGGGCGGGGCTGCTGGTCGGGCAGGACCTGCGGGCCTCGATGCGCGGGCTGATGAAGCTCGCGGGCGGCCACCATCTGCACGAGATGAACGTGGACGCCTTCCTGGAGCAGGCCGAGGAGTACGAATCCAGCGGGGATCTGCGGGACTCCGTACTCAAGATCCTGAACATGCTGCCGCGCAGCCACCCGTTCACCACCGTGCGCGCCGCCGAGCTGAAGGAGTGGGCCGCGAGCCGGGACTTCCAGCGGCTCATGGACGGCCACTACCCGCGCCGCGACGAGGACAAGGACACCTCGGTCGGCGACTCGTTCCGGGAGTCGGCCAGCCACTACGCGGAGTCGGTCCGCACCAGCAAGGACCCGCTGATCGCGTTCGTACGGGACGTGGCGGGCGGCGCCGGGGACCTGGGCGGCAAGCTGCGCGACCGGTTCACCGGCGGCGGCAGGCCTGGCGGGGACACCGCCGAGGGCACGCCCCCACGGGACACCCAGGACGGCGGGGAGGGCCGGGAGGGCTCCTCAGGGCCCTCAGGGTCCTCAGAGGACGAGCCGCCCCGGAGCTGACGCGCGGGGCGCTAGGGAGTGGGATGCGTCCCCGGGGAGAGCACGCCGCAGAGGGAGACCGGGGTGCGGCCCGGGGCGTACGGGTCGGTGCCGGTCGGGGCGTCGTTGCGGACGCTCTGCCCGGCCACCAGCGGCCGCAGATACCCGGAGGCGTTCGCGGCGCACGCCTGCGGGCCCGCCAGCACGGAGCTGTGCACCAGCTCCACCCGGTGGTCGCGCAGATCCCCGCGATCGAAGCGGAACCGGGTCTCCCGGCGGACCGTGAACAGCGAGGCGTGGTCCCGGGCCCGCTCGTGGGCCCGCTGGATCGCGTAGACGAAGACGTGGTCGGCGCTGACCTCCAGGGTCGAGGGGGTGCGCTCGACGACCGTCAGCGAGCCGCGCACCCGCACCGGCGCGTTGGCCAGCGTCACCTCGGCCGGGCTGAAGCGGGTCAGCCAGCCGGTGGCCGCGTGGCGGCCGTCGTCGACCGGGTGCTCGAAGCTCTGGTCGAACTGGAGCTGCTGGGCGGGATCGAGCAGCAGCCGCACCGCCTGCACCGGGCCGCCGGTGAGCACACCCGGGTCGAGGGTGGACTTCACCACGTAGTCCTTGGCCGTGGTGAGCGCCGTCATCACCTGGCTCTCGGAGAAGCCCTGGGTGCGCCGCACGGCGGGCAGGGTGACCCCCTCGGCGCCGACGCGGAACTCGGCGGCCGGGCTCTCCCGGAACAGCTCCGCGGGCCGCCCGCCGGGCACCTCACCGCGCGGCGAGAGCGGCACCACGCTGCTGCGCAGCGGCTCGACGGCCTGCGGCTCGGGGGCCTGGTAGGGGTGGCGTACGCCCATGTAGACGGCCGCGGCGAAGGCGAAGGCGATCAGCAGGACGAGGACGACGGCCTGCCGCGACGCCCCGGCGCGGGCCCAGGCGCGGCGGCTGCGCACCGCGCGGGAGTGGTCGTCCATGCGCTCCTGGGCGGAGAACTCCTGGAGCCGGGCAGCACGAACGAACGACTCGTCGAATACGACGGAGCGGTACTCGTCCTCACCACCTCCCGGGACGCCCTCGGGTGTCCCCTCGGGAGGGTCTCCACGCCCGGTCATACCTCAAGAGTAGGTCGCCGGGGGCAGCGGTAAACGCGGTGGTACTCCACAACTGCGCGCACAGTGCGGAGGAAACGCCGCATACGGCGCGACGTGCTACGCGGACGTGACACAGGTGTGACGGACGGCGCCGTCACGGGGAGCGCGGTACGACGGAGGCGGGCGCCTCCTGCTCGGCCGCCGTGGACGGCAGGCTGCCGGGCCGCCCCACGGGCGTGCCGTCGACCCCGCTGGTGGCGGGCGGCGGGGCCGGGTCCTGGCGGTTGCCCGAGGTGCCCCGGTAGACCGCCGTGAAGGCCAGCGCGACCACCCCGATGCCCATCAGGACGGCCAGCAGCCAGGCCACCGGGCGGTGCCAGCGGGCATGGCCGCGATAGGGCCGCCCGGCGCTCCCGTAGCGCCCGTACGGGCCGTAGGCGCCGTCCAGCTCCCGGCCCGGGCCGAAGCGGCCGTCCGGGTCGGCGTAGTCGTCGTACGGGCCGTCCCCGAACTCGCCGTCGCCCTCCGGACCGTACCCGTCGTCGAACAGCTCGTCCTCGGGGGACACCCCGGCCCGGCTGCGCCGGGAGGCCTCGGCCTCGGCGCGGGCCTGCGCGGCGGCCAGCATGCGTTCGATGGCGGTGGGTTCATGGATGACGGCGGACCGTACGAAGTCCTCGTCGAAGACCACGGTGGCGAACTCGTCGTTCGCCTCCCCGTGGCTGCGGTCGTCGGGCTCGTCGCCGTTCGGGAACGGCTTGCCCCCCACGTCGTCCGGCACCCATTCAGAGTAGACCGGACGGGTCAATTTGGGCAGGGCGAAATGGTATTCGGGGGAAGATCCCCCCGGTGGCCTCCGGGTTCGCCCATCCCCCGAACGGGTGACTCAGCGGGTGTGTCCATCGCCGGTGACGATGTACTTGGTCGACGTCAGCTCGGGCAGCCCCATCGGTCCCCGGGCGTGGAGCTTCTGGGTGGAGATGCCGATCTCGGCGCCGAAGCCGAACTGGCTGCCGTCCGTGAAGCGGGTGGACGCGTTCACGGCGACCGTCGTGGAATCCACCAATTGGGTGAAGCGGCGGGCGGCCGCCTGGGACGTCGTGACGATCGCCTCGGTGTGACCGGAGGACCACAGGCCGATGTGGGCCACCGCGGCCTCCAGGGAGTCCACGACCGCCGCGGCGATGTCGTACGACAGGTACTCGGTCTCCCAGTCCTCCATCGCCGCCGGGACGACCGTGGCCTTCGTCCCCTCGGCCTCGGCCAGCGCCAGCACCCGCTCATCGGCGTGCACCGTGACACCGGCCGCCGCCAGCGCCTCCAGGGCGCGCGGCAGGAACTCCGCGGCGATGTCCTGGTGCACCAGCAGCGTCTCCGCCGCGTTGCACACGCTGGGGCGCTGGGCCTTGGAGTTCACCAGGATGTCCACGGCCATGTCGAGGTCGGCTTGGGCGTCCACGTACACATGGCAGTTGCCGGTGCCGGTCTCGATGACCGGAACGGTCGACTCCTCGACCACCGTGCGGATCAGCGAGGCGCCGCCGCGCGGAATCAGCACATCCACCAGACCGCGGGCGCGCATCAGCTCGCGCACCGACTCCCGGCTCTCCCCCGGCACCAACTGGATCGCGTCCGCGGGCAGCCCGGCGCCGCCCACGGCGTCGCGCAACACCTTCACCAGCGCGCTGTTCGAGTGGTACGCCGACGAAGAGCCGCGCAGCAGGACGGCGTTGCCCGACTTCAGGCACAGCGCCGCGGCGTCCACGGTGACGTTCGGGCGGGCCTCATAGATGATGCCGACGACGCCCAGCGGGACGCGCACCTGGCGCAGGTCGATGCCGTTGGGCAGCGTCGAGCCGCGCACCACCTCGCCGACCGGATCGGGCAGCGCGACCACGTCGCGCACATCGGAGGCGATGGCCCGCACCCGCTCCGGGGTGAGGGTCAGCCGGTCGACGATGGCCTCGCTCGTGCCCGCCTCCCGGGCCCGCTCCACATCGGTGGCGTTGGCCTCGATGATCTCCTTCGTCCGCACCTCCAGCGCGTCGGCCATCGCCAGCAGCGCGTCGTCCTTGCGGGCGCGCGGCACGGGGGCGAGGTCGACGGCCGCGGCTCGCGCCCGATAGGCGGTCTGGAGGACGGGAGACTTCGGCCAGGGGTCGGTGAGCGGCGACGTGGGTGCGCTGGTCATGCACGCAGCCTACTGAGCCGAGCGCGGCGACCCCTGCGGTATTCCGCTCTTCGAGATGGCCTTCTCATATCTCGAAGAGCCACCCGCGGTCACGTCCGCTCAGAACGGGTGCACGCCCACCGGGGAGGCCGGTGGCGGCCCGTAACCCTCCGCGATGCGCTGGTGATACGTATCACGGTCGATGACCTCAAGGCCCACGATCTCCCACGGAGGCAGCTTGGCCGTGGAACGGTGCTCGCCCCACAGCCGCAGCGCCACCGCCGCGGCGTCGTGCAGATCGCGCGCCTCTTCCCAGTAACGGATCTCGGCGTGATCGTTGGCGTAGCGGCTGGTCAGCAGGAAGGGGTGGTCGTGGGCCAGCTGCTCCAGCGCCCGCCGAACCTCCCGCAGCGGCGCCTCGGCACCCGAGACGCTCAGAGTGATGTGCCACAGCCGGGACAGCTCGACGGGTCGCTTGCTCTGCGCCGTCGCGTCCTCCGTCCCGGCATCGCCCGTCGCGGCGCCGTTCGCGCCGACACCGTTCAACCCGACACTGGTCAGGGTGCGCTCCGCCGCCCCTCGGGGCGGCGCCCCCGGGCGCCCTCGTCTCACCGGCGGCCTCCTGTAGCTCGCTGCTCCGCTCACGCGCGGGCGGAGCACTGTGGCGGTGGTGCTGTACGTCCACCGCGGGCCCGCTGCCCGCGCGACCCCGTTGAACAAAGTTGACCAGTCCTCGCGCGGCGGCGGGGCGTTTTTGCGGAAGGTAAGCCCCCCTTTTTTTGGGGCTCGGCTCGCCTCCGGGGCGCAAAAGCCGGTGTCGACGGTCGACGTGCTCGGTCGCTCACGCGGCGGAGCCGCATATCGATACGAGCCCTCGCTCCCTGCGCGCGCTCTCCCTTTCGACACCGGCGCGCCTTCGGCTCGCCCCCAGCTACCGCTGGGAGGTGCCCCCAGCCGGTCAGACGGGGTTACCGGAGCGCCGGACGCGTCCAAGAGGCCCGAGCGGAGCGTTATCGGTGGCGGTGGAGCACCACCAGATCGTCCCGGTGCACGACCTCGCGCTCGTACGCGGGGCCCAGCTCGCGGGCGAGGTCGCGGGTCGAGCGGCCGATCAGCCGTGGGATCTCCTTGGCGTCGAAGTTCACCAGCCCACGCGCCACCGCGCGGCCCTCCGTGTCGCGCAGCTCGACCGGGTCACCGGCGGTGAACTCGCCCTCCACCGCCGCGATCCCCGCGGGCAGCAGCGAGGTGCGGCGCTCCACGACGGCCCGCACCGCCCCGTCGTCCAGGGTGAGCGAGCCGCGGGGCTCCGAGGCGTGGGCGAGCCACAGGAGCCGGTCGGCCGAGCGGCGGCCGGTGCGGTGGAAGTACGTACCGGTGGGGCGGCCCAGCAGGGCGTCCCCGGCCCGGCTGGCGGAGGTGAGCACCACGGGGACCCCGGCCGCGGCGGCGATCCGGGCGGCCTCGACCTTGGTGACCATGCCGCCGGTGCCGACCCCGGAGCGGCCCGCGCTGCCGATCGAGACCCCGGCGAGGTCCGCCGGGCTCTTGACCTCGCCGATGCGCGAGGTGCCGGGGGTCCTGGGGTCGCCGTCGTAGAGCCCGTCCACATCGGAGAGCAGCACCAGCAGATCCGCGCGTACGAGATGGGCGACCAGGGCGGCGAGCCGGTCGTTGTCCCCGAACCGGATCTCGTCGGTGGCCACGGTGTCGTTCTCGTTGACGATCGGCAGCGCGCCCATGGCCAGCAGCTGGTCCAGGGTCCGGGTGGCGTTGCGGTAGTGGGCGCGGCGGCTGGTGTCGTCCGTGGTGAGCAGCACCTGGCCGACCCGGCGCCCGTAGCGCGCGAAGGAGGCGGTGTAGCGGGCCACCAGCAGGCCCTGTCCGACGCTGGCCGCGGCCTGCTGGCGGGCCAGGTCGCGGGGGCGCTTGTCCAGGCCCAGGGGGGCGAGTCCGGCGGCGATGGCCCCGGAGGAGACCAGGACTATTTCCTTGCCGATCGCGGACCCTGGCCCGGCACCGGCCCCGCTCGCGTCCTGGTCGAGCACCTTCGCCAGCACGTCGACCAGCGCGTCAACCCGGTCCGCGTCCAGACCCCCCGCCGCGGTGGTGAGGGAAGACGAACCGATCTTGACCACGATCCTGCGGGCCGCGGCCACCTCGTCCCGTACCGCCGACCCGTCCTGCTCTGTCACGCCTCTCCCCTGCTCATCCCGGGATGCTCCCCGGCTCTCACGCGCACCTCGCGGAACGCGTGTCCCGCACACTCACATCATGACAAGGGGGCAATCTACGTGAGCCGGGCCCCGGCTCACCCGGCCTTTTCTCCGCGCCGCGAACCCCCGGGAGATCGTTTGGAGCCGTTTCGGGGCGGTTGGCACCTGCGCGGATTGTCACCGGGCCAGAGAGCGGCATACGGTCAGGGGTCCCCCCACACGTCCACCGCCCTCCCGCCAGGAGCCCATCCCGTGCCCTCTGCTGGATTCGCCCCACGCCGGGTCGTACAGCTGACGGCGCTGCTAGCCATGGTGGTGTTCTTCACCACACAGCTCGTCGGCGCCGTGCTCCCGAACGTACCGCTCTTCATCGCCGCCTCGGCGTGCGGCCTCGCCCTCGACCTCTTCCTGCAGCACAAGCAGCCCGGACTGCTGTCACTGCTGGGCAAGGTGCGCTTCGACATCACGGTGCGCCAGCTGTTCCGCGACATGCTCATCATGGTCGGGCTGCTGCGGATCGAGGGAATCAATCCACTGCACGAGCAGGCGCCGCTGACCGTCGGGCTGCTGCTGTTCTACGTAGTGCACTTCGCCTGCCAGGCGGCCGCCATAATGGTGCGCCGCACCCGGCAGCTGCCGTTCGTCACGCGCAACATCGACGCGTCCGCGCTGCGGCTGAGCGAGGCCCCGCCGCGGCTGTTCGCCCGCCAGCACGGCCGCCGGATACTGCGGCTCGCCGCCCCCGCCACCGCCGGACTGCTGCTGACGGCCGGCACCAAGAACGGCGTCTGGGGGGCCGTCGGCCTCGCGATCGCCCTGCTGATCGGCATCGCCGGCACCGTCCACCTGGCCACCTGGCTGCTGCCGCGCAAGCGCGCGGTGAGCGAGGCGAAGGCCCTGGAGTGGCTCGACACCTGGCTGGCCGACTACCAGCCGACCGTGGGCATGTACTTCTCCGGTGGCACCAGCTCCGCGTACCAGGCGAACATGTGGCTCTCCACCCTCGCCGCGCTCGACGGCAACCCCATCATCGTGCTGCGCGAGCGGTTCATGGTGCAGAAGATCGACGCGACGGACGTCCCGATCGTCTGCCTCCCCAAGGTCGCCCATCTGATGCGCATCGAGCACTCGACGCTCAAGGTGCTGCTGCACCCGGCCAACTCGGGCAAGACCTCGCAGGTGCTGCGGATCCCCTCGATCAAGCACGCGTTCATCAACCACGGCGAGAGCGACAAGCTCTCCAGCTGCAACCCGTACGCCAAGGCGTACGACGAGGTGTGGGTCGCGGGCCCGGCCGCGCGCGACCGCTACCAGCTCGCCGACATCGGCGTCGAGGACAAGGACGTGGTGGAGGTCGGCCGCCCGCAGCTGGCGCCGATCCGCCCCTACGCGGGCGTCCCGACCGGTGAGTACACCACCGTGCTGTACGCGCCGACCTGGGAGGGCTGGGACGGCAACCCGGGCAACACCTCGGTCATCCTGGCGGGCGAGAACATCGTCCGCGAACTCCTCGCCGACCCCAAGGTGCGGCTGCTGTACAAGCCGCACCCGATGACCGGCTCCGTCGACCGGCGGGCCGGGCGCGCCAACGACCGCATCAAGGCGATGATCGCCGAGGCGAACACCCAGCGCGGCGGGGCCCGTCCGCCCGCCGAGGCCGCGACCGAGCTGAACCGGCGCGCCGAGGAGCTGAACCAGCTCACCAGCACGGCCTTCCGCCGCAGCGCCGACGAGATCGAGCGCATGCGGCTCCAGGGCACCCCGGACGACAACCGCGCCGCGGGCGTCGCGGCGGCCACCGCCGCCTGGGAGAGCGCCTACTGGGCGTCGCTGCCGGAGTGGGAGCACCAGGTCGTCACCGGCCCGCGGCCCGCCATCTTCACCTGCTTCAACCAGGCCGATGTGCTGATCAGCGATGTGTCGAGCGTCGTCTCGGACTACCTGACCAGCGAGAAGCCGTACGCGGTGGCGAACACCAGCGGGCTGACGGAGGAGGAGTTCCGGGCGAACTTCCCGACGGTGCGCGCCGCCACGATCCTTAACGCCGAGGCGTCGGAGGTTCCGGAGCTGCTGGAGGCCGTCCGCGAGCCCGAGAAGGACACCCTCGCGGCCGCCCGCGCCGAGCTGAAGGTGCATCTGCTCGGGCCGTCCGACCCGCCGTCCCTGGTGCGCTTCGACCAGGCCGCGCAGACGCTGGCCCGGCTGGCCGACGAGCGGCGGGCGCGGATGGCGACCCGGCTGGCCGACGAGATCCCGTCGCAGCGCGAGGCCCGGGACGCGGCCGAGGAGACCGAGCTGGAGGCCGGACCGTCGGAGCCGGAGGAGACGGCGAACGTCTGAGCCCGCCGTCCGAGACGGCTGAGGCGCCGCAGCGCGCGTAAGGGCCCGGGAGCATCGCTCCCGGGCCCTTTGCCGTGGCACCGGCCGCTCGCGGCCGACAGGGGCCGTCAGGGCGCGCGACGGAGGCAGTCCACCCGCGCCCGCGCCCTCAAGCCGCCTAGAACGGCTTGAACGACTCGTACTCCTCGTCCGCGTCGTCCCGCTCCGCGTCCCGGTCGCGGCGCCGCTGCGCCGCCGGGCGGGGAGTCTCGAACCGGTGGTCCTCACCTCGGCGGCCCAGCATCTCGGCGCCCGACGCGAGCGTCGGCTCCCAGTCGAAGACGACCGCGTTCTCCTCGGGGCCGATGACGACCTCGTCGCCCGCGCGGGCGCCCGCCTTCATCAGCTCCTCCTCGACGCCGAGCCGGTTCAGCCGGTCGGCGAGATAGCCGACGGCCTCGTCGTTGGCGAAGTCGGTCTGCCGGACCCAGCGTTCCGGCTTCTCGCCCACGACGCGGTAGAAACCGTCCTCCGCGACGACCCTGAAGCCCGCGTCGTCCACGGCCTTCGGGCGGATGACGATCCTGGTCGCCTCCTCCTTCGGCTTGGCCGCCCGCGCCGTCCCGACGATGTCGGCGAGGGCGAACGACAGCTCCCGCAAGCCGAGGTGGGCGACGGCCGAGACCTCGAAGACCTGGTAGCCGCGGGCCTCCAGGTCCGGGCGGATCATGTCGGCGAGGTCCTTGCCGTCCGGGATGTCGACCTTGTTGAGGACGACGAGCCGGGGCCGGTCCTCCAGACCGCCGTACTCGGCGAGTTCGGCCTCGATGACGTCGAGGTCGGTCAGCGGGTCGCGCTCGGACTCCAGCACCGCGGTGTCCAGGATGTGCACCAGCACCGAGCAGCGCTCGACATGGCGCAGGAACTCCAGCCCCAGGCCCTTGCCCTGGCTGGCGCCCGGGATCAGACCGGGCACGTCCGCGATGGTGTAGACGGTCGAACCGGCCGTCACCACGCCGAGGTTGGGCACCAGGGTGGTGAAGGGGTAGTCGGCGATCTTCGGCTTGGCGGCCGAGAGCACCGAGATCAGCGACGACTTACCGGCGCTCGGGTAGCCGACGAGGGCCACGTCCGCGACGGTCTTCAGCTCCAGGACGACGTCCCCGGTGTGGCCCGGCTCGCCCAGCAGCGCGAAGCCGGGGGCCTTCCTGCGGGCCGACGCCAGGGCCGCGTTGCCGAGGCCGCCGCGGCCGCCCTGGGCGGCGATGTAGGTGGTGCCCTCGCCGATCAGGTCGGCGAGCACGTCGCCCTTCTTGTCGAGGACGACGGTGCCGTCCGGAACCGGCAGGATCAGGTCGCTGCCGTCCTTGCCGGAGCGGTTGCCGCCCTCGCCGGGCTTGCCGTTGGTGGCCTTGCGGTGCGGGCTGTGGTGGTACTCGAGCAACGTGGTGACCGACTGGTCGACGACCAGGATCACATCGCCGCCCCGGCCACCGTTACCGCCGTCCGGGCCGCCGAGCGGCTTGAACTTCTCGCGGTGCACGGAGGCGCAGCCGTGGCCTCCGTTACCCGCGGCGACGTGCAGCTCGACGCGGTCCACGAAGGTGGTCATGACGGGTGCCTCCAGTTACGTACGGGGTCGATGTGTCGTCGTTACCTGCGTAACAGGCACAACGCGCCGAGGGCGGACCCGCTTCCCCGTCACGGGAAAGAGCGGTCCGCCCTCGGAAAGGTGTGTGGCGTCGTGCCGGGGCCGAGATTACTCGGCGACCGGGACGATGTTCACGACCTTGCGGCCACGGTGGGTGCCGAACTGCACCGCACCGGCGGCCAGCGCGAACAGCGTGTCGTCGCCGCCGCGGCCGACGCCCGTGCCCGGGTGGAAGTGCGTGCCGCGCTGGCGGACGAGGATCTCACCCGCGTTGACGGCCTGGCCGCCGAAGCGCTTGACCCCGAGCCGCTGGGCGTTGGAGTCGCGACCGTTCCGAGTGGACGATGCGCCCTTCTTGTGTGCCATGTCTCCTCAGTCCCTTACTTCGCAGCCGAGTCGATGCCGGTGATCTTCAGCGCGGTGTGCAGCTGGCGGTGGCCGATCCGCTTCCGGTAACCGGTCTTGTTCTTGTACTTCAGGATGTCGATCTTGGCACCCTTGTGGTGGTCAACGACCTCGGCGTGAACCTTCACACCGGCCAGGACCCACGGGTCGCTGGTGACGGCATCGCCGTCGACAACGAGCAGAGTCGAGAGCTCGACGGTGTCGCCGACCTTGCTGGTTCCAATGCGGTCGACCTCGATGACATCGCCCACGGCTACCTTCTGCTGGCGGCCGCCGGTGCGCACGATTGCGTACACGCGGTTCTCACTCTCTCGCTAGTAAACGGGACCTCTGATGCCAGCCGCTCTCCATGACCCCACGAAGGTCATGACAACCGAGTGATGCCTCGCGGTTCAGCGTGGTTCAGCATCGGCCGAGCGGCCTCTCCCGCAGGGCGGGAGGGATGTGCTCAGGGGCTTGGCGTAGGACGCCGAGGGTCAAGGTTACCAGAGCCCGGAGGCCGCCCACGCACCTGCGCAGGCGGCCTCCGGACGCTCGTATCCGGCTCAGTCGTCGGCGGAGGCCGAGACCGACTGCGGCGTCTGCTGCTCCGCCGCCGCGGTCTTCTTCGACGCCGCCTTCTTGGTGGTCGTCTTCTTCGCCGTCGTCTTCTTCGCGGTCGTCTTCTTGGCCGTCGTCGTCTTCGACGCGGTCTTCTTGGCGGCCGTCTTCTTGGCGGGTGCCTTCTTCGCGGGCGCCTTCTTGGCGGCCGTCTTACGGGCCGTCTTCTTCGCCGGTGCCTTGGCCTCGCCGTCCTCCGGAGCCTCGGCCCCGCCCTCGGCCTCACCGTCGGCGGACGCCGCCACCGGCTCACCGGCCTCCGGCTTCGCCTCCGTGGGGGCGCTGACGACCACCACGGCGGCGTCCTCGGAGCCCGTGGGCGAGCCCGCCGGAGCGGACACCTTACGGGTCGCCCGGCGGCGCGCACGCGGCGCGGGAGCGGCCTCCGGCTCGGGGGCCGCCTCCGGCTCGGCGGCCGGAGCGGCGGCCTCGGGCGCCTCGGCGGGCACCTCCGGCTTCGGCTCGTCCGCCGCCACGACCACGGCCTCCGGCTGCGCGGCGCTCTTCGGGGCGCCCGCCGGGGCGGACACCTTGCGGGTCGCCCGGCGCCGGCTACGCCCACGGCCCGCGGCGGCCTCGGCCTCGGCGGCGCTGCTGTACAGCTCCTCGTCGGCCGCGAAGACCGGCTCTGGGAGCGCCTTCGGCTCCGCGACCTCCGCCGCGACCTCCTCGGCGGCCTCGGCGACCGTCTCGGCCTCGGCGGTCTCCTCCGGCGCGGGCGCCTGCTGGCCACCGGCCGCCGACGACTTCTTCTTCTTGCGCTTGCCGCCGCCACCGCCGCCGACCGCCGCCGGCTGGTCCATGTGGACGATCACGCCGCGGCCGTTGCAGTGGACGCAGGACTCGGAGAACGACTCCAGCAGGCCCTGTCCGACCCGCTTACGGGTCATCTGGACCAGGCCCAGCGAGGTGACCTCGGCCACCTGGTGCTTCGTACGGTCGCGGCCCAGACACTCCAGCAGCCGCCGCAGCACCAGATCGCGGTTGGACTCCAGCACCATGTCGATGAAGTCGATCACGATGATGCCGCCGAGGTCGCGCAGCCGCAGCTGGCGCACGATCTCCTCGGCCGCCTCCAGGTTGTTCCTGGTGACCGTCTCCTCCAGGTTGCCGCCCTGGCCGGTGAACTTGCCGGTGTTGACGTCGACCACGACCATCGCCTCGGTCCGGTCGATCACCAGGGAGCCGCCGCTGGGCAGCCAGACCTTGCGGTCCAGCGCCTTCATCAGCTGCTCGTCGATCCGGTACGTGGCGAAGACGTCGACGTCCGAGTTCCACTTCTGGAGCCGGTCGACGAGGTCGGGCGCGACGTGCTGGACGTAGCCGTGGATGGTCTGCCAGGCGTCCTCGCCGCTGACGATGACCTTGGAGAAGTCCTCGTTGAAGATGTCGCGGACGACCCGGACGGTCATGTCCGGCTCCCCGTAGAGGAGCGTCGGCGCGTTCCCGCTCTTCGCCTTCTTCTTGATCTCTTCCCACTGGGCCTGCAGCCGCTGGACGTCGCGGGCCAGCTCGTCCTCGCTCGCGCCCTCCGCGGCGGTGCGCACGATGACGCCCGCGTCCTCGGGGACGATCTTCTTGAGGATCTGCTTCAGCCGGGCGCGCTCGGTGTCGGGCAGCTTGCGGCTGATGCCCGTCATGGAGCCCTCGGGCACGTACACCAGGTAGCGGCCGGGCAGGGAGACCTGGCTGGTCAGCCGGGCGCCCTTGTGGCCGATCGGGTCCTTGGTGACCTGGACGAGCACGGACTGCCCGGACTTCAGGGCGGTCTCGATGCGGCGCGGACCACCGGTGAGCCCCAGCGCCTCGAAGTTGACCTCGCCCGCGTACAGCACGGCGTTGCGGCCCTTGCCGATGTCGACGAAGGCGGCCTCCATCGACGGCAGCACGTTCTGGACCTTGCCCAGGTAGACGTTGCCGACGTAGCTGGTGGCCTGCTCCTTGTTGACGAAGTGCTCGACGAGGACGTTGTCCTCCAGCACGCCGATCTGGGTGCGCTCGCCGTTCTGCCGGACGACCATCACCCGCTCGACCGCCTCACGGCGGGCCAGGAACTCGGCCTCGGTGATGATCGGCACCCGGCGGCGGCCCTGCTCGCGCCCCTCGCGGCGGCGCTGCTTCTTCGCCTCCAGACGCGTCGAGCCCTTGATCGACTGCACCTCGTCCGAGCTGGACTCGGTGTCCTTCGCGCGCCGCTCGCGCGGTTCCCGGACCTTGACGACCGTACGCTCCGGGTCGTCACCACCCGACTCCCCCTCGGCGCCGTCCCCGCTGCGACGGCGGCGACGGCGGCGGCGACGGCTGCTGCTGGAGCTGCCACCGCCGGACTCACCGGCCTCGGCGCCGTCCTCGTCGGCGCCCGGCTCCTCGCCGGTCTCGCCGTCGGCCTGCGCCTCGTCCTCGTCAGCGGCGCCGTCCTCGCCCTCGGAACGGCCCTCGGCGCCCTCGGCGTCGGCGGCCTCGCCCCGGCGGCGGCGACGGCCACCACGGCGACGGCGGCGGGCCGGGCGGTCGCCCGACTCCTCGTCGCCCTGCTCACGGTCGGCCGCACGGCCGTCCTGCTCGGTCTCCTCGGCGGCAGCGGCGGGCTCCTCGGCCTCCGCCGGGCGCTCCTCGACCGGCTCGCCCCGGCGGCGACGGCGACGGCGGCCGCCCGCGGCGGGGGCCACCGGCTCGGCGGCCGGGGTCTTGTCCTGCGCGGCGGTCTCCTCGGCCTCTTCGGCCTCGTCGGTCTCTTCCGCGGCGGACGCGGCGGCCTCGGCGGCGGCGCTCTCCGGGGTCTGGAAGACCGGCTCGGTGAAGACCGGCGCCTGGAACACCGCTGTCGGCGGGCGCACGGCCCGGCGACGGCCACCGCGCGGCGCGGTCTCCGGCTCGGCCTCGGGCTCGGCGGCCTCGGCGGCGGCCTGCGGCTCGGGCTGCTGCTCCTCGGCGGCGGCCGTCTTGCGCGTGGCACGGCGGCGGCGGGCGCGCGGCGCCTCCTCGGTGCTCTCCTCCGCAGCGGCCGCGGCGGGCTGCTCGGGGGTCGGCTCTTCGGCGGCCGCTGTGGCCTCGGCCTCGGCGGCGGCCGTCTTACGGGTCGCACGGCGGCGGGTGCGGGCGGGCGGCGCGGCCTCGGCGGAGGCCTCGGCCTCTGCGGCAGCGGGCTCGGCCGGGGTGGCCTCGGCGCCCGTCTCGTCGGCGGCGGTCTGCTCGGCGCCGGACTGCGGCGCACCGGCCGCGGCGGTCGCCTTACGGGCGGCACGGCGGCGCGTACGGGCACGGGGCGCCTCGTCGGCCGGGGCGTCGGCTGCGACTGCGGCTGGGGCGGTGTCCTCGTCGCCACTGCCACCAGCGGCCGCCGCAGACGACGCGTCCACGTCGGCGGGCTCCGTCTGCGGGGCGCCCTCCGGAGCGACGGCCTTGCGGGTGGCCCGGCGGCGCGTACGGGCGGGCGGCGCGGCCTCGGCGGCGGGCTCCGGCTCGGCGGCCGGTTCCGCGGCCGCCACGGTCTCTTCCGCCGGCACCACGGTCTCGGCGGCCTCCGGCGCACCGGCCGGGGCGGTCACCTTGCGGGTGGCCCGGCGGCGCCCACGGGCGGGCGGCGCGGGCTCGGCGGCGGGCTCCGGCTCGGCGGCCGGGGCCTCGGCGGGCTCGGCGGCCCGGGGGGCGTCGGCCGTAACGACGGTCTCCGCGGTCTCCGGCGCACCGGCCGGGGCGGCGGTCTTACGCGTCGCACGGCGGCGCCCACGGGCGGGCGGCGCGGCGGAAGCGGTGTCACCGTCGGAAGCGTCGGAGGTGGCGGAAGCGGTGGAGACGGCGGACGCCTCCGCGGCGGCCACAGCGGCGCCGGCGGCGATCGACTCGGCCGGTATGGCCGGTACCGCAGGAGTGGTGACCTCGGCGTCGCTCACGCCGCCGACCGGCGGACCGGCGGGGCGGGAGGCGGCGCGGCGGCGGCGCGGCGGCAGGGTGTCGCTGGGTGAGGTGGCATCCCCGGAGGCGGCGGCGCGTGGCGCGGCTTGTGCCTGGGGCTGGATAGGTTCGGTCGGCTCAATGGGCTCGAGCATGCGGGCGGTTCTCCCGTCACGCTCCCGGGCGCCGCGCCTGCTTCCGGCTGAACCCCACGCGCTGCGCGGGTTCCGCCGTCCGGGGCGCGGGCGCCGCACGGGAGCTGTCGTATCGCTCGCCGGGCCGGTTTTCAGGGCCGGGACCGGCGAAAGTCTCCTGGTCAGTGCGCCTGCCGGACCCGGGTGGCTCCCAAGTGCCTGGGCGGCGCATCGACGGCGGTCCTTACGCGGAACCTTCCGGCGCCACCATCGCGGCGGTCAGCTCGGCGGCCGTGGGTGGGGCGGCCTGAACTGCCTCGCGATCGGGCGCGAGCGGGTCGGTCACCGTGCCGGACTCCTCATCGAGCAGCCCCTGCGCCAGCCTGGTCACCGCTGCGGGGACCGGCGGCGCCAGGTCGGCCGTGGCGCGGAGACCGGACAGGACGTCGTCGGGTCGCACGGCAGGTGTCAGATGCCGTACTACCAGCCGCAGTATCGCACAGCCATCGTCGCCAGGCCTATCGCCCCGACCTGCGGACGCTTCCAGGCGGGCCACCGCGGCCCGGGCGTCGAAGGTGCGCATGCCGCTTTTCGTCCGGCGCTCGACCTCGACGGTCTCGGCCTCCAGGAAGGCGGCCACGGCCCGTTCGGCCTCCGCCGGGGCGACCCGGTCGAGCCGGATCTCCCATACGGACGCCTGGAGCCGGTCGGCGAGCCCGGAGGTACGGGATTCGACGGCGTCGGTGACATCGAGCCCGTCGGGCAGCGACTCGTTGAGCAGCGTCCGCAGCGCCTCGGGGTCCCGCGCCTCGGTGAGCTGGATCTCCAGGTACTCGGCCTCACTGCCGGTGCCGGTGGGTGCGGCATTGGCGTACGACACCTTGGGGTGCGGGGTGAAGCCCGCCGAGTACGCCATGGGCACCTCGGCGCGGCGCAGCGCCCGCTCGAAGGCGCGCTGGAAGTCGCGGTGGCTGGTGAACCGGAGGCGGCCGCGCTTGGTGTAGCGCAAACGGATGCGCTGCACCGCGGGTGCGGGCGGCGGGCCTTCGGGCTGTCGCTTGCCCAGGGGACTGTCTCCTTGTGCATCTTCGCTTTTCGGCGCACGGGCCTCAGCGGGCCCGTGCGCCTTCCAGCGTACTTTGTGACCGGTCGGTTGCCCGAGGGCTACTTCACCGAGAGCGGCAGCAGCTTGCGGCCGGTGGGGCCGATCTGGATGGACGTGTCCATCTGCGGGCAGACGCCGCAGTCGAAGCACGGGGTCCAGCGGCAGTCCTCGACCTCGGTCTCGTCGAGCGAGTCCTGCCAGTCCTCCCACAGCCAGTCCTTGTCGAGACCGGAGTCGAGGTGGTCCCAGGGCAGGACTTCCTCATAGGTGCGCTCGCGGGTGGTGTACCAGTCGACGTCAAGACCGACCTCGGGCAGGGTGCGCTCGGCGCACTCCATCCAGCGGTCGTAACTGAAGTGCTCGCGCCAGCCGTCGAAGCGGCCGCCGTCCTCGTAGACGGCGCGGATGACCGCGCCCACCCGGCGGTCGCCGCGCGAGAGCAGGCCCTCGACGATGCCGGGCTTGCCGTCGTGGTAGCGGAAGCCGATCGAGCGGCCGTACTTCTTGTCGCCGCGGATCCGCTCGCGCAGCTTCTCCAGCCGGGCGTCGGTGTCCTCGGCGCTGAGCTGCGCCGCCCACTGGAACGGGGTGTGCGGCTTGGGGACGAAACCGCCGATAGAGACGGTGCAGCGGATGTCGTTCTTGCCGGACACCTCCCGGCCCTTGGCGATCACCTTGGTCGCCATCTCGGCGATCTGCAGCACGTCCTCGTCGGTCTCGGTCGGCAGGCCGCACATGAAGTACAGCTTCACCTGCCGCCAGCCGTTGCCGTACGCGGTGGACACCGTACGGATGAGGTCCTCTTCCGAGACCATCTTGTTGATGACCTTACGGATGCGCTCGGAGCCGCCCTCGGGGGCGAAGGTGAGGCCCGAGCGGCGGCCGTTGCGGGTCAGCTCGTTGGCCAGGTCGATGTTGAAGGCGTCCACCCGGGTCGACGGGAGGGACAGGCCGATCTTGTCTTCCTCGTACCGGTCGGCGAGGCCCTTGGCGACATCGCCGATCTCGGTGTGGTCGGCGGAGGAGAGCGACAGCAGGCCGACCTCCTCGAAACCGGTGGCCTTGAGGCCCTTGTCGACCATCTCGCCGATGCCGGTGATGGAGCGCTCGCGCACCGGGCGGGTGATCATGCCCGCCTGGCAGAAGCGGCAGCCGCGGGTGCAGCCGCGGAAGATCTCCACCGACATCCGCTCGTGCACGGTCTCGGCGAGCGGCACGAGCGGCTGCTTCGGGTACGGCCACTCGTCCAGGTCCATGACGGTGTGCTTGGAGACGCGCCACGGCACGCCCGAGCGGTTCGGGATGACGCGCGAGATCCGGCCGTCGGCCAGGTACTCCACGTCGTAGAACTTCGGCACGTAGATGCTGCCGGTGCGGGCGAGGCGGAACAGCAGCTCGTCGCGGCCGCCGGGGCGGTCCTCGGCCTTCCAGGCCCGGATGATCTCGGTCATCTCCAGGACGGCCTGCTCGCCGTCGCCGATCACCGCGCAGTCGATGAAGTCCGCGATCGGCTCCGGGTTGAACGCGGCGTGGCCGCCCGCGACCACGACCGGGTGGTCGACGGTGCGGTCGGCGGCGTCCAGCGGGATACCGGCGAGGTCGAGCGCGGTGAGCAGGTTGGTGTAGCCCAGCTCGGTCGAGAAGGAGACGCCGAAGACGTCGAAGGCGGACACCGGGCGGTGCGCGTCCACGGTGAACTGCGGCACCTTGTGCTCGCGCATCAGCTCTTCGAGGTCTGGCCAGACGCTGTACGTACGCTCGGCGAGCACGCCCTCGCGCTCGTTGAGCACCTCGTAGAGGATCATGACGCCCTGGTTGGGCAGCCCGACCTCGTAGGCGTCCGGGTACATGAGCGCCCAGCGGACGTCGCACTCGTCCCAGCTTTTGACCGTGGAGTTCAGTTCACCGCCGACGTACTGGATCGGCTTCTGCACATGGGGGAGCAGGGCCTCGAGCTGTGGGAAGACCGACTCGACAGACATCAGTAACCTTCGTGCGCGGACAGGGGTGACCCTCAAGCGTACCGGTCCCGTCCGGGCCGCTACGCCACGGTCAGTTCTGCAGAGCCGCCCGGTGCTCGTTACGGGAGACCTCGGCCCACAGACCGGGCAGTTCGCGCTCGCGGGTGGCCGCGATGGCCTCCTCGCGGCCGTAGATCAGGCCGACGGTGAAGGTGGACTCCCCCGCCGCGTTCGCCTGGATGGCCAGCTCGCGCAGCGCCTCCCGTGCGACCACGCTGTCCTGGTGGTCGCCGAGCAGCTCCTGCACCTCGGTCATGAGCCCCGCGAACGCCTTCGCGGGCGCACCGAGCGCCGGGCGGGCGGCCTCGGCGGCGTAGCGGGCCCGCTTGGCGTCCTTGCGGGCCTCGTGCAGGACGACGTCGCGCTCGGGCCCCGAGGGGGCGTCCAGGACCGGCTCCAGGCGGTCCGCGAGCCGTTCGTAGTCGCGCAGCACGGCCTTGCGGATCACCTCGGCGGCCGGGCGGGCGGCGGCCTGGCGCAGCGGCGGGGCGGCCAGGAGTGCGTCGAGGGCCCCGAGCAGCGCGAGATAGCGCTCGCCGTCCAGGACGCCGATCAGCCGGTCGCGGGAACCGGTGCGGCGGGCGTGCGACCAGATCTCCAGCCGGGCGGCGACGGGGCCGAGCCGCAGCTCTACGGGGACCTCGGCGAGCCGTTCGCCGAGGCGCGCGGTGAGCACTTCGCGGTCCCGGTCGATGCCCAACTCGGCGGCCAGCCACTTCAGCTCGGCGCCGATGGGGTCGGTGACGGTGCGGTCCAGCACCTTGCGGTACGAGCGGAAGGCGCTGCGCAGGCGGCGGGTGGCGACCCGCATGCGGTGCACGGAGTCGGGGGTGTCCAGGCGTACGGCGGGGTCGAGGGTGACGATCGTGGTGATCTGGCGGCGTACGTAGTCCAGGACGGTGTCACCGGCGGTGGCCTCGGCCTTCTTGGCAGCCTTCTTGGCGGCCTTCTTCTTCGCGGCGTCCTTCTTTCCCGGCTTGCCGGACTTCTTCTCCGGCTTCTCTCCGCGCGGGCCGGTCTCGGCCAGGGCGCGGGCGAGCTTGGAGGGGAGGTCGGCGCGGCGCAGCCCGGCGTCCGTCAGATACGGCTCCAGGGTGTCGAGCAGCGCGGGGTCGCCGCCCTCGGCCAGCTCCACTTCGACCTCGGTCCAGCTCACCGGGTCGCCGGGGGCCGGGGTCAGCCGCCGTGCGGTGACCCGGTCGGCGGACAGCTCGGCGAGCAGCGTGCCGTCGTTGTCGACGAGATGGTGTACGTGCCGCTCCGAGAGCAGGTGGACCAGCGGTACGAGGCCGGTGTCGCGGACGCGGGAGCGTACGAGGCCCGCGAGGTGCGGGGGCAGCGCGTCCGAGAGCGGGGCGCGGATCTCGTCCCGTACGTCGGGGCCCACCGGCAGCTTGAGGTGCCAGCCCGCGTCGTCGCCCCCGGTGCGGCGGCGCAGGGTGATGCCGTCGGCGGCGAGCCGCTGCCCGGGGGTGTCGTAGTACGTGGCGTCGAGCGTGACGGTGCCCTGGTCCCTGACCTGCGCGATTCCGGCGACCCCGGCCAGCTCGGGAAGGGCGCCGGCCAGGGCGCCGTCATCGGTGGTCTCGTACTTGCGTTCGATCTCCCGCATCATGTCCACCATGGCGTGAATGTAGTCGCCCGGGACGATTCGCGGGAGCCCCCCGCGTCCGGATCAGGCCGATACGGGCCTTTGCACCCGGATGGACTGGAGCAGCCCGATTCCGATCCATACGGCGAACATCGACGAGCCGCCGTACGAGACGAAGGGCAGCGGCAGACCGGCGACCGGCATGATGCCCAGCGTCATCCCGATGTTCTCGAACGACTGGAACGCGAACCAGGCGATGATCCCGGCCGCGACGACCGTCCCGTACAGCTCGGTGGTCCCCCGGGCGATCCGGCAGGCGCGCCACAGGACGACGCCCAGCAGCACGATGATCAGGCCCGCGCCGAGGAAGCCCAGCTCCTCCCCCGCGACCGTGAAGACGAAGTCCGTCTGCTGCTCGGGCACGAACTGGCCGGTGGTCTGGGTGCCGTGGAAGAGCCCCTTGCCGGTGAGGCCGCCCGAGCCGATCGCGATGCGCGCCTGGTTGGTGTTGTAGCCGACGCCCGCCGGGTCCAGAGCGGGGTTGGCGAAGGCGGCGAAGCGGTCGATCTGGTACTGGTCGAGGACGTGCAGCTGCCAGATCAGCAGCGCACCGATCACCGCGGTGGCGATCAGTCCGGCGACCCAGCGGTTGGACGCGCCGGAGGAGAGGAGCACCGCGAGCACGATCACCGCCATGACCATCACCGAGCCGAGGTCCGGCATCAGCATCACGATCGCGATGGGCAGTGCGGCCAGGCCGAGCGCCTGGACGACGGTGCGGTGGTCCGGACTGAGCCGGTCGCCCGCGTCGACGCGGGCGGCCAGCAGCATCGCCATGCCCAGGATGATCGTGATCTTGGCGAACTCGCCGGGCTGGAGGGAGAACCCGGCACCGATCACGATCCACGCGTGCGCGCCGTTGATGGTCGAGCCCAGCGGGGTGAGCACGGCGAGGACGAGGATGACGGACAGGCCGTACAGCACCGGCACCGCGCCGCGCAGGGTGCGGTGGCCGAGCCAGACGGTGCCGATCGCGAGCAGCAGCCCGATCCCGGTGTTCAGCGCGTGCCGCACCAGGAAGTAGTACGGATCGCCCTGGTTCAGCTCGGTGCGGTTGCGGGTCGCCGAGTAGACCAGCGCGGCGCCGATCGCGGACAGGGCGAGGCAGCTGAGCAGCAGCACCCAGTCCAGGCGGCGTACGAGCGAGTCGCGCGCCATGAGCTTGCGCCAGGTGCTGCGCTCGGGGGCGAAGCGGGGGACGGAGTAGCCGTGGGTCGAGGCGCTCACTGCCGCTCACCTCCCCGCCGCCTGGTCTCGCCCAGCAGGGCGAACGGCTTGCCCACCGGCTGGGCCTCGATCGAGCCGTCGGAGGAGATCTTGGGGAGGTCGGCCTGCGGCGTGGGCAGCAGCGCCTTCTTCTCGTTGATCCCGCCCTTGGCGTCGACCCCGTAGAGCGCGTTGTAGATCTTGCGCACGGCCGGGCCCGAGGCACCGGAGCCGGTGCCGCCCTGGGAGATCGTCATGACGACCGAGTAGTCCTTGGTGTACGTCGCGAACCAGGAGGTGGTCTGCTTGCCGTAGACCTCCGCGGTACCGGTCTTGGCGTGCATCGGGATCTTGTCCTGCGGCCAGCCCTGGAACCGCCAGGCGGCGGTGCCCCGGGTGGCGACGCCCGCGAGCGCCTGGTCGATCCGCTCGTGCGTGTCGCCCTTCATCGGCAGCTTGCCGTGCGAGGTGGGCTTGATCTCCTGGATGTGCTTGCCGTCCGGGCTGACGATCGCCTTGCCGACGGTCGGGTCGTAGAGCGTGCCGCCGTTGCTGATCGCCGCGTAGATGGTGGCCATCTGGATCGGGGTGACGAGGGTGTCGCCCTGGCCGATCGAGTAGTTGACGGAGTCACCGGCGCGCATCTTCATGCCTTCGAGGCAGTTCTCGTAGGAGAGCCGCTGGGTGTAGCTGCCGTCCTTCTTGCCGTTCTTGCACCAGGCGTCCTTGTTGGCCTTCCAGAAGTCCTTCTTCCACTGGCGGTCCGGGACCCGGCCGCTGACCTCGTTGGGGAGGTCGACGCCGGTCTCCTTGCCGAGGCCGAACTGGTGGGCGGTCTTGTAGAACCAGTCCCCCGCGTTCTTCTTGGGCTTGTTGCCGCCGTCCTTCTTCCACTGCTCGTAGGCGAGGCGGTAGAAGACGGTGTCGCAGGAGACCTCCAGCGCGCGGCCGAGGCTGATGCCGCCGTGGTTCTCGGACTCGAAGTTCTTGAAGACCTGGCCGCCGATGTTGAACGAGCTGGTGCAGGCGTAGGGCCCGTCGAACCCGTACCCGGCGTTGACCGCGGCGGTCGTCGGGATCACCTTGAAGATCGAGCCGGGGGCCGCCTGGCCCTGGATCGCCCGGTTCAGCAGCGGGTAGTTGCTGTCCTTGCCGGTGAGCTTCTTGTAGTCCTTGCCGGAGATGCCGCCGACCCAGGCGTTGGGGTCGTACGACGGGTTGGACGCCATCGCCACCACCCGGCCGGTCTTGGCCTCCATGACCACGACCGAGCCCGAGTCCGCCTTGTACTTCGTGCCGGTGTTCCGGTCGTACTGCTTGCGGGCGTCCTTCATCGCCTGCTCCAGCTCCTTCTCCGCGACCGCCTGGACGCGTGAGTCGAGGCTGGTGACGACGTTGTCGCCGGGCCGGGCCCGCTGGCTCTCCCGCTGGCCGATGACGCGGCCGAGGTTGTCGACCTCGTAGCGGGTCACCCCGGCCTTGCCGCGCAGCTTGCTGTCGTACTCGCTCTCCAGCCCGTTGGAGCCGACCTGGTCGGAGCGGAGCAGCGGCGACTTGGTGTGCTCGGCCTTCTTGATCTGCTCGTCGGTGACCGGCGAGAGGTAGCCGAGCACCTGGGCGGCGTTGGAACCGGCCGGGGCGGCGTAGCGGCGGACGGCGGTGGGCTCGGCGCTGATCCCGGGGAAGTCCTCTTCGCGCTCGCGGATCTGGAGCGCCTGCTTGGCGCTGGCCTCGTCGGTGATCGGGATGGGCTGGTACGGGGAGCCGTTCCAGCAGGGCTGCGGGGTCTCGGCGTCGCACAGCCGGACCTTGTCCTTGACGTCCTTGGGCTTCATGCGGAGGACGCCCGCGAGCCGGGTGAGGACGGCCTCGCCGTCGTCCGGCTCCTTCATCAGCGCGGTGCGGCTGGCGGAGACGACGAGCCGGGTCTCGTTGTCGGCGAGGGGCACTCCGCGGGCGTCCAGTATCGAGCCGCGGACGGCCGGGTGGACGACCTGCTGGACGTGGTTGTTGGCGGCCTTCTCGGTGTATTCGTCGCCGTTGCGGATCTGCAGGTACCAGAGACGTCCGCCGAGGGTGAGCAGCAGCGAGAAGACGATGATCTGGATGGCGACGAGGCGGACGGTGACCCGGGGAGTCCGCCCGGTCTCCGGGATATTGCTCATGGCGCTCCGTTGAGGGTGGAGGCGGGAGACGGGAGGGCTGCGGCGGCCGGGCGGAGGACGGCGGCGCTCGGCGGAAGGGGGCTGCTCACAGGCGCTTGACCCCCTTGAGCTTGATACGGCCGTCCTTGATCCGGCCGGTCCGCTTCGTCGCCTTCGTCAGCAGGCCACCGCCCTGGGCGCCGAACCGGGCGGCCCGGCCGGTGCGGCGGAACCGGCTCATCCGCCCGGCCCGGACGCTGCCCGCCGAGGTGATCCAGCGGGTGCCGCTCTCGGTGCCGGTGCCGCCGGAGCTGTCGGCCATCCGGTCGTTCTCCCCGCGTCTGGCCAGCCCCATGATCAGCGGCACCGTGAAGGGCGCCAGCAGCAGGTCGTACAGGGCGGCCGTGAACAGCAGCTGGCCCAGGCCCACATGGCGGGCCGCGTCGTCGCCGACGAGGATGCCGACCCCCGCGTACAGCAGGGTGGCACCGATGGCCGCCGCGACGACCACCACCATCGGCCCGGTGGCCGACCGGAGCTGGCCGCTCTCGGGCTTGGCGAGCCCCGCCAGATAGCCGACGACGCACAGCACCAGGGCATAGCGCCCGGCGGCGTGGTCGGCGGGCGGGGCGAGGTCGGCGAGCAGTCCGGCGCCGAAGCCGATCAGGGCGCCGCCGGTGTGGCCGTAGACCAGCGCGAGGCCGAGGACGACGAGCAGCAGCAGATCGGGGACGGCACCGGGCAGCTGCAGCCGGGCGAGGACGCAGATCTGGACGACGAGGGCGACGACGACGAGGACGGTCGACAGGACGACACGGTTGAGGCGCAGCATCGGTCAGCTCCTGTTGGCCGGGTTCGTGGCGGTGGCGGAGGGGGTGGCCGTGACAGTGACCGTGGGCGCCGGCTTGGGCTTCGCGGGCTTGGGCGGCAGCACGGTGTCGCGCGGGTTGGAGCGCGGCGGCTGGACGACCACGCCGACGATGTCCAGCCTGCTGAAGCGGACGTAGGGGCGCACCTGCAGAGTGCGGGTGAGGTCGCCGCCGGTGGGGTCGACGCGGACCACCTTGCCGACCGGGACGCCGGGCACGAACGGCTTGTCCGCCTGGGAGCCGAAGGTGACCAGCCGGTCGCCCTTCTTGATCTTCGCCTTGCCGTTGAGGAGCTGGACGTGCAGGGAGCGGTCGCCGCGGCCGGTGGCGAAGCCCAGCTCGCTGGACTTCTCCATCCGGGTGCCGACGGTGAAGTCGGGGTCGATGGCGAGCAGCACGGTGGAGGTGGAGGGGCCGACCGTGGTGACCCGGCCGACGAGTCCGTCGCCGTTGATGACCGTCTGGTCGCGCTGGATGCCGTCGTCGCTGCCGATGTCGAGGGTGACGGTCCAGGAGAAGCCCTGGGCGGCGCCGATGCCGATGACCTCGGCGCCCTTGATGCCGTACTGGCCGGTGCCCGCGACCCGGCGCAGCTTGTCGAGTTCCACCGACCGGGCGCGGTTGCGGTCGTCGCTGCCGAGCCGCTGCCTGAGTCTGGTGTTCTCCTGCTCCAGTTGACTGATCCGGGAGTGCCGCGCGTCGGAGTCCCGGATGGCGGCCACGGCGTTACCGACGGGATCGACGGCGTGCGCGACGCCGTCCTCCACCGGGCCGAAGGCGGAAGCGGCGCCCTGCCGGGCGCCGTCGAGGGGCGAGTCCTCGCCGCCGCGGATGTCCACCGTGATCAGTGCGAACGCGATGGCGATCAGCAGCACCAGGAGCAGCCGGCTCTCTCGTGTGTCCCTCACGTGCGGCGACGTGCCTTCCTCGTCGAAGTCGGACCGGTCCCGATCTCGTTGTGGCCGTCCGGTCCTTAAGGAGCCTTATGCCTGTATATCAGCGGATCCGCCGATGCGCCGTACGGGCGACACACCGCCCGCACGGCCGATCCGCCTGGTTGTCATCTGCGCGGCTGGGCGTCCAGCACCTGCTGGAGCGCCTCGAATTCCTCCACGCACTTACCGGAGCCGAGCGCCACCGAATCCAGCGGATCCTCGGCGATGTGGATGGGCATGCCGGTCTCGCGGCGGAGCCGCTCGTCGAGGCCGCGGAGCAGCGCGCCGCCGCCGGTGAGCACGATGCCGCGGTCCATGACGTCGCCGGACAGCTCCGGCGGGCACTTGTCGAGCGTGGTCTTGACCGCGTCGACGATCGAGTTGACCGGCTCCTCCATGGCCTTGCGGACCTCGGCGGCGGAGATCACGACCGTCTTGGGGAGCCCGCTGACCAGGTCACGGCCGCGGATCTCGGTGTGCTCCTCTTCCTCGCTCTCGAACGCGGAGCCGATCGTGATCTTGATGTTCTCGGCGGTGCGCTCGCCAAGGAGGAGGCTGTACTCCTTCTTGATGTGCTGGATGATCGCGTTGTCCAGCTCGTCGCCGGCGACCCGGATCGACTGGGCGGTGACGATGCCGCCGAGCGAGATCACGGCGACCTCGGTGGTGCCGCCGCCGATGTCCACCACCATGTTGCCGGTGGCCTCGTGGACCGGCAGCCCGGAGCCGATGGCCGCGGCCATGGGCTCTTCGATGATGTGCACCTGGCGGGCGCCCGCCTGCGTGGACGCCTCGATGACGGCGCGGCGCTCGACTCCGGTGATACCGGACGGAACGCACACGACCACCCGGGGACGGGCCAGATAGCGGCGCTTATGGATCTTCAGAATGAAGTACCGCAGCATCCGCTCGGTGATCTCGAAGTCGGCGATAACGCCGTCCTTGAGCGGACGCACGGCGACGATGTTGCCAGGGGTGCGGCCGATCATCTTCTTTGCCTCGGCGCCCACGGCGAGAATTCCGCCGGTGTTGGTGTTGATGGCGACGACGGATGGCTCGTTGAGGACGATCCCGCGGCCCCTGACGTACACCAGCGTGTTGGCGGTCCCGAGGTCGACAGCCATGTCACGGCCGATGAACGACATGTTGTTCCCCATGAGGATACGTCAGGCCTTCCCTGCTGGAGCGATTGCTTGCTTGAGGTCGGCAGGATGTGGTGCGCTGCGAGGCGCGGAAGCTTCATCGTAGTCACGCCCGCGCGAACACGCTGCGGGGGTCCTCCGCCATTGTCAGCAGAACACGAGCCCGCCCCCTCTAATGGTGACGTCGTGTCGCGGAGATGCGTTCCCCCGATCGGCTCGCATATGCCAAGAGGCGGCCGATAAATTCGACCGCCCCCAGGTCAGCAGGGGTGTGACCAGCTGATGATCGATCAGGACAAGATCAGGCGAGATCAGGCGAGACCGGGAAAGAAAATCTTGATTTCCCGCTCGGACGACTCTTCGGAGTCCGAGGCATGGATCAGATTTTCCCGAACGATGGTGCCGAAATCGCCACGGATGGAACCGGGCGCCGCGGCGATCGGGTCGGTCGGCCCGGCCAGCGCCCGGACGCCCTCGATCACGCGCTCGCCCTCGACGACCAGCGCCACGACCGGGCCGGAGGACATGAACTCCACCAGGGGCTCGTAAAAGGGCTTGCCGACGTGCTCCGCGTAGTGCTGCTCCAGAAGCTCACGGCCCAGCTGGCGCAGCTCCAGGGCGGAGATCGTCCAGCCCGCCTTCTGCTCGATCCGGCCGAGAATCTCGCCCACCAGACCACGTCGTACGGCGTCGGGCTTGAGAAGGACGAGCGTGCGCTGGCTCACGGTGCGGGCTCCTTTGGCAGTGACATGGAAAAAGTGGCATGCGGGTGAAGCTGTGCGGCTGAGGCTACATGGGTGATCGTCGCCCACGTCACGCAGCGTCAGGCGAGGCGGCGGAGGCCGCGGCGAACCGCTCCTTCGCCTGGTCGACCTTCCGGCCGAAGTGGACCGAGGCCCACCACAGCGCGGCGAACACCACGCCGAGGATGAACATGGTGGTCACGACGAAGCCGCTCAGCACCAGTCCGATCTGCAGGGCCCAGCCGATCTGCACCGCCCCGGGACGGCTCAGCATCCCGCACAGCAGTACACACAGTGCCATGGCGATACCGCAGACCGTCCACACGGTCCCCATCGACAGGCCGGACACCTTCATCGCGACCAGCCCCGCGAAGCCGATCACGAAGAACTCACCGATCAGAGTGGAGGCGCACAGCGTCCGCATTTCAGCCCTTTCCCAGAAGCAGCCGGGCCTCGCCGACCGTGATGACCGACCCGGTGACCAGCACCCCCGCACCAGCGTATTCGCCCTCCTCCTCGGCGAGGGTGATCGCGGCCTCCAGGGCGTCGTCCAGCCGGGGCTCGACCTGCACCCGCTCGGAGCCGAACACCTCGACGGCGAGCCCGGCCAACTCATCGGCGTCCATCGCGCGATGGCTGGAATTACGGGTCACCACGATTTCGGCGAAAATCGGCTCAAAGGCTTCCAATAGCCCACGAACGTCCTTGCCGTCGCTGGCCCCGACCACACCGATCAGCCGACTGAAGTCGAACGCCTCGGTGACCGCCTCGGCCGCCGCCCGGGCGCCGCCGGGGTTGTGCGCGGCGTCCAGCACCACGGTCGGACTGCGGCGCACCACCTCCATCCGGCCCGGGGAGCTGACGGAGGCGAACGCGGAGCGGATGGTGTCCAGGTCGAGCGGCCGGGCGTGCTGGGAGCCGACGCCGAAGAACGCCTCGACGGCCGAGAGCGCCACCGCCGCGTTGTGCGCCTGGTGGGCGCCGTGCAGCGGGAGGAAGATCTCGGGGTACTCACCGCCGAGGCCGCGCAGCGTCAGCAGCTGGCCGCCGACCGCCACCTCGCGGGAGACCACCCCGAACTCCATGCCCTCGCGGGCCACCGTGGCATCCACCTCGACGGCGCGCTTGAGCACCACGGACGCGGCCTCCACGGGCTGCTGCGCGAGCACCACCGTGGCGTCCTGCTTCACTATCCCGGACTTCTCGGCCGCGATCTCCGCCGGAGTGGTGCCGAGCCGGTCGGTGTGGTCCAGGGAGATCGGCATGATCACCGCGACGTCCGCGTCGATCACATTGGTGGCGTCCCAGGTGCCGCCCATGCCGACCTCGACGACCGCGATGTCCACCGGGGCGTCCGCGAAGGCCGCGTACGCCATGCCGGTGAGCACCTCGAAGAACGACAGCCGGTACTCCTGCCGGTCGTCGACCATCTGGATGTACGGCGCGATGTCCTCGTAGGTCTCGATGAAGCGCTCGGCCGAGATCGGCGCCCCGTCCAGGCTGATCCGCTCGGTGACGGACTGCACGTGCGGGCTCGTGTAGCGGCCGGTGCGCAGCTCGAAGGAGCCCAGCAGCGCTTCGATCATGCGGGCCGTGCTGGTCTTGCCGTTCGTCCCGGTGATGTGGATCGAGGGATAGGCGCGGTGCGGCGAACCGAGGATGTCCAGCAGGGCCTCGACGCGCACCAGCGAGGGGTCGAGCTTGGTCTCGCCCCACCGCGTGGCCAGCTCCTCCTCCACCTCGCGCAGCCTGCGGTCCACCTCGGGATCGGAGGGCCGGGCCGGAATGCCGTCGCCCTCCGGCGGACCCGACTGCGCGCGCAGCGTCCGGCTGCCGGCCTCGATCACCGCCAGATCGGGGTCACGGTCCGTCTCGGCTCCGACGATGTCATCGAAATCATCGGGTTCGTTCTGTTCGTCCGGTTCGTTCTGGGGGCGCTCGCTCACGGAAGCCAGTCTACGAGCCGCCCCTGGCAGGACGCGGAAGCGCCCATGCGGTCCCGGGAGGGAGCCCTCAGGACGCCGCCCCGCTCTTCACCGCGGCGGACATCATCGACTTGGCGATCGGCCCGGCCAGGCCGCCGCCGGAGATGTCCGCGCGCGGGGCGTCGCTGTCCTCGACCACCACCGCGACCGCGATCTTGTGGCCGCTGCCGTCATCCGCGTAACTCACGAACCACGCGAACGGATTACCGCTGTTGTTCTCGCCGTGCTGCGCGGTGCCGGTCTTGCCGCCGACCTGCATCCCGGGTATCCGCGCGTTGGTGCCCGTGCCCTTCTCCACGACCGTCCGCATCGCCGACCGCAGCTCCTCCGCCGTGGACTTCGACATCGCCTGGGTGAAGGTCTCCGGGTCGGTCTGGTCCAGCGCGGTCGCGTTGCCGTCCGTCGTGCGGTCCACCTCGTACGGCTTCATCAGCTTGCCGTCGTCCGCGATGGCCGAGGTGACCATCGCCATCTGCAGCGGCGTCGCGGTCACGTCGAACTGGCCCATGCCCGTCAGCGCCGTCTGGGACTTGTCCATCCCGCTCGGATACACGCTCTTCGCGGCGCGCACCGGGATGTCCAGCTTGGAGTCGTCGAAGCCCAGCTTCTTGGCCTCGTCCCCCAGCTTGTCCTCGCCCAGGTCCACGGCCAGCTTCGCGAAGACCGTATTGCACGAGTACTGCAAGGCCGTGCGGATCGTCGCGTTCTTACAGGGCGCCGACGCGTTCTCGTTCTTCATGTCGGTGACCGTGCCCGGCAGCCGGTACGGGTCCGGGCTCTTGGTCGGCTCGTCCACCGACGGATACAGCCCGTCCTCCAGGGCGGCCGCCGCGACCACCAGCTTGAAGGCCGACCCCGGCGGATACGTCTGACGCAGCGCCCGGTTCAGCATCGGCTGATCCTTGTCCTTGGTCAGCTTCAGCCACTCCTTCTGGTCCGAGGTGTCGGACCCGGCGAAGGCGGCCGGGTTGTACGAAGGCGTGCTGGCCAGGGCGCGCACCGCGCCGGTCTCCGGGTCGATCGCCACGGCCGCGCCGGTGTTGTTCCCCAGCCCCTTGTACGCGGCCTTCTGCACGGCCGGGTCGATCGTGGTCATCACGTCGCCCGGCTTGGACGGCTCCCGGGTCAGCGCCTCAAGGGGGTTCTTCAGCCGGGAGTCGGATCCGTCGAGCACCGACCGGTCCAGGGCCTCCAGCTGGTTGCTGCCGTACGACTGCGAGGCATAGCCGGTGACCGGGGCGTAGACCTTCCCATCGTGGTAGGTCCGCTTGAACTTCAGATCGCCGGAGGTGGCGGTGGAGCCGGTGATGGGCTTCCCACCGGCCATGATGTTGCCCAGCGGGTTGGCGTACTGGCTGATGGACGTCCGCTGGTTGTGGGAGTCGTCCCGGAAGCCGGGGCCCTCCACCACCTGGACATAGGTGACCCAGCCGAGCAGGGCCAGCACCAGCAGCAGGGAGAAGACCGAGGCGCGCCGCAGCGGTTTGTTCATGGGAGGGGGGAACTCCTTCCGGGACGTACGGGTGGATAACTCCCGGACGGCGACCATGGGTTCCCGGCCAGGCGCACGGATGGCCTCCCGCGGGCCCACTGTGGGACATCGCACACCGGACCGGGGCACTCCGGGAAGCACGGAGCGCCCCCGCCGGGAAGGGCGGGAGCGCTCGGTACCAGCCCAGGGTCAGCCCTGGGGTCAGGCCTGGGGCAGGGACGCCAACTGCGCGGTGATCCTGGCGATGTCGGCCTCGGCGGTCGACTGCCGGGCCCGGATCTTCTCCACCACGTGGTCGGGCGCCTTGGCCAGGAACCCGTCGTTGGACAGCTTGGCCGTGGTCTGCGCCTTGTCCTTCTCGGCCGCGGCGAGGTCCTTGGCCAGCCGCTTGCGCTCGGCCTCGACGTCGATCGCGCCGGACAGGTCCAGGGCCACGGTCGCGCCCGCCACCGGCAGCGAGGCGGTGGCGGTGAAGTCGTCCCCGGCGGGCTGGAGGCGCAGCAGGGAGCGCATCGCGTCCTCGTGCGCCGCGAGCGACGTACCGGACAGTTCGAGCCGGGCCGGAACCTTCTGGCCGGGCTGGAGGCCCTGGTCGGCGCGGAACCGGCGGACCTCGGTGACCACCTGCTGAAGGTTCTCGATCTCCCGCTCGGCCGCCTCGTCGCGGAAGCCGCTGTCCTTCGGCCAGTCGGCGATGACGACCGACTCCTGGCCGGTGAGCGCGGTCCACAGCTTCTCGGTGACGAACGGGACCACGGGGTGCAGCAGCCGCAGCGTGACGTCCAGGACCTCACCGAGGACGCGCCGCGAGGCGTCGGCCTCCGGGCCGCCCTTCTGGAAGGTGGTCTTGGACAGCTCGACGTACCAGTCGAAGACCTCGTCCCACGCGAAGTGGAAGAGCGTGTCCGAGAGCTTCGCGAACTGGTAGTCGTCGTAGAACGCGTCGACGTCCGCGACGACCTCGTTGAGCCGGGACAGGATCCAGCGGTCGGTGGCCGACTGCCGCTCGGGGGCGGGCAGTTCACCCTCGACCGTCGCGCCGTTCATCAGCGCGAAGCGGGTCGCGTTCCAGATCTTGTTGGCGAAGTTACGGGACGCCTGGACCCAGTCCTCGCCGATCGGCACGTCCACCCCGGGGTTGGCACCGCGGGCGAGGGTGAAGCGGACGGCGTCGGAGCCGTAGGCGTCCATCCAGTCCAGCGGATTGACCGCGTTCCCGAAGGACTTGGACATCTTCTTGCCGAACTGGTCGCGGACCATCCCGTGCAGGGCGATGGTGTGGAACGGCGGGGTGCCGTCCATCGCGTACAGGCCGAACATCATCATCCGGGCGACCCAGAAGAAGAGGATGTCGTAGCCGGTGACCAGCACCGAGTTCGGATAGAACTTCGCCAGGCTGTCGGTCTGCTCCGGCCAGCCCAGCGTGGAGAACGGCCACAGGCCGGAGGAGAACCAGGTGTCCAGGACATCGCTGTCCTGGCGCCAGCCCTCGCCGCCCGGAGGCTCCTCGTCCGGTCCGACGCAGACGACCTCGCCGTTCGGCCCGTACCAGACCGGGATCCGGTGGCCCCACCACAGCTGGCGCGAGATGCACCAGTCGTGGAGGTTGTCGACCCAGTCGAAGTAGCGCTTCGACATGTCCTCGGGGTGGATCTTGACCCGGCCGTCGCGGACGGCGTCGCCCGCCTCCTTGGCCAGCGGGCCGACCTTGACCCACCACTGCATGGACAGCCGCGGCTCGATCGTGGTCTTGCAGCGCGAGCAGTGGCCCACGGAGTGGGTGTACGGGCGCTTCTCGGCCACGATCCGGCCCTCGGCGCGCAGCGCGCCGACGATGGCGCTGCGCGCCTCCAGCCGGTCCAGGCCCTGGAAGGGGCCGTGCGCGGTGATGATCGCGTGCTCGTCCATGACGGCGAGGTTCGGCAGGCCGTGGCGCTGCCCGATCTCGAAGTCGTTCGGGTCGTGGGCCGGGGTGACCTTGACCGCGCCGGTGCCGAACTCCGGGTCGACGTGCTCGTCGGCGACGACCGGGATACGGCGGCCGGTGAGCGGCAGCTCGATCTCGGTGCCGACCAGGTGCCGGTAGCGCTCGTCGTCGGGGTGGACGGCGACCGCGGTGTCGCCGAGCATCGTCTCGGCGCGGGTCGTGGCGACGACGATCGAGTCGTCGCCCTCGCCGTACCGGATCGAGACCAGCTCGCCGTCGTCGTCCTGGTACTCCACCTCGATGTCGGAGATGGCCGTGAGACAGCGGGGGCACCAATTGATGATGCGCTCGGCGCGGTAGATCAGCTCATCGTCGTAGAGCTTCTTGAAGATGGTCTGGACGGACTTGGACAGCCCGTCGTCCATGGTGAACCGCTCGCGATCCCAGGCGACGCCGTCGCCCAGCCGCCGCATCTGGCCGGAGATCTGCCCGCCGGACTCGTTCTTCCACTGCCACACGCGCTCGATGAACGCCTCGCGGCCCAGGTCGTGCCGGGAGGCGCCCTCCTTGGCCAGCTCGCGCTCGACCACGTTCTGGGTGGCGATACCGGCGTGGTCCATGCCCGGCTGCCACAGCGTCTCGTAGCCCTGCATCCGCTTGCGGCGGGTGAGCGCGTCGATGAGCGTGTGCTCGAAGGCGTGGCCCAGGTGGAGCGATCCGGTCACATTGGGCGGCGGGATGACGATCGTGTACGGCTCTTTGCCGCTCTTGGCGTCCGCCTCGAAGTAACCGCGCTCTACCCAGCGCTCGTACAGCTGCCCCTCTACGTCGGCCGGCGCGTACTGGGTCGGCAGTTCAGGGTGGCTGTTCGGCCCGCTGTCGGGGCGCTGCTGAGAGTTCTCGGTCACCCCCGCAGTCTAAAGGGCGCCCGGACTCCGTTACGAACCCGTTGCGGCCCCGCCGCAACGCCGCCGAGGCGCGTCGGGAAGGATGTTCGGGACCTGTCATGCGCTTCTAGGAGAGGCACGATGAGCTATCAGCAGCCGCCGCCGCAGCCCGGTCCCTACGGGGGACAGCCGGGCCCTCACGGCGCCGGCCAGCCGCCAGTGCCGAATCCGTACGCGCAGCCCGGCGGCTACGGTCACCCGCAGCCGGGACAGCAGCCGGGACAGCAGGGCGGTTACGCGGGCCCCAACCCGTACAGCGGCGGCAGCCCGTACGGCGGCGCCCCGGCCAACCCCTACGGCCAGCAGCCCCCGCAGGCCCCGCAGGGCCCGCAGCAGGGTTTCTACGGCGGCCAGCCGACGCCGCCGCCCGCCGCGCCCGGTGGCCGCGGCAAGGGCCGGACCGTCGGCCTGGCGGTGGGCGCGCTGGTGGTCGTGGGCGCGCTGACGGCGGGGGCGTTCCTGCTGTTCGGCGGCGACAGCGGCCCGTACAAGCTCACGACCCCGAAGACGGTCGCCGAGGAGTACCAGCGCCAGGGCAGCGGCACGGACGACGGCGATCTGTCGGCGGCGGGCAAGAAGGACCTCCAGCAGGTCCCGGTGGTCAAGGACCCGCACCTGGTGGCGGCCGACTACCAGACCGACGGCAAGGAGATGCTGAAGTTCACCGGGGTCTGGGGCGAGGTGACCGACCCGAAGCGGGGCGCGGACCTCGCCCTGGCGGTCATCGTCAAGGCGCTCCAGGACAACGGCACGGCCCAAGCGAGCGGCACGCCCCAGGAGTTCTCGCCGGACGGCTTCGACGGGGACGTCATGAAGTGCCAGTCCCTGAAGTTCACGTCGGATCAGGGATCCATGGAGGCACCCGCCTGCGTCTGGGGCGACAAGAGCACTCTGGGCGTCGCGGTGCTGGCGGACCCGGCGGGGGCCGTTCTCGGCGGCAGCATGTCGCTGAAGGACGCCGCGGGGCTGACCGCCAAGGTGCGCGAGGACGCACGCGTCGAGATCGACAAATAGCCACAACTAGCTCCAACAGCACAACCTAACGAGGGAAAAGATGAGCTACAACCAGCCGGGCCCCTACGGCCAGCAGCCCCAGCAGCCTGGTCCCTACGGACAAGGCGGTGCCGCCGGCCAGCCCGGTTACGGCTACCCGCAGCAGCCGCCCCAGCAGCCCGGCCCGTACGGTCAGCCGCAGCAGCCCGGCTACGGTCACCCGCAGCAGCCCGGCCAGCCGCAGCAGCCGTACGGTCAGCAGCCCTATGGCCAGCAGCCGTACGGCCAGCCGGGCATGCCGGGGCCGTACCAGCCGGGCCCGGGCCAGGACGGCGGCAAGAAGAAGGGCCTGGCGATCGCCATCGGCGCGGTGGTCGTGGTGGCCGCGGTGATCGGCGGCGTCATGGTGTTCAGCGGGGGCGACAGCGGCGGCGACGTCGCCGATGACGGCAAGCGGTACAAGATCACCACCCCGGAGACGGTCGTCACCGAGTACACCAAGCAGGCAGGCAGCGAGGACTCGATGTCCTCCAGCGACACCAGTGACTTCGAGAAGTTCGGCGTGCAGGACCCGAAGGGCACGGGTGCGACCTACCGGGCCGGGTCCGGGATGACCCAGAAGCAGCTGCAGTTCAAGGGCGTCTGGGGCGAGGTGGAGGACCCCGAGGCGGTCGTCGACGGAGCCTTCTCGAAGATCGCGAACGAGGCCACCAAGGACTCGACCGGCAGCAGCGGCGAGAAGGCCGAACTCGTCGGCAGCCCCGAGAAGGTGACTCCCGCCGGGACGGACGACGCCATCGTCAAGTGCCAGAAGGCCAAGATCACCCTTGGTTCCGGCGCCAGCGCGAGTGGCGTGGGCGGCAAGAGCTTCACCGTTCCGATCTGCATGTGGGGCGACCACAGCACAGTCGCCTTCGTGACCTTGACCGACGCCGCCGCCATGCTCTCCGGCGGGGACATGTCGCTCGACCAGGCCGGGGACGTCGTCGCGAAGCTCCGCAAGGACGTCCGCGTCGAGATCCCCAAGTAGCGGCTCCGCGCCGCCCCCGTCCCCGCACCGCCCACCGTCCGGAGGGATACCCCCACACCCATGAGCCACAACCAGCCACCACCGCCGCCCGGTCCCTACGGCGGCGGTCCCTACGGCGGCGGGCCCGGCCCGTACGGGGGCGCGCAGCCCAATCCGTACGCCCAGCCCCCGGGTTACGGCTATCCGCAGGCGCCCCAGCCGGGTTACGGCTATCCGCAGCAGGCGGGGCCCTACGGACAGCCCCCGCAGCCGGGGTACCCGGCGCCGCCCGGACCACCGCCGGGCCGCAATCGCACCAAGATCATCGCGATGTCGGCGGCGGGGCTCGTGGTGGTGGGGGCGATCGTCACCGGTGCGGTGGTGCTGTCGGGCGGGGGCGACAGCGGTCCGGAGGCGATACGGCTCGTCACGCCGAAGACGCTCGACAACGGCACGTACACCCTGGCCAAGGGCACCGACGCGCTGAAGGACGAGGGCACCAGCGTGCAGGACAGCATGCCGAAGGGCGCGACCTCGGTCCTCGGCCAGTACCTGCGCGCCGACGACGAGAACTCGGGGCTCGCGTTCTCCGGCATGTACGGGGAGATCAACGACCCCGACCGGGTCCGGGACGGGATGTTCCGGGGGTTCGAGAACGGCGAGGGCTCCCCGACGGTCGAGCAGAAGCGCGAGACGTTCCGGCCGGAGGGCTCGGACGGCCCCGCCATAGACTGCGAGGTCGTCAAGATGTACGACCGGATCTACGCCCCGGCGTGCGCGTGGGCGGAGGAGACGGACGCGGCGATGGTGCTCGACGTCAACGCGGAGAACACCTCCGCGTCCGACGTCGACATGGAAGCCTTCGCGAAGGTGACCGCGGGCATCTACCAGGACACGCGTAAGCCCGCCTGAGGGCCGCGCAGACGGCCTGAGACGCGAAGAGGGCCCGGGATTCCCCGGGCCCTCTTCGCATGCGCTCTACGCGGCGTTCACGCGCTCTTCTCGTGCCGTTCACCCGGCTCGGTGCCGCGCGAGCGGGGCACCAGCGTCGGGTTGACGTTCGAGTGGACGACGTCCTCGGTGATGACGACGCGGGCCACGTCCTTGCGGGACGGCACCTCGTACATCGCCGACATCAGGACCTCTTCGATGATGGCGCGCAGGCCGCGCGCGCCGGTGCCGCGCAGGATCGCCTGGTCGGCGATGGCCTCCAGGGCGGGCCGGTCGAAGTCCAGCTCCACGCCGTCGAGTTCGAAGAGCCGCTGGTACTGCTTGACGAGCGCGTTCCGCGGCTCGACCAGGATCTGCAGCAGCGCCTCGCGGTCGAGGTTGTGGACGGAGGTGATGACGGGGAGCCGGCCGATGAACTCCGGGATCATCCCGAACTTCACCAGGTCCTCCGGCATGACCTCCTGGAACTGGTCGCTCGCCTCGATCTCGCGCTTGGAGCGGATCGTGGCGCCGAAGCCGATGCCCTTGGCACCGGCCCGCGACTCGATGATCTTCTCCAGACCGGCGAAGGCGCCGCCCACGATGAACAGCACGTTCGTCGTGTCGATCTGGATGAATTCCTGGTGCGGGTGCTTCCGGCCGCCCTGCGGCGGGACGGAGGCGGTGGTGCCCTCAAGGATCTTCAGCAGCGCCTGCTGCACGCCCTCGCCGGAGACGTCACGGGTGATCGAGGGGTTCTCGCTCTTGCGGGCCACCTTGTCGATCTCATCGATGTAGATGATGCCCGTCTCGGCCTTTTTGACGTCGTAGTCGGCGGCCTGGATCAGCTTGAGGAGGATGTTCTCCACGTCCTCGCCGACGTAACCCGCCTCGGTGAGCGCGGTGGCGTCGGCGATGGCGAAGGGAACGTTGAGCATCCGGGCGAGCGTCTGCGCGAGCAGGGTCTTCCCGGAGCCCGTCGGACCGAGCAGCAGGATGTTGGACTTCGCCAACTCGATGCCGTCGTCCTTGCTGTGGCTGCCGTTCTCACCGGCCTGGACCCGCTTGTAGTGGTTGTACACCGCGACGGACAGGGCCTTCTTGGCGGCCTCCTGGCCGACCACATAGCCCTCGAGGAACTCGGAGATCTCACGCGGCTTGGGGAGTTCCTCCCACCGCACTTCCGAGGTCTCGGCCAGCTCTTCCTCGATGATCTCGTTGCAGAGATCGATGCATTCATCGCAGATGTACACACCAGGGCCCGCGATGAGCTTCTTCACCTGCTTCTGGCTCTTCCCGCAGAACGAGCACTTGAGCAGGTCGCCGCCGTCACCGATGCGTGCCACGAGGTGCTTCCCCTTCGCCTTGGATCCGCTTTGCTCCGCGGAACCGGGTGCTTGCGCTGCGAGCTTTCCGCTTGATGTTTCCGGGGCCGGCCCCCAGCCCTCTATGACGGTACCTTGCCGGGCCCCCGGTTCGGGCCCCCCTTGGACCGACTCGGTCCAAGGGGCGCCGGGTGACCCGGGCTTCAGCCCAGGCCGACCGAGGTCTTACGGGTCGAGACGATCTGGTCGACCAGACCGTACTCCAGCGACTCCTCGGCGGTCAGGATCTTGTCCCGCTCGATGTCGTCGCGGATCTTCTCGATCGGCGTGGTGGAGTGCTTGGCCAGCATCTCCTCCAGCTGCGACCGCATCCGGAGGATCTCGTTGGCCGCGATCTCCAGGTCGGAGACCTGGCCCCGGCCGGTCTCGCTGTACGGCTGGTGGATCAGGATACGGGCATTGGGCAGTGCCATCCGCTTGCCGGGGGTACCGGCGGCGAGCAGCACGGCCGCGGCGGACGCCGCCTGGCCCATGCAGACCGTCTGGATATCGGGCTTGACGAACTGCATCGTGTCGTAAATGGCGGTCAGCGCGGTGAACGAGCCGCCGGGCGAGTTGATGTAGACCGAGATGTCGCGGTCCGGGTCCATCGACTCCAGGCACAGGAGCTGCGCCATGACGTCGTTGGCCGAGGCGTCGTCGATCTGGACGCCCAGGAAGATCACGCGCTCTTCGAAGAGCTTCGCGTACGGGTCGTACTCCCGGACACCCTGGGAGGTGCGCTCGACGAAGCGCGGGACGACATAGCGCGATTCGGCCATCGGGCCGTCGTAGAGGCCGCTGCCGGGAAAGTTGTTCATCTGGGTGTTCACCATCCTGTGGCGATCAAAGGGCTGGAGGTCGGCTACGGGACGGCGGGGCTCAGGCCCCGGTGCCGCCCCCGCCCGGAACGCCCGAGGCCGAGGCCATGACGTCGTCGACCAGGCCGTACGCCTTGGCCTCCTCGGCGGAGAACCAGCGGTCGCGGTCGGAGTCGCGGGTGATCTGCTCAACGGTCTGACCGGTGTGGAACGCGGTCAGCTCGGCCATCCGCTTCTTGGTGTGCAGCAGCCGCTCGGCGTGGATCTTGATGTCCGAGGCCGAACCGGCCAGGCCAGCGGACGGCTGGTGGATCAGGATCTCGGCGTTCGGCAGCGCGAACCGCTTGCCGGGGGTGCCCGCGCTCAGCAGGAACTGGCCCATCGAGGCGGCGAGACCCATGGCGATGGTGACGACGTCGTTCGGGATGAACTGCATGGTGTCGTAGATCGCCATGCCCGCCGAGATCGAGCCACCCGGAGAGTTGATGTAGAGGTTGATGTCCTTGTCCGGGTCCGCGGCGAGCAGGAGCAGCTGCGCGGTGATCTTGTTGGCGATTTCGTCGTCGACCGGCTGGCCGAGGAAGATGATCCGCTCACCGAGCAGCCGGTTGTAGACCTGGTCGCCGAGGCCACCGCCGGTCGGCTCGCCGGCGGCGGAAGGCATCGTATTCGTCACGTATCCACCTGCTCGTCTCTGACGGCGACTGGCCGTCTCAGCGTCTTCTTCTGGGCTCGGGACGGGCCGGCCGGTGCGATCCGGCGGGCCTGCGAGACTCCCTGCCCTCGTATCTACGGACCCTAACGCGCTGGTCGGCGGCCGCCATCCCGCATCAGGAACTGTTCGCTCTGAGCGCAGGTTCCACGGCCTCCGCGGACTTCGGGGAAGCGGCCTTCAGGCAAGCGCGCTTCACGGAAGGCGTGCGGAAGACTTCGCGGAACACGAACGGGCCCGGACGCGTGCAGACGTTCGGGCCCGTTCGTACGGGCTGTGGAGCGGCGAGGATCAGCCCTCGGCCTTCTCCTGCGCCTTCTCCTGCTCGGGAGCCTCGGCGGCGGCCTCGGCGGCGTCGGCGGTCTTCTCGTCCGCCTCCACGGCCTCGGTGGCCTCGGTGCCCTCGACCGTCTCGGCGGTCTCGTCCTCGTCGTCCAGGTCGACGGTCTCGCCCTTGTCGTCCACGACCTTGGCGGCCTCGACCACGACCGCGAGCGCCTTGCCGCGCGCGACCTCGCCGACGAGCATCGGCACCTGGCCGCCCTCGACGACCTGCTGGGCGAACTGGTCAGGGCTCATGCCGGAGGACTGCGCACGGCGCATCAGGTGCTCGGTCAGCTCTTCCTGGCCGACGGACAGCTGCTCCTTGTTGACCAGCTCGTCGAGGACGAACTGGGTCCGGATGCCCTTCTCCGCCTGCTCCTTGAGCTCGGCGTCGAACTCCTCGGCGGACTTGCCCTGAAGCTCCAGGTAGGAGTCCAGGTTCAGGCCCATCTGGCCGAGCTGGTGGTGCTCCAGGTTGTGCTTCCGGGTCTGGATCTCGTCCTCGAGCAGCTTCTCGGGGATCGGGACCTCGACCAGCTCCAGGAGGGCTTCGAGCACCTTCTCCTGGGCCTGGGTGGCCTGCTCGTACTTCTTCGACTGCTCCAGGCGCTTGCGGCTGTCCGCGCGCAGCTCCTCGAGGGTGTCGAACTCGCTGGCCAGCTGGGCGAAGTCGTCGTCCAGCTCGGGCAGCTCCCGGGCCTTGACCTCGTTCACCTTGACGGAGACCTCGGCCTCGTTGCCCTGCGCGGAGCCGCCCTTCAGCTCGGAGGTGAAGGTGGCGGTGCCACCGGCCTCCAGGCCGGTCACGGCCTCGTCGATGCCATCGAGCAGCTCACCGGAGCCGATGGTGTAGGTGACGCCCTCGGCGACACCGTCCTCCAGCACCTCGCCGTCGACCTTGGCCTCCAGGTCGATGACGACGATGTCGCCTTCGGCGGCGGCGCGCTCGACGGGGCTGGTGGTGGCGAAGCGGTCGCGCAGCTGCTCGACCGACTTGTCGATGTCCTCGTCCGAGACCTCGACCGAGTCGACGGTGACCTCGATGCCGGAGTAGTCCGGGATCTCGACCGTCGGGCGGATGTCCACCTCGGCGGTGAACGTCAGCAGCTCGTTGTCCTTGAGCTCGGTGATGTCGACCTCGGGCTGTCCGAGCGGGTTCAGCTCACCCTCGTTGACCGCTTCGGTGTAGAACTTCGGGAGGGCGTCGTTGACGGCCTCCTCCAGCACCGCACCGCGGCCGAAACGCTGGTCGATGATGCGCGCCGGGATCTTGCCCTTGCGGAAGCCTGGCACCGTGACCTGCTGGTTGATCTTCTTGTACGCCGCGTCGAGGCTGGGCTTGAGCTCCTCGAAGGGCACCTCGACAGTGAGCCGAACCCGGGTCGGGTTCAGGTTCTCCACGGCGCTCTTCACGGTTCGGTCTCCTTGGGGCTGACGTGTGGTGTTCTGCTGCCTCGCACTGATGCTTCGCAGCGGATCGCGCCCGGTAAAGAAAGACACAGACGCGCAGCTTGCATAGTAACCGCAAGCATGACGCGGCCCACAACGCGATCTTGACGCCTGTGGATGGTCGGGGTGGCCGGATTCGAACCGACGACCTTCCGCTCCCAAAGCGGACGCGCTACCAAGCTGCGCCACACCCCGTCGGTGCGACACGTAGGGTACATGGCCGCGGACGCCCCGGCCCCCCGTTATTCCACCGGTGGGCAAGGGTGTGCGGGAGAGGCCCCGGACCCGCTACGATGCTTCCCGTGCCGCGGCCACAGGTGATCCCACCTGGGCGGCGCGTGCGGGCGTAGCTCAATGGTAGAGCCCCAGTCTTCCAAACTGGCTACGCGGGTTCGATTCCCGTCGCCCGCTCCATGACGTACGACGGCCCGGCCCCGGGGAGATCCCCGGCGCCGGGCCGTCGGCGTATACGGACCAACGGATCAGTCGGCGTATGCGGACCGGTCGAGCGGCGCTCGATCAGAGGTTGATGTCGCTGATGGAGCTGGCGACCGAGTCGAGGAAGTCCTGAATGTTCGGCGCCAGATCGGAAGAGGCCAAGAGGAAGCCGAAGAGGGCGGCGACGAGCGCCGGTCCCGCCTTCATCTTCCCCGCGCGGATCATCAGTACGAGGATGATCCCCACCAGCACCACCAATGACAGGGAAATGACCACAGCTGATCAAGCTCCTCGGTCGCTCATGTCTTCACCCGGCCCCGGAAGCACGCGACCCCGCACACCCCCGCTGGCAACCATCGTGCCATCAACTACCGCTCCACAGCAGCAGGGTGAGGCGACTACCTGCGTCGGTACACACCACACCCACCCGCTTGGTACCCCGCCGGGAATGCGTTACACGGGCGGACACGGGTGACACTCCCCACAATTCCGTGGATCATTTTTCGACCTGATCGCATATCCCGGAAGGGAATTCCGATTTCCATGAATCAGACATTCCACCGGAGGCACCTGAGGGGCATATGCACCATTTAAGGGGGATGAAACCCGACAGACCGGACAGCCTGAGTCCTCATATCGAACATCCGGATCGCTATGTCGACTTGATAACGGTCGGCAATCAGCCGGAGTGTGAACCGTATTACCGGGGAAGACCTGGACGAGGTTTTACGCAATAGAGGTTTCGGCGCTATCGTGCCTCAGATGTTCCACGCTGCCATCTCTCCCCCACGCGCAGTGCGGTCCCGGGTGCTCTCCCCCAGCTCCTGGTGGGAGGGCCTGTGACCAACTCCCTGCGCCCGCACGGTTCCCAGCGGTCCCCGCTCCCTCCGGCCCGGGAGGCCGAGGCCGCAGCGCCCCCCACGCCGCAGCGCGAAGAAGCAGGGCGTCAGGCGACTCCGCCCGCCGCCAGCGCCCCTGCCGGGCAGAAGCCGAAGCAGCGGGACGCGTTCTTCGACAACGCGAAGTACCTCGCGATCGTCCTGGTCGCGATGGCCCACTCGTGGGAGCCGCTCACCGATACGAGCCGCACCGCGGAAGCCCTGTACATGACCGTGTACACCTTCCACATGCCGGCCTTCATCATCATCTCCGGCTTCTTCTCCCGCAGCTTCGACATGCGGGCGGACCGGCTCAAGCGGCTCATCACCGGGGTCGCGGTGCCCTACGTGCTGTTCGAGGTCGCGTACAGCCTCTTCAAGCGCTGGGCCGACGATGACCCGAGCCACCCGATCAGCCTGCTCGACCCCTGGTACCTGACCTGGTTCCTGGTCGCGCTGTTCGTCTGGCGGCTGACGACGCCGATCTGGAAGCTGGTGCGCTGGCCGGTCCCGCTGTCGCTGGCGATCGCCACCCTGGCGTCCGTCTCGCCCGACATCGGCGACGACCTCGACCTCCAGCGGGTCCTGCAGTTCCTGCCGTTCTTCGTCATCGGCCTGTGCATGAAGCCCGAGCACTTCCAGGTGATGCGCGGCCCCAAGATGCGGATGGCGGCCGTGCCGATCTTCGCCGGCGCGCTGCTGTTCGCCTACTGGGCGGCGCCCCGGATGAACTCGGCCTGGTTCTACCACCGCGACAGCGTCCAGGAGCTGCACGCCCCGGCGTGGACCGGCCCGGTGATGACCCTGGCCATGTTCGGCTGCTCGATGGTCCTCGTGGCGTGCTTCTTCGCCTGGGTGCCGCGGCGGAACATGTGGTTCACCGTGCTGGGCGCCGGAACGCTGTACGGCTACCTGCTGCACGGCTTCCTCGCCAAGGGCTCCCGCTTCTGGGGCTGGTTCGACATCGACTGGCTGCACAAGCCGCTGGGTGAGATCACCGTCACCGTCGCCGCCGCCTCCCTCATCACCGTGCTGTGCACCCCGCCGGTGCAGCGCGCCTTCCGCTTCGCGATGGAGCCGAAGATGAAGTGGGCCTTCCGCAAGGACCCCGCCGAGCAGGCCCGTCACCGTACGGCCGCCTGACGGCTCCCACGATCGAGGGGCCGGGACCGTGTACGCACGGTCCCGGCCCTTTTCGCTGTCCGCTCACTCCCCTCCGGGCGTCTCCCGGCGCAGCGCCGCACGGGCGGGCAGGGCGGTCGCCGCGAGCCCGAGCGCCACGGCCGCGCCCACGAACCCGGCGTAGGTCAGGGGCGGGAGGTACGGGCTCCCGCCGGTCAGGCCGCGCACCATCGGTACGAGCGTGGCCAGGGCGATCGCCGTGCCCAGCGCGACCCCGGCCATGATCACCAGCAGTGCCTCCCAGCGCACCATCTCCAGCACCTGCCGCCGGGTCGAGCCGATCAGGCGCAGGGTGCCCAGCTCCCGGCGGCGGTCGAGGACCGTCATCACCAGGGTGTTGGCGGCGGCGACCGCGGCGAAGCCGCCGAGCACCGAGGCCATGGTGCTGTTGGACCAGGCGTTGAGGGCGCGGTCCCGGTCCTGGGCGGCCGCGTAGCCGTCCCGGCCGGTGACCTGCTCGCCGAGCCGCTTCCCGAGCGCCGCCGCGACGGTGCCGTGGTGCGCGCCCGCGTCGTCCCGTACCAGTACGTCCGCGTCGAAGGCCGACGTGACGTGGGGTGCCAGGGCCGTGCGGTCGAGGGTGACCTGGGCGATGCCCAGGCCCCGGCCGTACGTCGCGACCACCTCGGGGGCGGCCCTGGTCCCGTCCGGGAGGCGGAGCCGGAGCCGGTCGCCCACGCGGACGTGCGCGGACTTCGCGAGGTTCGCGTCGACCGCGACCCGGCCAGGACCACCCAGGTCCGCCAGGCGGCCGGTACGGACGTCCAGGTCCTGTACGGCGGCCAGCGCGCGGCCGGTGCCGGAGACGCCCTGGGCCGTCGCGCCCTGCAGGGCGGAGCCCATCGGCACGAGCACCCCGGTGCGCAGCACGCCCACCGCCGCCGCGACGCCCGGCACGGAGGCGGCGCGGTCGGCCGTGTCGGCCGGGAGGCCGCCGGGTGCGGAGATGACCTGGTCGGCGAGGATCCCTTCGCGCCGCTGCGCGGCCATCGCGTGGTCCTCGCTGGTGTGCATGAACACCAGCGTCGAGGAGAACGCCATGGCCAGCACGATCGGGGTGATCGCGGAGGCCAGCGGTCGGGCGTTGGCCAGGGTGTTGGCCGACGCCAGGACGGCCGGGGCCCGGCCCGTGCGCAGCGGCAGCCCGATCAGCCAGGCGCACAGCCGGGCGATCAGCGGGCCGAGCAGGGCCACGGCCAGCATGAAGAGCATCACGATCCCGAGCGCGGTGTTGGCCGCGTCCTCGCCGGAGGTCGAGGCGGCGACTCCGGACAGCACGAAGCCGCCGACCAGGGCCGACACGCCCAGCAGGGTACGGATCACCCCGGGGCGCAGCCGCTCGACGGCCGCCTCGCCGAGCGCCTGGCCGGGCTTGATCCGCGCCGGGCGGCGGGCGGCCATCAGGCCCGCCAGAAGCGAGGTGACCAGGCCCGCGCCGACGGCGGAGACCAGCGGAACCCAGGAGACCGCCAGCTCCACGGGGGCGGGGATCGCGCCCTTGTCCTTGAGCTGTCCGAACCACCAGTGCGCGAGGGCGATCCCGGGCAGGCAGCCGAGGGCGCCCGCGAGCGGGGCGACGAGCAGCGCCTCGGCCGCGATGGAGCGGCGGATCTGGCGCGGGGTGGCGCCGATCGCGCGCAGCAGGGCGACCTCGCGGGTGCGCTGGCCGACGGAGAGGGCGACGGTGCCCGCGGCGGTGAAGACGGCGACGGCGGTGGCGATCCCGCCGAAGGAGCCGCCGAGAGCGGTGAGCAGTTCCCTGGCCCCCGCGATCGAGCTGTCCTCGACCGCGCCGCGACCTTCGCCGGTGTGCACGCGCACGGAGGTGGCGTGCGGGGTCTTGCCGTGCGCCTCCTTTCCGCACGCGGCTTTCAGTCGTGCCGCCAGGTCGTCCGGGCTGGTGCCGGGGGCGGGGCGGACGAGGATGGCGTCGACCGTACGGGGGTGGCCGGACAGGGCGCGGGCCCGGGCGTCGGCGAACCAGGCCGTGGGCCCGCCCTCGGTGCTCCGGGCGGTGCCGGACACCCGGAAGGTGTGCCGACCGTCCGGGGCGGTCACCGTGACGCGGCCGCCTACCCCGGTGCCCGCCGCGCGGGCGGTTCCCTCGTCGAGCACGACCTCGCCCGCCGCCCGTGGCGGTGTGCCGGTGGCGAGTCTCACGCCCGTGAAGGGGGCCGCGCCCCAGCCGTGACCGGTCAGCGGGCCCGTCCCAGTACCACCGGCGCTCAGCGGGAAGGTCGTATCGGATGCGGCGGCGGCCGTTCCGGGGGTGCGGGCGGCGGTGGCGACGAGCGCGGCGTCGAGCCGGGCCCGGTCGGGGAGCGGTTCGGACTCGTCCTCCCGGTCTTCCCCGCTGCCGACGGTGTAGTGCGCGCGCTGGTCCGCGGCGACGACGACCGGGGCGCTCGCGTAGCGCTCGGGCGGTACGGAGGCCCGTACTCCGGTCTCCAGCAGGATGCCGCAGGCGGACACGATCATCGCGGTCATCATCAGGGCGATGAAGGTGCCCGCGAAGGCGGCGGGCTTGAAGCGGACGGAGGCGCGGGCCAGTCCGTTGGTGAACGCCCTCACCGGACGACGGCGAGGGCGGCGGGGGTGCGGGCGGTGAGCCGGGTCATCCGGTCGGCGATCTCATGCGCCGGGGCACGGGTGAGCCGGTCGGCGATCGCCCCATCCGCGAGGAAGAGCACCCGGTCGGCGTAGCTCGCGGCCACCGGGTCGTGGGTGACCATCACCACGGTCGCGCCGAGCGCGTCCACCGCGTGCCGCAGCAGCCCGAGCACCTCGGCGGCGGTGCCCGTGTCCAGGGCACCGGTCGGCTCGTCGGCGAAGACGACGTCGGGGCGGGTGACCAAGGCTCGGGCGATCGCCACGCGCTGCTGTTGGCCCCCGGACAGCTGGCCCGGGCGGCGCCGGGCGTGCTCGTGCAGCCCGACCTGGGCCAGCACCTCCAGGGCCCGGTGGCGATCGGGGCGGGCACCGGCGAGCCGCATCGGGAGCAGCACGTTCTGCTCGACGGTGAGGGAGGGAAGCAGGTTGAAGGCCTGGAAGACGAAGCCGAGGCGGCTGCGGCGCAGCGTGGTGAGCTTGTTCTCACTCAGTCCGGTGATCTCGGTCCCGCCGAGCAGGACGGACCCGGCGGTCGGCCGGTCGAGCCCGGCGGCGCACTGCAGGAACGTCGACTTGCCGGAACCCGAGGGGCCCATGACGGCGGTGAAGCTGCCGTGTGGGAGGGCGAGGCTGATGCCGCGGAGTGCGTGGACGGCGTTGCCGCCGCGGCCGTAGCGGCGCTGGACGCCATGGAGTTCGATGGCGTGGGTGGCAGGGGCGGGGTGCTGGTGCGGTGCCGGTGGCGCCGCTGTCGTACGCCGCTTGCGCAGCCGCATGGTGGTGGCCCTTCTCCGGAGTTCGCCCGATGTCTTTCGAACGCCCTACGAACGTAGGGATCGGGGGTGTACCGGGGCCATGGCGGCCGCCGCCGTACCGAGGTGGGGTTAGCCCCCGGTAAGCGGCTCTACTGGCGGCAGATCAGCAGGAGCGCGCGGTCGTCGTTGACGTCTTTCGCGACCGTCTCGATCAGGTGCCAGGCCGCGCCCTGGAAGCCGGAGGAGACATAGCGGTCGGCCTCGCCCGTCAGGTGGTCGATGCCCTCGCTGATGTCGCGGTCGGCGGTCTCGACGAGGCCGTCGGTGAACAGCATCAGTACGTCCCCGGGGCGCAGGGTGCCCTTGGTGGGGTCGAACTGGGCGCCGTCGTAGACGCCCAGCAGCGGGCCGTCGGCGGACTTCTCCTCCCATTTGCCGGTGCCCGCGCTGAGCTGGAGCGCGGGTAGATGACCGGCGGAGAACAGCTCGAAGTCGCCGCTGTCGAGGTCGAGTACGAGATGGACGGAGGTCGCGAAGCCCTCTTCCCAGTCCTGGCGCAGGAGATAGCCGTTGGCGGCCGGGAGGAAGCCGTGCGGGGGCAGCGAGCCGAGGAGGCCGCCGAAGGCGCCGGAGAGCAGGAGGGCGCGGGAGGCCGCGTCCATGCCCTTGCCGGAGACGTCGGTGAGGACGACTTCGAGGGTGCGGCCGCCGCTGCCGGTGCGGGCGGCGACCACGAAGTCGCCGGAGAAGGACTGGCCGCCGGCCGGGCGCAGCGCCATCTCGCGGTGCCAGCCGCGCGGCAGGGCGGGCAGCTTGCTCTGGACGCGGATGCGTTCGCGCAGGTCGAAGAGCATGGTGCCGCCGCGCCGCCAGGGCACGCCGACCCGGCTGCGGAACTGGGCGATGAGCAGCCCGAAGAAGCCGACCGCGGCGACCACGAGGATGGTGCCTGGGGTGACCCGGGCGGAGGTGTCCTCCTCGGTGTACGGGCCGAGGACGGCGGACTCCACGATGAGCGCGGAGGCGGCAGCCGCGTACAGGCCGAGCAGGCTGGCGGGGCGCAGCAGCAGTCCGCCCGCGACGATCGGCAGGACGAGGGCGGAGGGGGCGCACCAGTCGGGGGTGGCGATGGTGCCGCAGGCGATGGCGGGAACGGCGAGGAGCAGCAGGGCGAGGGCGAGCCGGTCGGAGCCCTCGCCGCGGAAGTAGTCGACTCCGGCTTTGCGCACGCCTGTGCGAGCCCGGTGCAGAGCTTTGCGCATCCGGGCCAACGGAGTGTCCGCGCCGCCAGTCATTGCATCGGGACCCTACCCACCCGTTCGGACGCGCGTCGATTCGTGGCGCGTTGAACCACCCAGCCAGGGGGGCAATCGTAAGCGATATTCGTTCGCACGTACGGGAAACCGCTGCTGGGGATGGGGATATGAGCGCGGAGCGGGGGGTGCCCGATCGGCTGTTTGGGATGATTGGTACGGAAAGCTGGTACTCGCAGCCGGTGTCGTACCCCGAACGCGGGAGAAAACCGCGCTCCGGCGGGAGTTGACCGAATGCGAGCGCTCGATGGCCTCAAGAGGTGTCGGCTACGCCCGCTGGCAGCCGGGGCACCAGAAGAGGTTCCGGGCGGCGAGCCCGGCGGTGCGGATCTCTTGGCCGCAGATGTGGCAGGGCTGTCCGGCCCGGCGGTAGACGTAGACCTCGCCGCCGTGGTCGTCCACGCGCGGCGGGCGGCCCATGGCCTCGGGGGTGTGCTCGGGGCGGACCGTGTCGATCCGGTTGTTCCGTACGCCCTCGCGCATCAGCTCCGCGAGGTCGGACCAGATCGCGTCCCATTCGGCGCGGACCAGCCCGCGGCCCGGCCGGTACGGGTCGATGCCGTGCCGGAACAGGACCTCGGCGCGGTAGACGTTGCCGACGCCCGAGACCACCTTCTGGTCCATGAGCAGCGCGGCCACGCTGACCCGGCTGCGGGAGACCCGGGCCCAGGCGTCGCCGCCGTCGTCGCCGGTGCGCAGCGGATCGGGGCCGAGCCGGTCGTGGATGGCCTGCTTCTCGGGCTCGGTGATCAGGGCGCAGGCGGTCGGCCCGCGCAGATCCGCGTACCCGCCGGGGCCCGCCAGCCGCAGCCGCACGGTCTCGGTGGGCGGCGGGGCGGGGGCCGGGCCGAAGGTGTACTTGCCGAACAGCCCGAGGTGGACATGGACCCAGCCGGTGGCCGCGAAGTCCAGGAAGAGGTGCTTGCCGTGCGCCTCGGCGTACTGGAGCGCCTGCCCGTCCACCAGGGCCGCCCCGTCGGCGAACTTGCCCTGGGGGCTGGCGGCCCGCACGGGCCGGCCGCCGAACCGGTCGAGGTGGTCGGCGGCCAGTCGGTGGATCGTGTGCCCTTCGGGCATCAGTCGCCGGCGGGGTGATGGGCCGGGACGGGCGGCAGTTCGCCGGTGGTCTCGTAGTCGGCGAGCATGGCGATGCGGCGGGTGTGGCGCTCCTCGCCCGAGTACGGGGTGCCGAGGAAGATCTCGACGAACTTGGTCGCCTCTTCCCGGGTGTGCATGCGCCCGCCGACGCTGATCACGTTGGCGTCGTTGTGCTCGCGCGCGAGGGCGGCGGTCTGCTCGCTCCAGGCCAGTGCGGCGCGTACGCCCTTGACCTTGTTCGCCGCGATCTGCTCGCCGTTGCCGGAGCCGCCGATCACGATGCCGAGGCTGTCGGCGTCGGCGGCGGTCCGCTCGGCCGCGCGCAGGCAGAACGGCGGGTAGTCGTCCTGGGCGTCGTAGATGTGCGGGCCGCAGTCGACGGGGTCGTGACCGCCCGCCCGGAGCCACTCCACGAGGTGGTTCTTCAGTTCGTAACCGGCATGATCGGAGCCGAGGTACACGCGCATGCCCAGAGTGTGACACGGCTGTGTCTTTCCCGCCGAGGCGGGTAGGCGCTCCGTTGATTCCTCCGCAACACCAAGGAACCTCATGGAAACCTCAAGTAACAATTTGAAATCGAAGGTTCACCTGTTGGTTCTCCTGAGATTCACTGGCGTCGCTCCTCTTCCGGAAGCAAAGGATCGAGCCATATGAGCGCACAACCAGAGACTTCCCCCGACGGCCTCAAGGCCGGACTCAAAAATCGCCATCTGTCCATGATCGCGATTGGCGGTGTGATCGGCGCCGGGCTGTTCGTCGGCTCCAGTGCCGGTATCGCCAAGGCCGGCCCGGGCATTCTCGTGTCCTACGCGCTGGTCGGCCTCATGGTCGTCCTCGTGATGCGCATGCTGGGCGAGATGGCGGCCGCGAATCCGACCTCCGGCTCCTTCTCCGCCTATGCGGACCGGGCGCTCGGCCGCTGGGCGGGCTTCTCGATCGGCTGGCTCTACTGGTTCTTCTGGGTCGTGGTGCTGGCGGTCGAGGCGACCGCCGGTGCCAAGATCCTGGAGGAGTGGTGGCCCGCCGTACCGCAGTGGGGCTGGGCGCTGATCGTGATGGTCGTGCTCACCGCCGCCAACCTGGCCTCGGTCGCTTCCTACGGTGAGTTCGAGTTCTGGTTCGCCGGGATCAAGGTCGTCGCCATCGCCGCCTTCATCGTCATCGGCGGGCTCGCGGTCTTCGGCCTGCTGCCCGGCTCCGAGAACGAGGGCTCGGGGCTGTCCAATCTGACCGCGCACAGCGGCTTCCTGCCCAACGGTCCCGGAGCGATCCTCACCGGCGTGCTGCTGGTGGTCTTCTCCTTCATGGGCAGTGAGATCGTCACCCTGGCCGCCGGTGAGTCCGCCGACCCGCAGCGGGCCGTCTCCAAGGCCACCAACAGCGTGATCTGGCGTATCGCGGTCTTCTACCTGGGCTCGATCTTCGTCGTGGTCACCCTGCTGCCCTGGGACTCCAAGTCGATCACCAAGGACGGCAGTTACGTCGCCGCGCTCGAATCGATCGGCATTCCGCACGCCGGTCAGGTCATGAACGTCATCGTGCTGACCGCCGTGCTCTCCTGTCTCAACTCCGGCCTCTACACCGCCTCCCGGATGGCCTTCTCGCTCGGGCAGCGCGGTGACGCCCCGGCCGCGTTCGCGAAGACCAACGCGCGCGGTGTGCCCCAGGCCGCGATCCTCGGCTCGGTCGTCTTCGGCTTCGTCGCGGTCTGGTTCAACTACCAGTGGCCGGACACGGTCTTCGAGTTCCTGCTGAACTCCTCGGGCGCGGTCGCGCTCTTCGTCTGGCTGGTCATCTGCTTCACCCAGCTGCGGATGCGCGGCATCATCCTGCGCGAGAACCCGGACAAGCTCGTCGTCCGGATGTGGGGCTTCCCGTATCTGACCTGGGCGACCATCGGGATGATCACGTTCGTGCTGCTCTACATGCTCACCGACGACGCCGGTCGCGAGCAGGTGCTGCTGTCCACGCTGGTGGCGGCGCTCGTGGTGGGCTTCGCGCTGATACGGGAACGGATCACCGGGCCCAAGAACGCCGACCCGGCCGAGGCCCCCTCCAAGGAGTCCGTGTCCTCGTAGGCCTCCTGCGCCCCGGACCCACGGATAACGCGTCGGGGGGGGGGGGGGGGGGGCCCGCCCCCCCCCCCCCCGGAGTGTGGGGGGGGGGCCGCCGGGGGCCCCCCCCCGCCACGCCGGGGGGCGCGCGGCCCCCCCCCCCCCCCCCCCAACAC